>NZ_CM002285.1:3873478-4023446 GCF_000497445.1 Streptomyces roseochromogenus subsp. oscitans DS 12.976 | reverse complement strand
AAAACTTGAGAAAGGCCCACGCCGCATGGCGTGGGCCTTTCTGCGTTTAAGCTCGAATGTATGCGCTATGACCTGGTGATCTTCGACAACGACGGGGTACTCGTCGACAGCGAGCCCATCTCCAACCGGCATCTGGCCGCCTATCTGACCGAGTTGGGCCACCCGACCTCGTACGAGGACTCCATCCGGGACTACATGGGCTCGGCGATGCATCGGATCCATGACCTCGTACTGGAGCGGACCGGTCAGCGGCTGCCTGACGACTTCGATGACCTCTTCCACGCGCGCGTGTTCGCCGCGTTCGAGCGGGAGTTGCAGCCGGTGGCCGGCGTGGACGTCGTACTGGAGAAGCTGGCCGCGGACGGGGTGCCGTACTGCGTGGCCTCGTCCGGGAGCCATGCGCGGATCCGGGTCGGGCATCGTACGACCGGGCTCGACCGGTGGTTCGCGGAGGAGCGGATCTTCAGCTCAGAGGACGTGGGGCGGGGCAAGCCCGCGCCTGATCTCTTCCTGTACGCCGCCGAGCGGATGGGGGTGGCGCCGGAGCGGTGCCTGGTCGTGGAGGACTCTCCGCTGGGTGTGCAGGCGGCTGTGGCGGCCGGGATGACTGTCTATGGGTTCACCGCGATGACGCCGGCGGCGAAGCTGGCGGGGGCCGATCAACTCTTCGCCACCATGGGTGAGTTGGCTGACCTGCTGGTATGACCTGAGCCATCGGTCCCGGTCTGACAATTGTCATACGCACCTCCGGACGATCGTTTCTACTGGCGGACCGCCCGTGGCGGCGAAGCTGAGGGCATGACGAAGAACACGGGGATCCAGAACTTCCGGCCGCTGCTCCTGGACGTGGCCGTGCCGCTCGGCTCGTACTACCTGTTCAAGGACGCCTTCGGGATGAGCACCTTCGCCTCCCTCGCCTGCAGCAGCGTGGTGCCGGCGGTGCGGACCGTGTGGGGCCTGCTGAGGGAGCGCAAGACCAACGGTCTGGCCGGTCTCATCCTGGTCGTCAACGTCGTCTCGCTGCTGCTGAGCTTCGTCTCCGGTGACCCGCGGCTGATGCTCGCCAAGGACAGCGGGGTCAGCAGCGTCGTCGCCTTCGGGATCCTCGCCTCCGTCTGGCTGGGCAAGCCGATGATGACCGCGGGCATGAAGCCGTTCCTGGTGAAGGGGGACGCGGAGAAGGAGGCCGCCTGGGAGCGGCTCCTGTCCGGGGCGTCGGACCGGTCCGCGGCCTTCCGGAGCAAGGAGAAGGCGTTCTCGGTCGTCTGGGGGCTGGTGCTGCTCGCCGAGTGTGTGGCCCGGGTTGTGGGCGCGTACACCATTCCCGTGGACACGATGGTGTGGCTCGGCAGTGTCTGCCTCACAGGCGCGATGGTGATCGGGTTCGTGGTGAGCGGTGGGCTGGCCGCCGGACCGATGGAGAAGATGCTGGCCGCCGAGGTGGAGGACGGCAAGGCCACCCAGCAGGAGCAGCCGGAGCAGTCCGGACTGGCCGTCGCCGCGTGAGACCCGGTCGGTCAAGCTGAGGGAAATTCATCTTTGGCTGGATCTACCCACAGGTAGCCCGGGGCCCTACGCTCGCCGCCATGACTGATGTGCTGCGGCGCGGCAGGGCCTCGCTGGCGTTCAGCTTCTTCGCTCAGGGCGCCACCTTCGCGCTGCTGGTGACGCGCATCCCGGCCATTCAGGCCCGGTACGGGGTCTCCGACGCGCTGCTGCCGCTCTTCCTGGCCGCCGTACCGGTCCTCGCCGGGGTCGGCAGTGTGACCACCGAGCAGTTGGTGAAGCGGATACGGCCCAGTCGGCTGCTGCGCTGGTCCCAGCCGGTGGTGTTGCTGGCGCTGCTCGGTGCCGGGGCGGGTGGGCGGATCGCCGGGCTGGCGGTGGCGCTGGGCGCGTTCGGGCTGGCCGTGGGGGCGCTCGACGCCTCCATGAACATGCTCGGGGTGAGCCTGCAGCGGTCGTACGGGCGCAGCATCATGCTCAGCTTTCATGCCGCGTACAGCCTGGGCGGGATTCTGGGCGCCTCGCTGGCGTGGGTCGGGGCGCACTGGCATCTCGCGCTGTGGGTGTCGTATCTGCCGGTGGTGGTCGTGCTGCTGCCGGCGACGCTGGTGGGGAGCCGGTGGTACGTCGACGGCGATCCGGCGCCCTTGGGGGAGGAGCGGGGTCAGGGCACAGGTGTTGTCTTCAAGCTGCTGCTGCCGCTCTGTCTGGTGATGACCTTCGCCTATATCGGGGACTCGACGGTCTCCAACTGGAGCGCGAAGTATCTGAAGGACGTGCTGGGCAGCTCGGAGCAGCTGGCGACCGTGCCGTACAACGTGTACATGGTGACCACGCTGCTGGGGCGGGCCATCGGGGACTTCGGGGTGCGGCGGTTCGGGGCGGTGGCGGTCGTACGGCTCGGGACGCTGGTGGCGGCCGGCGGGTTCGCGGTGGTGGCCTCGGCACCCGGGGCGTGGGTCGGGATGATCGGGTTCACTCTGCTGGGGCTGGGGTTGTGTGTGCTGGTGCCGCAGACGTTCGCGGCGGCGGGGCGACACGCTTTTGAAAATCACGGTCCGGGGGCTTCGGACGCGGCCATCGCGCGGCTCAATATTTTCAATTACGTGGGTTTTCTGGTCGGTTCGCCGTTGGTGGGGGCTCTGGGGGAGGCGTGGAGCTATCGGGGGGCGATGCTTGTGCCGATGGTGTTGGTGCTGGTGACGTTGGTGTACGCCAGGTCGTTCGCCGCTCAACCGGACCGATACGGTGGCGGGCATGAGCGGCCGCGCACAGCTGATGTGGGACGAGGCAGTAACGGGCTATGACTTCGGCCCGGACCATCCGATGGATCCGGTCCGGCTGGCGCTGACCCGGAAACTGGTGGGTGCCCTCGGGCTCGACCGGGAGGTGGCGGTCGTCGCGGCCAAGCCGGCCGGTGAGTCGACGCTGCGGCTGGTCCACCGGGAGGACTACATCGATGCGGTGAAGGCCGCGTCGGCCGATCCGGCAGGGGCGCGGGGGGAGTACGGGCTCGGTACGGTCGATGATCCCGCGTTCGCCGGGATGCACGAGGTGTCCGCGTTGATCGCCGGGCAGTCCGTGGGGGCGGCGGAGGCGGTGTGGCGGGGGGATGCCGAGCACGCCGTGAACTTCGCGGGCGGGCTGCATCATGCGATGCCGGGGGGTGCGTCGGGGTTCTGCATCTACAACGACGCCTCGCTGGCCATCGCCCGGCTGCTGGAGCTGGGAGCCGAGCGGGTCGCCTATGTGGATGTCGACGTGCATCACGGGGACGGGGTGCAGGCGGCGTTCTGGGAGGATCCGCGGGTTCTGACGATCTCGCTGCACGAGCATCCCCGTACGTTGTTCCCGCAGACCGGGTGGCCGGAGGAGGTCGGTGCCGGGGCCGGGGAGGGGTCCGCCGTGAATGTGGCGTTGCCGGCGGGGACCGGGGACCCGGGGTGGGTACGGGCGTTTCACTCGGTGGTGCCGGAGCTGCTCGCGGAGTTCCGGCCGCAGGTGCTGGTGTCGCAGCACGGGGCTGACACGCACTTCGAGGATCCGCTGGCGCATCTTGCCGTTTCGCTGGACGCGCAGCGGGCCGTGCAGGTGGCGTGTCATGAGCTGGCGCACGAGTACGCCGGGGGGAAGTGGGTCGCGTTGGGGGGTGGGGGGTACGCGGTCGTGGATGTCGTGCCCCGGTCGTGGACGCATCTGGTGGGGATCGCGGCGGGGCGGCCGGTGGCGCCGGAGACGGTGATTCCTGAGGGGTGGCGTCAGGAGGTGTTCGCCCGGACTCGGCAGTTGGGGCCGCAGCGGATGACTGATGGGCGGTGGCCGGTGAGTTGGGCGTCGTGGGATGCGGGTTACGACCCTGCGGATCGGCTGGATCAGGCTGTGCTGGCCACTCGGCGGGCCGTGTTTCCGCTGCGAGGGCTTCTGCCGTAGCGCGGCGCGGCTGGTGCTGGGCGGGTGGCGGCGCTTGCCCGCGCCGCCCCAGCGGCACGACCGCCCGCAGCGGCACTGCGAAGCCGACGGCGCCCATTACGCCAACTGTGCGCAATTCCCCCGGTTTCGTCCCGCACCTCCTCCCCGATGCGTCACCATCGCATCCGTGTCGACCAGCGGAGCTCTACGCGCGCATCTGCTGGCTGTTCGGCTTGCCGGGGAGGTGGGGACCTCTCGGGAGGACAGTCTGCGGAGTTATCGGCTCTTCGCCGCCCGGGATCCCCGGGTGTTGATCGGGATCGATCCTGAAGGGGCCTGGGGGCAGCCGGATTTACTGCGGCTCATGGCGGAGAAGTGCGGGGTTTCGGCCGATCCCGGGCACACTTCGGGACCGGATGTGATCGATCCGGAGCGGACGCTGGCCGCGCTGGACGCGTTCGCGGGTCGGATCCGGGAGGCGGCCAGGCGGGGCGCGCCGGTGCTGTTCGGGACCGGGCATCCGCAGCGGCTGCTCGGGTTCTACGCCGGACTCGCGGACGCGCTCTCGGCGGCGGGATGTGACGTGCTCACTCCGGCGCAGGGTCGCTGTGTCGACATATTGACCCGGTTCGGTCTACGTACGTGTGCGGTGGACTACGCACGAGGAGTCGGGTTGGTGCGGGAAACCGACGGTGGGCGCCCCGGTTGTGAGCCGGGCGTGCACTGTCATTCGCCGCTGCCGGTTCGGGTCGTGCTGGAGGCCGCGGCGGAGGGCGGCGGGCCGTTGCCCGAGCTGGTCGTGGGGGACCACGGCTGGGTCTGCGGTGCTGGTCAGCTGGGGTTCGAGGCCATCGGTCTGGCCGACACCGATGATCCGGCGCTGTTCGTGGGGGAGGCGGAGGGGCGCGTGTCCGTCGCCGTTCCGGTTGATGACGCAGTGCGGTCTGCTCACTACCGGCCGCTTACCCGCTACGTACTCAAACGAGCATGTCTGTCACAGTAGGCCTGCGATGGGTGCACCTCTTCCCCACTTGCATCACCCGCCCCTACATTGGGGAGTGAGCACGCAACGACGAAGAGTCACCGGAAGGGGAAGCCGGTGGCCGTCGAGTGCGGAAGGTTCAGGTGTGTCATGGCTGCAGCTGGCGAGAGGCCTCTGAACGAGGTTCAGTTCCTTACCGTGGCGGAAGTCGCCTCGGTGATGCGAGTGTCGAAGATGACCGTGTACCGCCTGGTGCACAGCGGTCATCTGCCCGCGATCCGGGTGGGGCGGTCCTTCCGCGTCCCGGAACAAGCGGTACACGAGTACCTCCGTGACAGCTATGTGGGGGTGGAGACTGCCTGACGGCGACCCTCGGGTTACCCCGGGGTACCCCCTCGATTACGACCTGGGCGCTCGGTTGGGTAGGCTAGCCCCTCGTAGGTCGTGTGGGCCCATGGCGCCCAAACAACCGAGTGATGAGAAGTGAGCGAGGGTAGTCGTGGGCTCTGTTATCAAGAAGCGGCGCAAGCGGATGGCCAAGAAGAAGCACCGCAAGCTGCTCAAGCGCACGCGCGTTCAGCGTCGCAACAAGAAGTAAGCGGCGCGCGAGAGCGTGTCGGCGCTGTCTGTGGCCTCCCATCGGTACTGGTGGGGGGCCACAGGCATATCCGGGTACTCGCACGGTCGTACCCGGCATATTCCGATCAGTGAATTTCCGTCACTTCGTGCATCGGGTGGTCATCACAGCGCAACATCAACCCGCTAAGTTGGCCGCACACACGGCGGTCGTAGAAAGAAGGCGCTGATCTTGGGGAAGGTCGTGCTCGTCACCGGAGTGGCCCGGCAACTGGGCGGCCGGTTCGTGCGGCGGATCCAGCGGGATCCTGAGGTCGACCGGGTGATCGCCGTGGACGCGGTGCCACCGGCGCACCATCTGGGCGGGGCGGACTTCATCCAGGCCGACATCCGGCTGCCGACGATCGCCCGGGTGCTCGCCGAGACGGGCGCCGACACGGTCGTCCACATGGATGTGACGGGCACGGCGCTGGGCAGCGGCAGCCGGGCCACGGTCAAGGAGACCAACGTCATCGGCACCATGCAGCTGCTCGGCGCCTGCCAGAAGTCGCCGACCGTGCGGCGGCTGGTGGTGAAGTCCAGTACGAACGTCTACGGCTCCGCACCGCGCGATCCGGCCGTTTTCACCGAGACGACCCCGCCCAAGTCACTGCCGAGCGGCGGCTTCGCGAAGGACACCGTCGAGGTCGAGGGGTATGTGCGCGGGTTCGCCCGGCGGCGGCCGGACGTCGCGGTGTGCGTGCTGCGGTTCGCCAACATCCTCGGGCCGGCCGCGGACACCCCGCTCGCCTCGTACTTCGCGCTGCCGGTGCTGCCGACCGTGTTCGGCTACGACCCGCGGCTGCAGTTCGTGCACGAGGACGACGTCGTCGAGGTGCTCAGGATCGCCTCGCACGAGCCGCGCCGGGGCACCCTCAACAGCGGCACGTTCAATATCGCCGGGGACGGTGTGCTGCTGCTCTCGCAGTGCTCCCGGCGGCTCGGGCGGCCGACCGTGCCGCTGCTGCTGCCCGCCGTCACCTGGGCGGGTTCGCTGGTGCGTACGCTCGGAATGACGGACTTCTCGCCGGAGCAGATCCGGCTGCTCACGCACGGGCGTGTGGTGGACACGGTCCAGATGCGCGAGACGCTGGGCTTCACGCCCAGGTACACGACGGCGGAGACGTTCGCGGACTTCGCCCGGGGCCAGGGTCCCGGGCTGGTGCCGCCGGAGGCCCTCGCGGGGGCCGTCGACCGGATCGCCGCGCTGGCCGCGGGGGGCGGCGGCCGGACCACGACGCACAGCGCCAACTGAGGAGAGCGGCACACGATGGCGGACGCCAAGGTCATTCCGTTCGACGACGACCGGTCCCGCGGGGGCGCAGCTCAGCGCCCGGCGCGGCGCCGGAGCACGGGCAGCCGGCGCGGCTCCCTCGGCGAGGCCGGGGAGCTGGGTGAGGTCCAGCCGCTGCCGGGCCGGGTCCGGGCGCAGGAAGATGGGCCTGTGAGCCGTGAGGAGGAGCCACTGGAGCGGTCGGGTGCCGACGGGCCCGGCGGGGGCCTGGAGAAGCGCGTGGCGGCCGGGCTGGCCTTTCTGCGGCGCCGGCTGACCGGGGACTACGACGTCGACGACTTCGGTTTCGACGAGGAGCTGACCGACCAGGTCCTGATGTCGCTGCTGCGGCCGGTGTACGAGAAGTACTTCCGGGTCGAGGTGAAGGGCATCGAGAACATCCCGGCCGAGGGCGGGGCGCTGATCGTCGCCAACCACTCGGGGACGCTGCCGCTGGACGGGCTGATGATGCAGGTGGCGGTGCACGACCACCATCCGGCCGACCGGCATCTGAGGCTGCTCGCGGCCGACTTGGTCTTCGTGCTGCCGGTGGTCAACGAGCTGGCCCGCAAGCTGGGGCACACCCTGGCGTGCGCGGAGGACGCGGAGCGGCTGCTGGGTCAGGGTGAGCTGGTCGGGGTGATGCCGGAGGGCTTCAAGGGCATCGGGAAACCTTTCAGCGAGCGGTACAAGCTGCAGCGGTTCGGCCGGGGCGGCTTCGTCTCCACGGCCCTGCGGCAGGGGGCGCCGATCATTCCGTGCTCGATCGTCGGGGCGGAGGAGATCTATCCGATGCTCGGCAACGCGAAGACGCTGGCGCGGCTGCTGGGCTTTCCGTACTTCCCGTTGACGCCCACGTTCCCGTGGCTGGGGCCGCTCGGTGCGGTTCCGCTGCCGACCAAGTGGACGATTCAGTTCGGTGAGCCGATTCCGACGGACGGGTATCCGGCGGAGGCCGCCGAGGATCCGATGCTGATGTTCAACCTGACCGATCAGGTACGGGAGCAGATCCAGCACACGCTGTACAAGCTGTTGGTGCAGCGGCGGTCGGTGTTCTTCTGACGGTGGGGGGCACCCCGCTCGGGAAGGGTGCCCCCCACCGTCATAGCCGTATCGGTGTCAGTGTGTGTCCTCGCCCTCGATGCCGAGGCCTGGCAGCAGGCCCGGGAGGAGGGGTGGGATGGTGACGTCCGGGGTGGTGGACGGGGGCTTGGTGGTGGACGGGGTGCCGCTGCCGGGGCCGGTCTTCGGTGGTTCGAGCAGGCCGCCCGTGTCGCCGCCGATGAGGCCCACGCCGCCGCTGCCGCCCGCCGTGCCGCTCGGGTCGCCGGTGCTCGGGTGCTTGCCGGAGGACGGGTTGTGGCCGGAGGCGCTGGGCGGGGTCGACCGGTGGCCGCCAGAGGTGCCGTTGCTCGCCGAGCCGGAGCCCTGGTGCTTGCCGTCGCCGCCCTGGGCGGGCGACTGCGGGAGCAGCGACTGCAGCGGGGCGACCTCTTGGTCTATGGCGTCGAACACCGACGACACCTGCTGTTTGACGTCGCCGAGCTGCACGGGCAGCTTGCCGCTGAGCACGCTCCAGGCTTCGCGGTGGGCGCGGGAGAAGGTGGACAGGGCCTGGATCGGGCCGAGCGAGCCGGGGTCGGCCTCATAGGCCTCGTGGAGCAGGCGGTGGCCCTCGGTGACGTCGCGCTGCATGCCGGAGAGCGTGCGGCGGATCTCGCCGATGGACTCGTGGTCCAGGTGGCCGCTGCGGCCGCGTTCCATCAGCCGACGGGCCTCGCTGAGCCGGGTCGAAGCCTGGTCCAGATAGGTCTGGCCGCGTGCGTCGTCGCCGTCGGTCAGGTAGTTGAGCTTGAAGTCCTCGATGCCGCGTTTGAGGCCGTACAGCGAGTCGCCGGGCAGGGCGTCGGAGCTGGCGGCGGCGACCCCGCCGAAGGCTCCGGCGGCCACGCCGACGCTGAGCCCGCCCGCGGCGAGGCCCTTGGTCAGCCGGGAGCGCGGGCGGAGTTTGGCCAGCGGGCTCGCCCGGTGCGCGCCCTTCTGTCTGGGTACCGATACGTCCGCCGCCCCGGTGCCCTCCTGGAGCATGGCCTCCATCGCGGCCACCAGTTGGGCGCGCTGCACGACCTTGACCTCGGGGTCGAGCTGCGGCTTGGCAGCGCACCGAGGTCCCCGGCGAGGGCGAGGAGTTCGCCCCGCTCGGTCTGTTCCTCGGCGGTCGGCGGGCAACCCGCCGGGCTTACGGACTGCTCGGCCGCCGTGTCCCGGTCGGACAGCTCATCCAGGGCCTGGGCGAAGGCGTTCGCCCGCCGGTGTGCCGATACGTTCGCGATCACTGGCGGCACCTCCTCTCGTCATCACGGTCGACTCCCCAGGGGGTCCTGAGGGTTGCACGCCCGCGACCACTTCCACACGATCGAGTGATCAGGGTCGGCCAGACGTGACCACAGGGAGCCTGTATCCCGCACAACGACTGGCGCGGCACTTGGGTTACGGACGGCGGATGACCGGATCGGAAAGGCAACGAGCCATCACGGAACGTGAGTTGAGCGTCGCCGTGTGTGGTGGGGCGCGGGCTGTGGCTCAGCGCGCGTCGTCCGGCAGAAGCCGGGCCAGGGTGCGAACGGCGCGGTACTGGAGGGTCTTGATGGCACCCTCGTTCTTGCCCATGACGCGGGCGGTCTCGGCGACCGAGAGGCCCTGCAGAAAGCGGAGCGTCACACACTCCTGCTGCTGCGGGTTGAGGCGGCGTACGGCGTCGAGGAGCGCGGCGTTGGAGAGCGACTCGAGGACGGAGTCCTCCGGGGAGCGCTCGACCTCGTTGGCATCGAGCATCTCGCCGGTGGTGACCTCCAGCCGGAAGCGACTGGACTTGAAGTGGTCTGCGACGAGGTTCCGGGCGATCGTCACCAGCCAGGCGCCGAAGTCGCGGCCCTGCCAGGTGAAGGTGCCGATCCTTCTGAGCGCCCGCAGAAAGGTCTCGCTGGTGAGGTCCTCGGCCGTGGCCCGGCCGCCGACGCGGTAGTAGATATACCGATACACCGTGTCGCTGTACTGGTCGTACAGTCGGCCGAAGGCCTCGGCCTCGCCCGCCTGAGCGCGTTCGACCAGGTCCATCATCCGGGCGCTGTCGCTGTCGGCGGCCGGGCGGCGGGCGGTGGTGGCTGCGCCCGCGCCGGCGGAGCGCCCTCGTCTGCCGACGGCGGCACTGCCGTCGGCCAGCGCGTAGCACGGGCCGGTGGGCGTGGCGGCGGCGAAGGCGGGGACGGCGTACGCGGTGGGGACGAGGCCGCGCAGCGTCTCTTTGACCGTCGCGACTGTTGCGCGCAGCGTAGCCAGGCCCGAGGCGTCAACCCCGACGTGTGGGTACACGGGACTCCCAGAGGCAGAGCTTCCATCACGTGCAGTGCGGGACCGTTCACCCGTCGTAGCGACGGAGAGGTACCGGTTTGCGTCTGAGGAGAATAACGCTTCGTGCAGGCACTGCTACACCGAGTTGCTCAAATCATCGATTGCGTCGCTTCTGTTACCGGTTGACGGCCTATCAAGTGCCCTAGCCTGATCGGTTGTTGATCGGAAAGGGGCTAGTTTCGGCGAGGTACGGGGCGTGTTGAAGTGGCCGCGGCATAATCCGGGCGCGCGGGACTGCTGCTGGACGAGGGTGGGGCGCTGCTCGCTGTGAGGTGCGGCTGCGGCTCCCCCAGGGGCGCGGGGAACTGCGTGATCAGCACAGGCGGAGCCGCGGTCGGCGGATGGCCTCCACCGCTACGGCGCTGAGCCGTGTCCGCCCACTCGGACTCAACGGCGACGCCGGCTCAGGGCGATCGCGGCAGCAGTGCCACCGGCGACCGCGCCCACGCCCGCCGCCGCCGGGATGCCCACCTTCGCCGCCTTGCGGCCCGTGCGGTAGTCGCGGAGGCGCCAGTCCTTTTCGCGGGCGTGTTTGCGGAGCTTGGCGTCGGGGTTGATGGCGTAGGGGTGGCCGACCAGGGAGAGCATGGGGATGTCGTTGTGGCTGTCGCTGTAGGCCGCGCAGCGGGAGAGGTCCAGGCCCTCGGCTGCCGCCAGGGCGCGTACCGCCTCCGCCTTCGCCGGGCCGTGCAGCGGCTCGCCGACCAGCTTGCCCGTGTAGACGCCGTCCACCGACTCCGCCACCGTGCCCAGCGCGCCCGTGAGGCCGAGGCGGCGGGAGATCACCTGGGCGATCTCCACCGGGGCCGCCGTGACCAGCCACACCTTCTGGCCGGCGTCCAGGTGGGCCTGGGCCAGGGCGCGGGTGCCGGGCCAGATGCGGTCGGCCATGTACTCGTCGTAGATCTCCTCGCCGATCGACTCCAGCTCGGCGACCCGGTGGCCCTTGACGATGGACAGCGCCGAGTCACGGGCGTCCTGCATGTGCTCGGGGTCCTCGACGCCGGCCAGCCGGAACCAGGCCTGCTGCCAGGCGAACCTGGCGAGGTCGCGCGTCTCGAAGAACTTCCGCTTGTACAGGCCCCGGCCGAAGTGGAACAGCGCGGCGCCCTGCATCACGGTGTTGTCGAGGTCGAAGAACGCGGCCGCCTTGTCGTCGCCCGGCACCGGGAACTCCGGTTCCGCACGGGTGACCTGCGGAGTTTCCTGCGCTTCCTGCGAGGACTTGCGGGCAGCCTCCGCCGAGGCCTCGCCTGCCAACACGCTGCGCGCCGTGGCGGAGCGCCTACGGGGGGTGAGCCATCCGAGAGCGGCCATGTCGTGAGCATAGCCAGTTTGTTCGGTGCTTCCTCGGTCGCCGGGGTTTGAAGGGTGTGAACTCTCCGCGACCGGGCCGTTAAAGGGCTGATCGGAAGGGTGTGGGGCAGGCGAGAGAATGGCCGGTATGAGTCCACTGTTCCGGCGCAAGGCCGACCCCCGCGAGCGGCTCGTCACACTGATCCGCAAGCCCGGCTGTCATCTGTGCGACGACGCACAGGTCGTGATCGAGAAAGTCTGCGGCGAACTCGGTGTGACCTGGGAGCCCAAGGACATCACCGAGGACCGCGCCCTGCACGACCAGTACTGGGAGCAGATCCCGGTCGTACTGATCGATGGTGAACAGCACACCTTCTGGCGCGTGAACGAGGAGCGGCTGCGCCGGGCACTGACCGACTAGTCCAAACCGGCCCGAAAGTCGCTTAGGATCGACGGCGGTTTGATCTCGGGGGCGGGATTCGTGAGGAGAGTGTGCGGTTTTGCCCCCAGTAACGAAGGAACGTCGGTGCGTATGCGCCGGTTCCCGGCGCGGGCGCGAAAGGTGCGTGACCCCGGTCACTTCTGCCGGGCAAATCGGACACCATCTTTGTGCACGCGTTCACAAAGACATAGCCTGCTGTCGACGGGGCGGTCTGGGGACGTATGACCGCCTGCAGCCCCGCTCTACCCGCAGGAGCACCGTGGCAACTGGCCGAACACACCGACCGGCGACCCGTAGCCGAGGGATTCCCGAGGCCACCGTCGCCCGGCTTCCGCTGTACCTCCGAGCCCTGACCGCACTGTCGGAGCGCTCGGTACCCACGGTCTCCTCCGAGGAGCTCGCGGCCGCGGCGGGGGTCAACTCCGCCAAGCTGCGCAAGGACTTCTCGTACCTGGGCTCCTACGGAACGCGCGGTGTCGGCTACGACGTGGAGTATCTCGTCTACCAGATCTCCCGTGAACTCGGCCTGACCCAGGACTGGCCGGTTGTCATCGTCGGTATCGGTAACCTCGGCGCCGCCCTGGCCAATTACGGCGGGTTCGCCTCCCGTGGCTTCCGGGTCGCGGCCCTCATCGACGCCGATCCGGCGATGGCCGGAAAGCCGGTCGCGGGCATTCCGGTGCAGCACACGGACGACCTGGAGAAGATCATCCGGGACAACGGCGTGTCCATCGGTGTCATCGCCACCCCCGCCGGCGCCGCCCAGCAGGTCTGTGACCGGCTCGTGGCCGCCGGGGTCACCTCCATCCTGAACTTCGCGCCGACCGTGCTGTCCGTCCCGGACGGTGTCGACGTACGCAAGGTCGATCTCTCGATCGAACTCCAGATCCTCGCCTTCCACGAGCAGCGCAAGGCCGGCGAGGAGACCGCCATGGAGACCGCCGTGGGCGACGCCGCGCTGCCCGTCGCCGCCACCCGTGGCGACTCCACCGAGCAGGGGCCCGACGGGGACGTACCCGCCGTGATGCCGGCATGAGTCTCCTCGTCGTCGGACTGAGTCACCGCAGCGCGCCGGTGAGCGTGCTGGAGCGGGCCGCGCTGAACGCGGACGCCCAGATCAAGCTGCTGCAGGACACGGTCGCCGCCGAGCCGGCCACCGAGGCCGCGGTGCTCGCCACCTGCAACCGCATCGAGCTGTACGCCGATGTGGACAAGTTCCACGCCGGTGTCGCCGAGCTGTCCACGCTGCTCGCCCAGCACAGCGGGGTGGGACTGGAGGAGCTCACGCCCTATCTGTACGTCCATTACGAGGACCGGGCCGTCCATCACCTCTTCTCGGTGGCGTGCGGGCTCGACTCGATGGTCGTCGGCGAGGGCCAGATCCTCGGGCAGATAAAGGACTCGCTGGCCCGGGCGCAGGAGCTGCACACCGCCGGCAAGCTGCTGAACGACCTGTTCCAGCAGGCCCTGCGGGTCGGCAAGCGCGCCCACTCGGAGACCGGCATCGACCGCGCCGGGCAGTCACTGGTCACCTTCGGCCTGCAGCAGCTGGCCGTCGGCGGAGCCGTCGAGGACTGGGCCGCGGGCAAGAAGGCGCTGGTCATCGGTGCCGGGTCGATGTCCTCGCTGGCCGCGGCGACGCTGGCGCGGGCCGGGGTCGCCGAGGTCGTCGTCGCCAACCGCACCTTCGAGCGCGCCGAGCGGCTCGCGCAGATACTGACCGAGGCCGACGACAACGCGGTGGCCGCCCGTGCGGTACGGATGGACGCCGTACCGGACGAGCTGACACGTGCCGACGTCGTCGTCTCCTGTACCGGGGCGACGGGCCTGGTGCTCAGGGCGGAGGCGGTCGCGCACGCGGTCGAGGGCCGTACCGGGCAGCCGGTCGTCACCGGACCCGCCGACAGCGGTCGTACGACCCCGAAGGCCGCCGTCGCCCCGCTGCCGCCCACCAGCGTCGGCAGCGACGAGAACTGCCCGCTGGACCTGGCCGCCGTACAGCCCGGCTTCTCCGTCATGGGCGAGGCCGCCGTCGCCGGTATGGACGCGGCCACGCTGGAGCAGCACGCGGCCTGGGTCGCGGGCGGGGCCGTCGACCGCCGGGAGCGCCGTACGCCCGAGGCGGACGCCGAGCTGATCACCGCGCTCGCCGCGACCGCCGCCACGGTGGGCCGGATCCCCGAGCGGCGCAAGCCGGAGCCGGTGGCCGAGCGCCCCGCGCCCGTCTTCTTCCTCCTCGACCTGGCCATGCCCCGCGATATCGACGCGGCCGTGCACCGGCTGGCCGGCGTGCGGCTGGTCGACATCGAGTCGCTGGCGGAAGCTTCCGCCGACGCCCCGATGGCGGCCGATGTGGACCAGGTCCGGCGTATCGTCTCCGACGAGGTCGCGGCCTTCGGCGCGGCACAGCGGGCGGCGCACATCACGCCGACCGTGGTCGCGCTGCGCACCATGGCCGCCGACGTCGTCGCCGGTGAGATCGCGCGGCTCGACGGCCGCCTGCCCGACCTGGACGAACGCCAGCGCGGCGAGATCCGCCAGGCTGTGCACCGGGTCGTTGACAAGCTGCTGCACGCGCCGACCGTACGGGTCAAGCAGCTCGCGGCCGAGCCCGGCGGTGCCGGGTACGCGGACGCGCTGCGCACCCTGTTCGACCTCGACCCCGAGACGGTCGCCGCCGTCTCCCGGGCCGGGGACAGCACAGACAAGAAGGACCGACCGGCATGACTGACAAGGCACTGAGACTGGGGACCAGGCGGAGCAAACTCGCCATGGCCCAGTCCGGTCAGGTGGCGGAGACCGTCCGCCAGGTGACCGGGCGGCCCGTCGAACTGGTCGAGATCACCACATACGGCGACACCTCCCGCGAGCACCTGGCGCAGATCGGCGGCACCGGCGTCTTCGTGACGGCACTGCGCGACGCGCTGGTGCGGGGCGAGGTCGACTTCGCGGTTCATTCGCTCAAGGACCTGCCCACCGCGCAGCCCGAGGAACTGGTCCTGGCCGCGATACCGCAGCGCGAGGACCCGCGGGACGTGATCATCGCCCGCGACGCCCTCAAGTTCACGGACCTGCCGCGCGGGTCGCGCATCGGCACCGGTTCGCCGCGCCGCATGGCGCAGCTGAACGCGTACGCCCGCACCCACGGTCTGGACATCGAGACGGTCCCGATACGGGGGAATGTGGATACCCGAATCGGGTATGTGCGGGACGGCGAGCTGGACGCCGTCGTGCTCGCCGCGGCCGGACTGCACCGGATCGGCCGCATCGACGAAGTGACCGACTTCCTGTCGGTCGACACGGTTTTGCCCGCCCCCGGCCAGGGGGCACTGGCGATCGAGTGTGCCGCGGACAACGCGGACCTGATCGCCACGCTCGGCGAGCTCGACGACCCGTTCACCCGGGCCGCCGTGACCGCCGAACGGTCACTGCTCGCCGCCCTGGAGGCCGGCTGCAGCGCCCCTGTGGGCGCGCTGGCCGACCTGCTGGCCGACGGGCAGATTGTCAAGGAAATGCGCCTGCGCGGCGTCGTCGGCACGACCGACGGCACCCGCATGGTGCAGTTGTCCACCACCGGTTCCGTGCCCCAGACGGAGACCCAAGCGTTGGCACTCGGTCGCGAACTCGCGGCCGAGATGCTCGCCCAGGGCGCGGCCGGTCTGATGGGGGAGCGAGCACATTGAGCCCCACCGCCCTTCCTGCCGCCGGTCCTGAACACGGGCACGTCACCTTCCTCGGTGCCGGACCCGGAGATCCGGGACTGCTGACTCTGCGCGCCGTGGAGGCGCTGTCGAACGCGGACGTCCTGGTCGCCGAGCACGAGGTGCTCGACGTGATCCGGACGCACGCCCGACAGGGCGTCTCCGTCGTACAGACAGACGTCGCGCCGACGAATACAGCCCCTTCTTCGGTCTCGCCGCCGGGCACGGGCACGCCCCAGCTGACGGTCGTTGACGGCACGTCAACAACCGCCGCTTTCCCGGCCGCTGCCCGGGATGCCGCTCATCTTGTCATGGAGGCTGCGCGGGGCGGCAGGCGGGTCGTCCGTGCGGTGTCCGGGGACCCGGGACTTGATACGTACGCGGCCGAGGAAATGCTCGCCTGCGCCGCCGCCGGGGTGCCCTTCGAGGTCGTCCCGGGCGTCGCGGCCGCGGTCGGAGTGCCCGCGTACGCCGGCGTGCCGCTGCGGGACGCGCAGGGCGCAGACGTCCGGTTCGTGGACGCCCGTACGGCCTCGGACCGGTGCTGGACCGAGGTGGGCGCCTCCGACGGCACGGTCGTCGTGTCCACGACCCTGGACGCGGTGGCCGCGGCGGCCGGTGAGCTGGTCTCGGCGGGCCGCAAGCCTGACACCCCCCTGTCGGTGACGATCGCCGGTACGACGACCCGCCAGCGCACCTGGACGGCGACGCTCGGCACGATCGCGCAGACGCTGAAGCAGGCGAAGGTGCTGCCGTCGCCGGACGGCGGGCGGCCGGTCATAGCCGTGGTCGGCGAGCGTTCCGCCGCCGCCCGGCGCGACCAGCTGTCGTGGTTCGAGTCCAAGCCGCTGTTCGGCTGGAAGGTGCTCGTGCCGCGGACGAAGGAGCAGGCGGCGTCGCTCTCCGACCAGTTGCGGTCCTACGGCGCGGTGCCGCACGAGGTCCCGACGATCGCGGTGGAGCCGCCGCGCACGCCCCAGCAGATGGAGCGGGCGGTCAAGGGCCTGGTCACCGGCCGCTACGAGTGGATCGCCTTCACATCGGTCAACGCGGTGAAGGCAGTACGGGAGAAGTTCGAGGAGTACGGCCTCGACGCCCGGGCCTTCGCGGGTATCAAGGTGGCCGCGGTGGGCGAGCAGACCGCGAAGGCGCTGGTGGCTTTCGGCGTGAAGCCGGACCTGGTGCCGAGCGGTGAGCAGTCCGCGGCGGGTCTCCTGGAGGACTGGCCGCCGTACGACCCGGTGTTCGACCCGATCGACCGCGTCTTCCTGCCGCGCGCGGACATCGCCACGGAGACCCTGGTCGCCGGTCTGATCGAGCTGGGCTGGGAGGTGGACGACGTCACCGCCTACCGGACGGTCCGCGCCTCGCCTCCGCCGGCCGACACCCGCGAGGCGATCAAGGGCGGCGGCTTCGACGCCGTGCTCTTCACGTCCTCGTCGACGGTCCGGAACCTGGTCGGCATCGCGGGCAAGCCGCACAACGTGACGGTGATCGCGTGCATCGGCCCGGCCACGGCGAAGACGGCCGAGGAGCACGGGCTGCGGGTGGACGTCATGGCGCCGGAACCGTCCGTGCACAAGCTGGCGGAGGCGCTGGCCGACTTCGGCATGAAGCGGCGCGCTGCCGCGGTGGAGGCGGGGGATCCGGTGACCCGGCCGAGCGAGCGGCGGCCGGGGGCGCGGAGGCGTCGTACGACGACGTGAGGTGTGGCGGAGTGCTCCTTGCTGGGGGCACTCCGCCGCGCTTTTCGCCCGCTCAGTGTTCCGAGGCGTACGGCAGGAAACTCGCCCAGGCGGCGGGGGCGAGGGCGAGGCGGGGGCCGGTGGGGTTCTTGGAGTCGCGGACGAGGATCTGGTCGGGGACGGTTGCGACCTCGACGCAGGACGGGCCGTCGTCCGAGCTGTAGCTGCTCTTTATCCACTTCAGCTTGGGGCTCATGTCTCTCCAAGTACTTTGTCGATCAGGGCCAATGACTCCCGTGGCGTGAGAGCCTGCGCTCGGATGATCCCATAGCGCATGTCGCCGACGGTGGTCTCCTTGGGGTTGCAGAACACGCGGCTGATGAACGCTGCTTCGCTCAGTGCCACGGTCGCCCCGTCCTTGAGTTTCAGCAGCCGGAAGGGGCCGCCGAGCCCCGAGTTCTCCTCGCTGCCGAGGGGGAGGACTTGCAGGTCGATGTTGGGCAACCGGGCCACCTCCAACAGTCGTTCGAGCTGCCCGCGCATGACCATCTTGCCCCCGATCGGCCGCCGTAGCGTCGATTCGCACAGCACAAAACTGAAGAGTGGCTCGGCCGTTGCGGTGCTGATGATCTCCTGACGAGCGAGTCGTGCGGCCACCTGTCGCTCCAACTCATCCACCGTGAAGGGCGGTCGCCGGGATCCGATGACGGCCTGCGCGTACTCCCGGGTCTGGAGGAGCCCGTCCACAATCGAGTTGTTGTAGGAGCAGATCTCCACCGCCTCGGCTTCCAGCCGCTTCACGTCCCGGACCTTCTTCGGGTACCGAAGCTCCGCCACGTCCTGCTTCATCGCCGCGATCTTGCCGCCCGCAGCCAGCACCTCATCCGCCGCGTCCAGATACTCCGGCCGGGGAATCCGCCGCCCCCGCTCCACCGAGGAAACCAGCTCCTCCCCGTAGCCGATGGCCGCCCCGAACTCGGCCTGGGTGAGACCGGCCGCCTCTCGCCACAGCTTCAGCTGCCGCGAGACCGTACGGATCACCGCCCCGGCCTCGTCATCCTCCAGCCCCGCGTCCCAGTCGCTCACGTTCGCTGTCCCTCCCGTCACCAGTCACCCCGTACGGCCCGGACGCAACCGGACACCACACGGACAGCCCCCGTCCGCACGGGCTGCCGTTCTTCACAGGCTAAGCAGGCTCGGACACGCTGAGTGACGTGAACGAGCAAATCTCCACCCTCCACGTCTCGGCGCGCCAGTTCTGCGTCCCTCTTTCCGCGACCCGGCGCGGCGCCCGCCTCGGCCGGCTGCTCGCAACTGAGCAACTGCGCTCCTGGGGGCTGCCGTTGGACCCCGCTCGGCTGATCGTCGCCGAGCTGGCGGCGAACGCCGCGTTGCACGGCCGAGTTCCCGGCCGGAGCTTCCGGCTCGCTCTCGCGGTGACGGCCGAGGGAGTTCTGCGCATCGAGGTCACCGACACGCGTGGTGAGGCACTGCCCGTTCCGCAGCCCGCCGCCACCGTACCGGCCGAGTGTGGCTACGGCCTGCTGCTGGTCGAGGAGTTGGCGGACCGCTGGGGTGTGCGGCACGGACCGGTGCCGCGCAAGACGGTCTGGGCGGAACTGGATCCGGCGACCGGCGCCGGGAAATACGTGCTCCGGTCGCACGCGGGCCGGGGCTGCGGGCGGTAAAAGACCAAAGAACCCTGGGAGAAAACCAACCAACCAAACCAAACCCCGCGTAGGTCACCCGACCGGGTGAATGCGGTCGATCCGGCTGGCGCGGCGGCGGCTCGGGCATGCAGTCTCACCCCGAGGCATATGCGCCTCGCAAGACACAACCCCCATACATGCAACGGCCCCCGCCGGGACGGCAATCCCAGTGCGAGGGCCTGACCAACGAGGAAGCAGACCCTTCCCTATGGCTGAGAAGAAGCCTAACGCTGCCCTGCGCCCGATTCACGGTGTTCGGCGATCCACCACCCACTCCGGTGTCACCCACGTACGCACGTACCAGTCCGGTCAGTACGTGGTCGTCGGCAACCACCTCGCCCAGCACCGGGAGCTGTCGCTGACCGCCATCGGACTCGCGACCCACATCCTGTCGGTGCCCGAGGGCACCCCCGTCGACATCCGCAGCCTCGCCGACCGCTTCCCCGAGGGACGGGAGCGGATCGCGTCCGCGCTGCGCGAGCTGGAGGCGCACGGCTATCTGGCGCGGGTCCGCGAGCACACGGAGTCAGGCCGCCTGGTCACACGGACGTACGTCCACCACACCCCCGTCCCGGATCGCGCCGCCGCCGTCGCGCCCTTGCGCGTGGCCGGGCGTCCGGCTCGAACGACTGGTACCCGTGACCGTCGGCCCGAGGCAGGCAGGGGGGTAACGGAAACGCCCAAGGAGGACGACCAAGCGCCCCACCGGGACACGCTCGAACCCGAACCCGAACCCGAAGCCGGGTCGAAGGAGCGCGGCCCCCGTGACCGGCATCACGACAGGGCCGTCGCCCTCCTCGCGGGCCTGCGCCGCACCGACGAACGCCTCGCCCTCTCCCAGCGGCAGGTGGACCGACTCGCTCCTGCCGTCGTCGCTTGGTTCGAGGCGGGGGCGACGGAGACCGCCGTTCGCCGCGCGCTGAGTGCCGATCTCCCTGAGGACATGCGGCACCCGGCCGGTGTGCTCGCCTACCGGCTCGATGCGATGTTGCCGGTACCCCTCCCCGCCCTCCCCGCGCCCTCACCGATCAGCGAGGGCGAGGCCGGTGCCACCCGGCGTGATCCGCTCCAGAACTGCGACGGCTGCGAGCGCGCCTTCCGCGCCCCACGCCCCGGCCGTTGCCGCGACTGCCGTGCGGACCGGACGGTGCCGCGCGAGGCGGTATGTGTCGCATGAGCCTGCTGTACCGGCCCGTTGCCACTGCGCAAGCCGCCCGCCACAGGGGGAGCCGTTCCTATACTTGCCGCATGGACCAGGAACTGGAGCGAGCCGCTCTCGTCGCCCTGCTGCGGCGCGGTGATCGCCTGTGGTCCGAGGTCACCGACCAGGTGGAGACGGTCGGCAGCGCCCGGGATGTTCTTGAAGACTCACTCGATCTCTCGGGACAGGGAGCGCTCTTCGGCGCCGGGCCCTCTGTCGATCTGGAGAAGGTCGCGGCGGAGATCGCCGACTGGGATCGTGAGGGCATGCGGCTGGTCACGATCCTCGACCATGACTATCCGCTCTATCTGCGGCTGGTCCATCAGCGTCCCCCTCTCCTCTTCCTCCGGGGGACGACGGCCGACGACGACCTGCGCGTCGCTGTCGTCGGCACCCGCACGCCCACTCCGGAGGGCGTCGCCCACGCCCGTGCGATCGCGGGTGGTCTCGCCGAGCGCGGTGTCACCGTCGTCAGCGGGCTGGCGGCAGGCATCGACACCGCCGCGCATGGCAGTGCTCTGGCCGCCGGTGGCCGAACCGTCGCCGTGATCGGTACCGGTCTGCGCCACGTCTACCCGGCTCAGAATGCACGACTCCAGCGGGAGATCGCCGAAAAGGGGCTGCTGATCTCGCAGTTCTGGCCGGACGCCCCTCCCTCGAAGACGTCCTTCCCCATGCGCAACGCGGTGATGAGCGGTTACAGCCTGGCCACCGTCGTGATCGAGGCCGCGTACCGCAGCGGTGCCCGGATGCAGGCCCGACTCGCGCTGGAGCACGGCCGCCGGGTGTTCCTCATGCGCTCGCTGATGTCCCATGAATGGGCGAGGGAGTACGCCACCAGGCCCAACACGACCGTCATCGACGGCCCGGAGGACGTCTTCCGCCACCTCGACTCCCTCGTCCCCACCACGGGCGAGCTGACCTGGACCTGACCGGCGGACCAGCGTGGCAACCGTCGTCGGGCTATCCGCCCGCTACGCCAACTTCCTGGTCCACCCGCTGCTGCCCGGCCCGGGCGTGTGCTGGGTCTGCCGAGGTCCCGCCAAGGTCGGGTATCGAACCTGTCTGCGGTGCAACGAGGCCGCCAAGCTTCTCGGAGCGGGAATGGCTGACGCCGTCGTTCCTGTCAGCCTGGCCCTCAAGGGCGAGCAGTACGCCAACGAACTCTGGCGCTACAAGAATGCGGCGGGACCTCAGCAGCAGTACTTCCGCATGGGGCTGGCGGCCGTTCTGTGGCGTTTCCCAGCCATGCACGAGAAGTGCATCAGGGCTCACTGCGCAGTGTCCTCCTTCGACATCGTGACCACGGTGCCCAGCACCAGTGGGCGTACGACACATCCCCTGCGTGCTTTGGTCGCTGAAATGGCCGAGGTCACCCGGGGCCGCCACCGCGACCTGCTCGCCCCGACACCGGAGGCGGTCCACCTGGGCCGGGCGGCCTCTTCCAGGCGCTATGCGTCAGCGGCACTCCGGGGCGAAAACGTCCTGCTCATCGATGACACTGGGCAACCGGCAACCACGCGCAGTCCGCAGCAGCCGCGCTGAAAGCGGCCGGTGCCGACAGTGTGGCTGTCGTGGTTCTCGGTCGCCACCTCAACGTCGACTACGGCAACACGGCTGAGCACTCCTGACCAGGGCTGCGCGAGGTCGAGCGGGCGGTGGAGCCGCCCGCTCGACCGTTCCACGGCTACGCCGCCGTACCGCCCGCGTAGTCGCTGTCGAACGTCGTCTCGATCGTGCTCGCCACCGGCTGGGCCACGCCCGTGCCGGTCAGGATGATGCCCAACTCCCTGTTGTTGCTCAGGGAGTTGCTGCTGATGTTCATGGAGCCGGCCTCGACCTCCTGGGTGGACAGGCCGTAGTCGGCGACCATCGCCTTGGCGTGGATGTAGAAGCCGTTCGGGTCGGAGTAACCGACGACCGTGCCGCCGGCGGCCTCGATCTCGGAGACCTCGCTGGAGTAGCTGGAGGGGTTCTCCAGGACGACCCGGACCTGCACGCCGGCCTCGGCACGGGCCACGATCGCGTTGACCACCGTGCTGTCGCTGAACTCCAGCTCCTCCACGTCCAGCGTCGTGGTCGCGGAGTTGATGAAGGACACCAGGCGGCTGCGCGAGTCGGTGGGGGACCACAGGAGGTGGTCGCCGTCGGTGGGGGTGACGGACGTCGCCGTGTAGTCGGCGTTGAAGACCTTCTCTATCGCCGTCACATCCCTCGTGTCGTCGGTGAAGACGCCGTAGTCGCGGCCGGTCGTGTAGTACTGCGAGGTCAGATTGCCGGTCAGGATCAGGGACTTGGTGCCGTCGACCGTGATCGTCTTCTGGTGGGTGTAGACGTAGGCGGAGGACGACCAGACCACGCCTATGCCCGCGTTCGTCAGGGACGTGTACGCCGAGTTGTTGGCGGTCTTGTGCTGGCGGTCGAGGATGACGCGGACCGTGACGCCCTTGTTCTTCAGGGCTATGAGGTCGTTGACGGCCGTGGTGTCCTCCAGCTCGTACATGGTCATGTCGAGTGTGCTGGTGGCCGAGTTGATGAAGTCGTAGATCGTGGGCTGGCCGCCCGTCTGGGAGAAGGCGAACGCCGAGTAGCTCGCCGCGTTCGCGGGGACGGCGGTGGTGACGACGGCGGCGGTGGCGGCGAGGGCGACGGCCGCACGGGTGAGGACCTTCCGCAGCATGCGTGACTCCTGGTGGGGATGCGTGGTGGGGATGGGCGCCGTGGGAGGTGGCGCGTGCATGACACCACGCGCGTAGAACGATGGGGAGTCGTGCGGATCCAGGGACGGCCAGGAGAGCGCAAAAACTTTCTATGGAGGTGCCGCTGTGCCCCCATCGGGCCGACAGGGCGTCGGCAAAGGCGCGGGCCGGGCGGGCGTAGCGTAGAGGGCATGACGAAGTACGGATCGTTTCCCGGTACCCGTCCCCGGCGGCTGCGGACCTCGCCCGTCATGCGCCGCATGGTCGCCGAGACGCGACTGCACCCGGCCGACTTCATCCTCCCGGCGTTCGTCCGGGAGGGCGTGAGCGAGCCCGTGCCGATCGCCGCCATGCCCGGTGTCGTCCAGCACACCCGCGACAGCCTGAAGAAGGCCGCGCAGGAGGCCGTGCAGGCCGGTATCTCCGGCATCATGCTGTTCGGCGTGCCGGAGGAGGGCAAGAAGGACGCACTCGGGACCCCGGGCACCGACCCGGACGGGATTCTCCAGGTCGCCATCCGGGACGTGCGCGCCGAGGTCGGCGACGACCTGCTCGTCATGTCCGACCTGTGCCTGGACGAGACCGTCGACCACGGGCACTGCGGGGTGCTGGACGCCGAGGGCCGCGTCGACAACGACGCGACCCTGGAGCGGTACGCCGAGATGGCCCAGGTGCAGGCCGACGCCGGAGCCCATGTCGTGGGCCCCAGCGGGATGATGGACGGCCAGATCGGCGTCATCCGCGACGCGCTCGACCAGATCGGGCGCGAGGACGTGGCGATCCTCGCCTACACCGCCAAGTACTCCTCCGCCTTCTACGGCCCCTTCCGCGAGGCCGTCGCCTCCTCGCTCCAGGGCGACCGCAAGACCTACCAGCAGGACCCCGCCAACTGGCGTGAATCCCTGCGGGAGTTGGCCCTGGACCTGGAGGAGGGCGCGGACATGGTCATGGTCAAGCCGGCCGGGCCGTACCTCGACATCCTCGCCCGGGTCGCGGACGCCGTGGACGTGCCCGTCGCCGCCTACCAGATCTCCGGCGAGTACTCGATGATCGAGGCCGCCGCCGAGAAGGGCTGGGTCGACCGGGACCGGGCCATCTTCGAGACCCTGACGGGTATCAAGCGGGCCGGGGCACGGAACATCCTCACGTACTGGGCGACGGAGGTCGCGCAGAAGCTCCGCTAGGGCCTGTCCGGCGGCTCAGGGCACGGGAAAGCGACGGTGCCTGATCGGCGCAGGTGAGCGGGGGCGATGGGGGAGCGTCCAGCTGCGAGGCGGACGGGCCCGAGCGCTCCGCTCCCCGCCTGTGCTTCGCCACCCAGGCACCGGAGGAGATCACGGAGGGGCCGTGCAGGCTGGGGCGGGGGCTCGGGGGCTGAGCGCCGGAGCGGGCCGGCCGCACCGAGAGGGACGGCTCGGCCCGACCGGGAGGGATGGCTCAGCTCCGCCGGGAGGGACGGGTCAGTCCCACCAGAAGGTCCAGGTGGGGACGCCGATCAGGCTCTTGGCGTAGGCCCGCAGGCTCGCGCTGCCCTGGGTGATGTTGTCCGGGCAGAAGGCGAAGTGTTCGGCGGCCAGGGCCTCCGCGTCGGCGAGCGTGGCGGGCGGGGCCGCGACGGACACCACCAGGGTGTCGAAGCCGAGCCCCACCACCCGTATGCCGAAGCGGTCCTCCCATGAGCGGAGGACGGCGCACAGCCGGGCCACGTCACTGTCGTGGTTCAGCGGACCGGACCAGCCGATCGCCGCGGGTATGTCGGCGGACCGGCGGGCCGGGACCAGGGCGAGGCGCGCCTCCCGGAACCACTGGGGCGGGGCGTCCGTGAGCGAGTCGGCCACCTGGGCCGCGCGGGTGTCGGCACCGGCCGTCGGGGTGAGTGCGGGCGCGAGTCCCGGCCACGCGGCCCCGAACGGCTCGACCTCCTCGCCCCAGCCCTCCTCCGTCCAGTCCTCCCAGTACTCGGCGAGGACGTCCTCGGCGTCATGATCGCCCGGGTAAGACATCAGCCGGGGCATCAGCTCCCACTCCGCGGGCCCGCCCTGGCCGCCTCCCGCCTCCACGAGCACCGGCAGCAGACCGGCGCGCGCCGCAGGAACCCCCAGCGCCTTCCAGGTGCCCGGCGCGGCAGGCTTCTCCGCGTGCCACAGCAGAGGCTCGTGCCAGGGGCCGTCGTCCGTCAGATCGACCAGTCTGCCGGGTGGCAGCTGAAGCCCCAGGGAACGGCCGCTGGGGTCGGTGGCCAGCTTGGGCAGCGGGTTGGGAAGAGTCGCCATGACCGTGACTGTAGAGGCCGCCACTGACAACGCCGTTGGCCCGCCGCCCCGATGAACCGGCACCCGCCGAACCCGCTCTTACCAGATGATGCTGTGATGGGGGCGGGTGACGGTGGTTGACGGGTGTGGGAAGGACGGAACGTGCTGAACGGGCGTTACCCGGTGCGGTGGCACATCGTGCTGCTCACCCTGTGGACGGCCATCTGGTTCTTCGTGGCCGAACGCCATGGCGCCATTTCCTGGCACTATCTGAGAACCGGCGAGCAACTGCTCTTCGGCCAGGCGTCCGGCGGCGGCCTGGCCCTCTACGCCAACCACCCCGACCTGCAGATCGGTCCCGTCAGCTTCATAGTCGCCGGACTCTTCGCGCCGTTCCCCGCCGCCGTCGGTGAGAAACTCGCTGACGCGTTCATGTCCGGCCTTGGCCTGTACATGCTGGTCCTGATCGGCCGCGCCGCCGCCGACTACAACCGGGGCACCGGCCTCAACCACAAACGCCTGCAACAGCGCGTCCTGATCGCCGGAGCCGCCTTCATACCCATGTGGGTCGAGGTCTCGGTCCGCTTCGCCCACCTCGACGACGTCCTCGCCCTCTTCTTCACCACGCTCGCCGTCCGCGCGCTGGTCCGTGGCAACGCGACAGCGGTGGGCGTCTTCCTGGCCCTGGCGGTCGACTCCAAACCCTGGGCCGTGGGCTTCCTGCCCCTCCTTCTCGCCGTACCCCGTCCGGCCCGGCTGCGCTCGGCGGCCTGGGCCTTCGGCCTGGTGGCGGTGGCCTGGCTGCCCTTCTACCTGACCCACCTGGACACCCTGCAGGCGGCCCGCTTCACCATCCCCAACCAGCCGGCGTCCTCGCTGCGCTGGTTCGGAGTGAACGACCCCGCGACACCACCGTGGGACCGCCCCGCCCAGATGGCCCTCGGCCTGGCCCTGGGCGCGCTGGCGGTACGCCGCAACCGCTGGCCGGCGGTGGTCTTCCTGGCGGCCGACGCGCGCATCATGCTGGACCCCAGCGTGTACACGTACTACAACGCCTCGGTGCTCCTCGGCACGCTCCTCTGGGACTCCATCGGCCAGCGCCGCCTGGTCCCCTGGGTCAGCTGGATCGCCCTCATCTCCCTCTACGGCAGCGCCCTCGTGATCCCCTCGGACGCCACCCGGGGCCTCATCCGGCTGGCCTTCTGCATCGGATCGGCGGCGTACGTCCTGCTCTGGCCGCAGCGGGCGCCTCGCGGCAGACGGGGCCGACCGTCACGCCGCGAGCCTGTCGACGGCGACCTCATCAGAAGCTGACCGCCTCGCCTGCACGCCGGGTGGGGCCGGCGGCTCGCGGGCGGTGGGCGGGTGCGGGTGGCCCTGGTGGCGCGGACCCGCCGTCGGCGGCTTGCGGCTGTGGGGGCCTCACGAGGTGCACGACAGCGGAACCGGTGCTCCCGAAGTCATGGACGCCCCGGACGAAGGCGAGGGCGGACGCGGACTGGTGCCGGTCTCGGCGCCGGCCGACAAGTGAGGCGTCGGGGAGCGGGCCCCGGGCAAGGCGGTGTGGTGCGAGTTCGCCCTGCCGTAGGCCCTTCCCCGGGCCCCGCCGTCAGCGCCTGGTGCCGCAGGACGGGCAGAAGGCGGCGTCGTCCGGGAGGGCGGCGTGGCAGGACGCGCAGTTCGTGGTCTGTGCGAGACGGTGGCCGCAGCCATGGCAGAACGCGCCGCCCCGCGTCTCCGTACGGCAGTTGGGGCAGACCAGCTGGCGCGGGCTCGTGACGTCGTACCCGGCGCCCTGCTGCTGGCCGGCGTCGTACGCCCGCTGGGCGACCATGTCGTTCAGCCCCCGCTGCTGCGCCGCCTGCGCCTCCGCCGCGGTGTCCGGAGAGCAGTTCAGGCACAGCCCCTGCCCCGCGTTCCAGCAGCGGGCGCAGACATAACTGGTGCAGCGAGGGCAGCGGTTGAAGTGGCTCCGCGCGTTCTCGATCGCGCGGGTGAACGCCGCGTCCCGCTGGCTGCCGAAGCTCGCCCCGGCCAGCCCGTCCGCGGCGTTGGTCACGCCCTGCGTGGCGCTGCCGCCGATGAGCGACCACGCCGCGTTCACGCCCCGGGACAGCCACCCGGCCACCTGCCCGGCCCGGAACGGCTCGAACGGCGAACGCCAGGTGTCCCAGCAGCGCGAGCAGTTGAACTCGAACTGGAAACCCGCCCCCGTACCGTGCTCTATGCACAGGTCACGGTAGTTGTTGCTGAAGTAGATCTCGGTGCCCATGGCGACCGTCCCCCCAGAGAAGGTGAACCCCGCTGGGAGTGTATAGCCGGGTGCGGTCGGACCAGGTCAGACCAGGGTCGTGATGCAGAACGGGTGCCCGGCAGGATCCAGCAGTACCCGCCACCGCTCCCCGTCCGGCTGGAACTCCGGCTTACTGGCACCCAGCTCCAGCAGCCGCTTCTCGGCGATGTCCAGGTCGTCCACGCCCAGTTCGATGTGCGCCTGCTTCTCCTGCGTGGGGTCCGGCCAGGTGGGCGGGCGGTAGTCGGCGAGGCGGTTGAAGCCGAGGCCGGTCGCGCCCTCCTTGCCGAGCAGGACGAAGTCGTCGGTGGAGTAGAGGGCGGACATGCCGAGCAACTCGCCGTAGAAGCGGGCCATTTCGGCGGGGTCGGCGCAGTCGAAGGTGACGGCGGCGTAGCGGAACGCGGGCGCGGTGGTGGTGTCCGTGGTCATGGAAGGAACGCTATGCCGTGACCCGGACAGTTTCGGTCCTGGTTATGAGCTCGTATGGAAAACTCCTGAACGTGCTCAGCTCCTCCGCCCGCCTTCTCCGCCTCCTCTCCCTGCTCTCCTCCCGCCCCTCCTGGACCTGCGCCGAACTCGCCGGCCGTATGGAGGTCACCGACCGCACGGTCCGCCGGGACGTCGCCCGACTCCGTGACCTCGGCTACTCCGTCGACTCCGAGGCCGGCCCCTGGGGCGGCTACCGCCTGCGCGCCGGCTCCCGGGTACCGCCGCTGATCCTCGACGACGAGGAGGCCCTGGCCGTGGCGGTGGGGCTGAGCGAGGCGGCGCTGGGCGGCGATCAGGCGGCCCTGTCCGCGATGCTGAAGCTGCGCCAGGTCCTGCCCCGGCGGATCGCGGGCCGTCTGGGAGAGCTGGACGACGCCTTCGTACGACTCCCGGGCGCCGAGAAGCCGCAGATCAGCCCCGGGCTGCTGCTGGAGCTGGCGACCGCCTGCCGGCGCGGGGAGCGGGTCCGGCTGTCGTACACCGATGGAGAGGGGCGGAGCACGGTCCGGGACATCGACCCGTACCGGCTCGTCCACACCGGCCGGCGCTGGTACGTCGTCGCGCGGGACGTGGCCCGGGGACAGTGGCGCACCTTCCGGGCCGACCGCGTCGACCACCTCCAGCCGACCGGCCACCCGGCGGACCTGACCGACCCACCCGACCCGGCCCAGCTGGTCTCCCGCAACATCGCGAACGGCCCCTACCCGCTGACCGCGACCATCCGCGTTCCGCTTCCTCTGCGGGAGGCCCTGCGCCTCGTCCCTGCCACGGTCGGCACCCACCGCCCCGACGGCCCCGACGGACCCGATGGCTCCGACGCGACGATCATCGACATCGGCGGCCCCGACCCGGACGGCCTGGCCCGCTATCTCCTGGGCCTGGGGACACCCCTGCGGGTCCTCGCGCCGGAGACGGTCCGGGAAGCTCTGGTGCGGCGCACCCGCCAACTGCTGAACGACAACGCCGCACAGCTGACCGCCAGCGGTCTCACGCAAGGCGCGCAGGAGGCCGCCCCCACCGCCTCGGGCGGAATCTGAGCCCCCAGGGCAGGGTCCGTCAGAGCTTCTCCGGCGTCCTGATGCCCAGCAGGGCCATGCCCTGGTTCAGGGTGCGGGCCGTGATGTCGCACAGGAAGAGGCGGTTCTCGACCTGCTGCGGCGTCTCGGCCTTCAGGACCGGGCACTTGTCGTAGAACGACGTGTAGAGGGACGCGAGCTGGTACAGGTACGCGGTCAGCTTGTGCGGGGCGTACTCCGCCGCCGCCTCCGCCACCGTCTCCGCGAAGGCGTCCGCGTGCAGGCCCAACGCGCGCTCCGCGTCGGCCAGTTCCAGCTCCGGATGTGCCACGGGGCGGGTCTCGCCCGCCTTGCGGAGGATGGAGCGGATCCGGGCGTACGCGTACTGGAGGTACACGCTCGTGTCGCCGTTCAGGGACACCATCTGGTCCAGGTCGAACTTGTAGTCCCGGTTCGCCGACGTCGACAGGTCCGCGTACTTCACCGCGCCGATGCCCACCTGGGTGCCCCGCTCGGCGATCTCCTCCGCGGAGAGGTCCTGGGCCTTCTCGCGGACGACGGCCGACGCACGGTCGATCGCCTCGTCGAGGAGGTCGACCAGGCGCACCGTCTCGCCCTCCCGCGTCTTGAACGGCTTGCCGTCCTTGCCGAGGACCGTGCCGAAGGCCAGCTGGACCGCCGTGACGTCCTCGCCCAGCCAGCCGGCCCGCCGGGCGGTCTCGAAGACCATCCGGAAGTGCAGGGACTGACGGGCGTCCACCACGTACAGCAGGGTGTTCGCCTTCAGGTTGAAGACGCGGTCGCGGATCGCGGACAGATCGGTCGCCGCATAGCCGTAGCCGCCGTCCGACTTCTGCACGATCAGCGGCACCGGGTTGCCGTCCGGGCCCTTGATGTCGTCGAAGAAGACACAGAGCGCGCCTTCGCTGCGGACCGCGACACCCGACTCCTCCAGGAGACGGCAGGTCTCGGCCAGCATGTCGTTGTACCCCGACTCGCCGACGATGTCGGGGTCCTGGATCTCCATGTCCAGCTTCTCGAAGACGGAGAAGAAGTAGATCTTCGACTCGTCCACGAACTTCTGCCACATGGCGAGGGTCTGCGGGTCGCCCGCCTGGAGGTCGACCACCCGGCGGCGGGCCCGCGTCTTGAACTCGTCGTCGGAGTCGAATTTCTTCCGCGCCGCCTTGTAGAGGCGGTCCAGGTTCGACATCGCCTCCTCACCGGAGGCAGCGGTGTCCTCGGCGGCGGCCCGGTGGTCCAGCTCGTGCGGGTGCTCGTCCAGGTACTGGATGAGCATGCCGAACTGCGTGCCCCAGTCGCCGATGTGGTGCCGGCGGATCACCTGCTCGCCGGTGAACTCCAGGAGCTGGGCCACCGAGTCACCGATCACCGCCGAACGCAGATGACCGACGTGCATCTCCTTCGCCACGTTCGGCTGCGCGTAGTCGATCACCGTCGTGCCCGGCTGCGCGGCGGCCGGGACGCCGAGGCGGCCGGTCTCGTCCGCGTACCGCGCGGCCAGGTTCCCGGTGATCGCCCGGTCCGAGATCGTGATGTTCAGGAAGCCGGGGCCCGAGACCTCGACGTCCTTGATCAGCCCGTCACCCGTGACCACCCGGCCGACGACCTGCGTCGCCAGCTCCCGCGGGTTCGCCTTCGCCTTCTTGGCCAGCGCCAGGATGCCGTTGGCCTGGAAGTCGGCCCGGTCGCTTCGTCGCAGCAGCGGGTCCGCTCCGGCCGCCTCCGGCAGGGTGGCCGAGAGGGCGGATGCGAGATGCTGCTGGACGACATCGCTGAGGGACGTGACCGAGGCCATAGGGATGGGTGCCGTTCTCCTCGTGGGGATCGATAGACCCGGCCAGTATCCCACGGAAGGTAAAGCCGTTTTCGCGCGCGCGAACCGGTCTGTGAGAATGGAGTGTCACCCCGTTCAGAAAGAAGGACGTGCCGATCGTGGCTCAGAGCACCGAGACCACCGACTGGGTCTCCCGTTTCGCGGATGAGGTCATCGAGGAGTCGGAGCGCCGGGCCCCGGGTAAACCCGTTGTCGTCGCGTCCGGCCTCTCCCCCTCCGGGCCCATCCACCTGGGCAATCTCCGTGAGGTCATGACCCCGCACCTGGTCGCCGACGAGATCCGCCGCCGCGGCCATCAGGTCCGGCACCTGATCTCCTGGGACGACTTCGACCGCTACCGCAAGGTCCCGGCCGGCGTCGCGGGCGTCGACGAGTCCTGGGCCGAGCACATCGGCAAGCCGCTCACCTCGGTGCCGGCGCCGAAGGGCTCGTCGTACGCGAACTGGGCCGAGCACTTCAAGGCCGCGATGATCGCCTCGCTGGCCGAGCTGGGCGTCGAGTTCGACGGGATCAGCCAGACCGCGCAGTACACCTCCGGTGTCTACCGCGAGCAGATCCTGCACGCCATGAAGCACCGCGGCGACATCGACGCGATCCTCGCCCAGTACCGCACGAAGAAGGCTCCGAAGAAGCAGCAGCAGAAGGCCGTCGACGAGGCCGAGCTGGAGGCCGAGGAGGGCTCGGGCGCGGCGAGCGAGGACGACGGCTCGTCGGGCTCCGCCGGGTACTTCCCGTACAAGCCGTACTGCGGCACCTGCGACAAGGACCTGACGACCGTCACGTCGTACGACGACGACACCACCGAGCTGTCGTACACCTGTAATGCCTGCGGCTTCACGGAGACCGTCCGGCTCAGCGAGTTCAACCGCGGCAAGCTGGTCTGGAAGGTCGACTGGCCGATGCGCTGGGCGTACGAGGGCGTCATCTTCGAGCCGAGCGGGGTCGACCACTCGTCGCCCGGGTCGAGCTTCCAGGTGGGCGGCCAGATCGTCGGCATCTTCGGCGGCCAGCAGCCCATCGGGCCCATGTACGCGTTCGTCGGGATCTCGGGGATGGCGAAGATGTCCTCCTCGCGCGGCGGGGTGCCCACGCCCGCCGACGCGCTGAAGATCATGGAGCCCCAGATCCTGCGCTGGCTCTACGCCCGCCGCAGGCCCAACCAGTCCTTCAAGATCGCCTTCGACCAGGAGATCCAGCGGCTCTACGACGAGTGGGACAAGCTCGCCGGCAAGGTCGCCGACGGGTCCGCCCTCCCTGCGGACGTCGCCGCCTATACCCGTGCCGTCGGTGCGGCCGCCGGTGAGCTGCCGAAGACACCGCGCCCGCTGCCGTACCGCACGCTCGCCTCCGTCGCCGACATCACCGCCGGGCACGAGGACCAGGCGCTGCGGATCCTCTCCGAGCTGGACCCGGAGCAGCCGCTCGCCTCCCTCGACGAGGCACGGCCGCGGTACGACAAGGCCGAGGCGTGGATCAACACCCACGTCCCCGCCGACCAGCGCACCATCGTGCGCGACGAGCCCGACGCCGAACTGCTGAAGTCCCTCGACGAGGCGTCCCAGCAGTCCGTACGACTGCTGCTCGACGGGCTCGCCGAGCACTGGTCCCTCGACGGCCTGACCCACCTCGTCTACGGCGTGCCCAAGGTGCAGGCCGGGTTCCCGGCCGACGCCACGCCCAAGGAGCTGCCGCCGGAGATCAAGACGGCTCAGCGGACCTTCTTCGCCCTGCTGTACCACCTGCTGGTCGGGCGTGACACCGGGCCGCGACTGCCCACGCTGCTGCTCGCGGTGGGGCAGGAGCGGGTGCGGCGCCTGCTCGGCGAGTAAGCGGTAACGCCTGAGCGGTAACGGAAGAGGGGCCCTCGGATCGAGGGCCCCTCTTCCTGTGCCTCTGTGTGCCTCTCAGGCGATGTGCTCGTCTGCCAGTTCCGCGTTGAGGCGGTTGGAGAACCGGTTCACCATGCGCTTGGACTCGGCCTCGGGGAGCGTGATGCCGTACGTCGCCTCGACATCGGCGATGAACCCGCGGGGCGTGGGCGCTCCGTTCCCGCTCTTGATCGACTCACGGAAGATCTGGTAGTAAGCGTCCTCGCCCGGCTCCGGAGGGCCGCCGCCGTCGCCCAGTTCGCGGGTGCGGTTCGGGCCCACCGGGATGGGGAAGCTACCGGTCTCCTCGGACGAAGAGGGCTGCTGGAACTGCTCCGGGGGCTGTTCCTCGTACCACGGCTCGTATCCCTCTTCAGGGACGTACTGAGGATCGGGGGCCGGTTCGAAGGTGGGGTCGTAGCCGCCGTGGTACTCGGCTTGCAGCTGGGCCTGGAACCAAGGGCTCTGCTCGTCCACGGGGATCTCGGGGTGCTGCCCCCCAGGGGGTGCCGCTCGCTGTGGGACGGGCGCCGCCCCAGCGGCACGACTGCCCGCAGCCGCGATGGCCGGATCGGAAGCAGCCGCGATGGCCGGATCGGAGGCCGGCGCCAGCTGCGGCTGCTGCGCCGCCGGTAGCAGAAGCGGCTCTATGCCCGCCGCCGCAAGGCCCGCCGGGGCCGTCTCCGCCAGGGGAACGCCGTAGCGGGCCAGGCGCAGCGGCATCAGGGACTCCACCGGAGCCTTCCTGCGCCAGGCGCGGCCGAAGCGGGAGCGCAGGCGGGCCTGGTAGACGAGACGTTCCTGTTCCAGCTTGATGACCTGCTCGTAGGAGCGCAGTTCCCACAGCTTCATACGGCGCCACAGGAGGAACGTCGGCACCGGGGAGAGGAGCCAGCGGGTGAGGCGGACTCCCTCCATGTGCTTGTCCGCCGTGATGTCGGCGATCCGCCCGATCGCGTGCCGGGCCGCCTCCACCGCGACCACGAACAGGATCGGGATCACCGCGTGCATGCCGACACCCAGCGGGTCCGGCCAGGCGGCGGCGCCGTTGAACGCGATCGTCGCCGCCGTCAGGAGCCACGCCGTCTGGCGCAGCAGCGGGAAGGGGATACGGATCCAGGTCAGCAGCAGGTCCAGGGCCAGCAGAACACAGATACCCGCGTCGATGCCGACCGGGAACACATACGAGAAGTTCCCGAAACCCTTCTTGATAGCCAGCTCACGGACGGCCGCGTACGAGCCGGTGAAGCCGATCCCGGCGATGATCAAGGCGCCGGAAACGACCACGCCTATGAGTACGCGGTGCATTCGAGTCAGCTGCAGTGGCGCGGCCACTCGTACTCCCCTCCCCTTGCCTGTTGTTGCGCGCAACAGGGTGGCACACGCACACGGCGAGCGTGGTACCGGTCAGGGCTTCGGACCCCTCGGTCAGCCCTTGTTCGCGGCCGACTTGGACGGAGACGGGCTGGAAGAGGCCGACTTCGACGGGGAAGCCGAGGAACCCGAGGACGAACCGCCCGACGAGGAGACGCCGTTGGCGGACGACACCGCCCCGACCGCCTCCTTGATCGCCTGCTCCGCGGAGTTCGTCAGATCGTCGGCGTCCGGAGTCTTCTCGCCCGCGAGACCGGCGCCGTTGAAGTCGAGCGTGACGACCACGTTCTCGACCCGCGCGACCACGGTCTGCTGCTTGAACAGACCCTCCTTCTTCTGCAGGTCGTAGCGCACGGCCGTGGCTTCCGAGCCCGTACCGGACAGCGGGATCTCCTTGGTGTTCTTCGCGCCGTCCACCGCCTTGGCGTCCTTGACCTGCTGACCGAAGTACGTGTGGGCCTGCGCCTCACCGGAGCCGCGCGTGGTGTCCGAGTCGAAGCGGAGCAGGGAGACGTTCAGCCAGCGGAACTGCGAACCCTTGACGCCGTTGTTGTCCAGGCTGCTCCAGGAGCACGAGGCACGCGACGACGGATCGTCCGAACTGCCCTTCTTGCCCGACGTGCCCTGCGGCACCAGATCCGTCAGGGTCTTCTTCGACAGCACCGCGCACGCGTCGGGAAGCTTCTTGTACGCGGCCGCCTGCACGGACGGGGACGCACTCGCCGACGGGTTCGTGCCGCCGCTCGCGGACTGCTGGGCGCTGCTGCCGGTGCCCTTGCTCTTGGAGTCCCCCGAGCCCGACGAACAGGCTGCGGTGATCAGTACCGCCGGAACGGCGGCCGCGCAGACAAGAACACGGCTCAGGCGCTTGCCACGCATCTCTCGACGGGCACGGTCGTCTCGCTGGGCTGCTCGCTGCATGGTTCCTTCACTCATGACGCTGGGTAGTCGTGCGGGTTCCTGCGGGGCCCCACGGTACGCGGTGAAGGAGCTGTGCGGTTTCGGTTCGGGTACTTCGCAGACGGCTCGGCGAGCGGTTCCGGGGGCCGTCAACCGCCCAGCGTGTCGTCCAGTTGAGAGGCCAGATCACGGGCCCTGTCCTGCATTTCCTTGCTGTCAGGGACCGTTCCGGTGGCCGTCGGCTGCTCCTCGTACTCGATGGTGACGACGACGTTGGACGTGCGGAACACCACAGTCACCGTCCGCTGCTCGGCGGTCGAACCGGACGAACCGAGCTGATCGTCGATATACGCCTCGTCACCGAGACCGGACAGCACGCGCGGCTGCAGATCGGCCGCGGAGGCGTCGGGGGAGGGGGAGCCGGAGGGGGAACCCGAGCCGGAGGCGCCGGCGGAGGCCGAGTGGGAGGGGGAGCCACTGGCGCTGGGCGAGGATGTGGGCGACGAACTCGGGGTGGAGGCCGAGGCGGAGACGGAGGCGGAGGTGGGCGTCGGCGACCCGGACGCCGACGAAGAACCGCTCGGCTCGGGGAGATCGGCGGCCGTCTCCTTGTCCGCGAACAGCTTCTGCGCCTGGTCGTCGTCACTGACCGAGTTGTCGTACGACACCACGCGCTCGAAATCGACCGAGAGGCGGTCGGTGGCGTCGGCGGAGTCGACCTTCCAGTGGCAGCCGACCTTGCGATCGGTGTCGTAGGTCAGCTCGGCCTGACCCTGGTAGGCCTTGTCCCGCTGGTCGGGGTCGGGGATCTGCTTGATCCCCAGCATCGAGTCGAGCGTGTCATGACCGACCGCGCCGCACGGTTCGGGCAGCGTGCGGTACTTGCCGGGCTGGGCGGCCACCGTCGTCGTACCGGCGTCGCCCGGATTCTCGTTGTCCGTCGTGCTGCCGCCGCCCGAGCCGCTTGTGCAGCCGACCAGCAGCGCCGCAAGGACGGCGGCGGTGCCGGTTACATACGCCTTCCGCTGCACGGTCGGGCTCCTCTCGGACGTGCGCTCGCTGGGTGCTCCAGTGTCCCCGCTGGTTATTCGCTTGCCGCAGCGGGGCGCCCCCTGGAGACAATGTGTATCGCACGCACTGCCGTGGCCGCCGGTCCCTTGTCTGCTTTCACCGACCTTGGCGCCAATTTCCTTTTTGTTGTCTATAAGCCTTCTGTAAGTCTTTTGTTGTCGTTTTCGGGGGAATGAGGAACGTATGTCGTACGTGGAGATGCCGGGCGCGAAGGTCCCGATCCGGATGTGGACGGACCCCGCGACGGTCGAGGACGTGGCCCTGCGTCAGCTCCAGAACGTGGCGACCCTGCCGTGGATCAAGGGCCTGGCCGTGATGCCGGACGTGCACTACGGCAAGGGCGCGACGGTCGGGTCGGTCATCGCGATGCAAGGTGCGGTGTGTCCGGCGGCGGTGGGGGTGGACATCGGCTGCGGAATGTCGGCGGTGAAGACGTCCCTGACGGCGAATGACCTGCCGGGTGACTTGTCGCGACTGCGGTCGAAGATCGAGCAGGCGATTCCGGTGGGGCGGGGGATGCATGAGGATCCGGTGGAGCCGGGGGACTTTCATGGGCTGGCTACGGCTGGGTGGGAAGGCTTTTGGGGGCGGTTTGACCAGGTCGCTGACGCTGTGAAGTTCCGGCGGGAGCGGGCGGTTTTGCAGATGGGCACACTTGGATCGGGGAATCATTTTGCAGAATTCTGTATAGATACGCAGGACGGGGTGTGGTTGATGCTCCACTCCGGCTCCAGGAACATCGGCAAGGAACTCGCCGAGCACCACATCGGCGTGGCGCAGAAGCTCCCGCACAACCAGGGCTTGGTCGACCGGGACTTGGCGGTCTTCGTGGCGAATACCCCGCAGATGGCGGCCTACCGCAACGACCTCTACTGGGCGCAGGAGTACGCCAAGTACAACCGCACGCTGATGATGGCGCTCCTGAAGGACGTGATCCGGAAGGAGTTCAAGAAGGCCAAACCGACCTTCGAGCCGGAGATCTCCTGCCACCACAATTACGTTTCGGAGGAGCGGTACGACGGCATGGACCTGCTCGTGACCCGCAAGGGCGCGATCCGGGCCGGCACCGGCGAGTACGGGATCATCCCCGGCTCCATGGGCACGGGGTCGTACATCGTGAAGGGTCTCGGGAACGAGATGGCCTTCAACTCGGCCTCGCACGGCGCGGGTCGGCGGATGAGCCGTAACGCGGCGAAGAAGCGCTTCTCGACCAAGGACTTGGAGGAGCAGACCCGGGGCGTGGAGTGCCGCAAGGACTCCGGCGTCGTGGACGAGATCCCGGGCGCCTACAAGTCGATCGACCAGGTCATCGATCAGCAGCGGGATCTGGTGGAGGTCGTGGCGAAGCTGAAGCAGGTCGTCTGCGTGAAGGGCTGACGGTGCGGTCAGTGACCGTGTCGTACCGCGTAGATCATCACGAAGGCCACGATGTGGATGCCGAAGAGGAAGTAGCCGAGGAAGTACCAGACCTTGCGCTCGTCTTTGGTCTCCTGGGCCAGGCGGCGTTGCTCCAGGTTCTCCGGGGAGGCGGCGGAGTCGGGGGTCTCGGGAGAGCCGGGCATCACAACTCCCTGTGGACCTTGGTGTTGGACGCCTGGGCGCGGGGGCGGAGGACCAGGAGGTCTACGTTGACGTGGCTGGGGCGGGTTACCGCCCAGGTGATGGTTTCCGCCACGTCGTCTGCCGTGAGGGGGTCGGGTACGCCCGCGTAGACCTTGGCCGCCTTCGCCTCGTCGCCGGCGAAGCGGGTCAGGGCGAACTCGTCCGTCTTCACCATGCCGGGGGCGATCTCGATCACGCGGACCGGCTGGCCGACGATCTCCAGGCGGAGGGTCTCGGCGAGGACGTGGGAGCCGTGCTTGGCGGCCACATAGCCGGCGCCGCCCTCGTAGGTGCCGTGGCCGGCCGTGGAGGACACCACGACGATCACGCCGTCGCCGCTCGCCACCAGTTTCGGGAGCAGGGCCTGGGTGACGTTCAGGGTGCCGATGACGTTCGTCTCGTACATCGTGCGCCAGTCCGCCGGGTCGCCGGTGGCCACCGGGTCCGCGCCGAGGGCGCCGCCCGCGTTGTTGACCAGGACGCCGATCGTCTGGAAGGCCGTCGCGAACTCGTCCACCGCCGTGCGGTCCGTCACGTCCAGCGGGTACGCCGTCGCCGAGTGGCCCGCCTTCGTCAGCTCCTCGGCCAGCGCCTCGATACGGTCCTTGCGGCGGGCGGTGAGGACGACGCGGTAGCCGGCCTCCGCGAGCTGCCGGGCCGTGGCGGCGCCGATACCGCTGCTCGCACCGGTGACTACCGCTATGCGGGACGCGGGGGCCGGGGCCATGGGTTGCTCCTGTGGTCGGTCGAGTGGTCCGGTGGCGTGCTTCGTCCAGCCTAAGTGAGGCTCAGCCGCCGTTCCTCGGCACCCACATGATCACTGCCATCCCGGCGAGGCAGATCAGCGCCCCGACGATGTCCCAGCGGTCGGGGCGGTAGCCGTCGGCGACCGCGCCCCACAGCAGTGAGCCGGCCACGAAGATCCCGCCGTAGGCGGCCAGGATGCGGCCGAAGTGGGCGTCCGGCTGGAAGGTGGCGACGAAGCCGTACGCGCCGAGGGCGAGGACGCCGCCGGTCATCCACAGCCAGCCCCGGTGCTCGCGTACGCCCTGCCAGATCAGCCAGGCGCCGCCGATCTCGAAGATCGCGGCGACGACGAACAGGGCGGCGGAGCGGAGGATCGACATGGCAGCAGCTTGGCACGGGGCCGCGCCTGGCCTTCCTGGGCCCCTTGTCACCTGATGGACGGCGCCTGGTGACCGGGTCGCGTGGCATACATCCGTACGGCAGTCGGATCGCGAGTGTTGGGTGGTGAGCGGCGTGCGGATGTGGACCTGGGTTGTCGTGGGGGCCTGTGCCGGTGTGGTCGTGGTGCCGGGGGCCGCCGTGGCCGCTCCGGCGCCCGCGCCCGAGGCCGACCTGGCCTTTCACGGGACCGTGGTGATGGCGGGCGACAGGGTGCAGGTGAGGCTGACCGCGCGCAACAACGGGCCCGCCGCCGTGCCGGGCGCGACCGTGCGGCTGCGCTGGTCGGTGGCGCTGGCCGAGGCGCAGCAGCTGCCCGCCCGGTGCGCGCGGGAGGACGTGCGGACGGTGGTGTGCGGGACGGGTGCGCTGGCCGTGAACGGGGTGGGCGAGCGGCTGACCGTGGCGGTACGGCTGAAGGGGCGGCCGTCGGAGGTCAGGCTGGAGACGGACACGGCGTGGGGCGGCGGCGCGGTGGACAAGAACCGGGGCAACGACCGGCTGAGGGTGCTCGTGCTGAACACCGGGGACGCGTACGCGTTCTGAGGGAGCTCGTTGCGCGGGGCTCGCCCGGCTCGGCGCTCGGGCGGGGTGAGAAGACGGTAGGTGCCTGATTCCGGTTGCCCGTGTGACGGTGAGAGGGCGGTAAAAAGGGTGATCGTAGGTCCGCCCGTCCCGGCCGAACGGGCGGCGGCCTTGGCAGACTGGGTATGTGCCCCAGACTGTGCTGCTCGCTGAAGACGACCGTGCCATCCGTCACGCCCTGGAGCGTGCCCTGACCCTGGAAGGGTACGAGGTCACGGCGGTCGCCGACGGCGTGGAAGCGCTGGCGCAGGCCCACACGACGCCGCCGGACGTCCTCGTGCTCGACGTGATGATGCCCGGCATCGACGGCCTCCAGGTCTGCCGGGTGCTGCGCGCCGAGGGTGACCGCACCCCGATCCTGATGCTCACCGCACTGGTGGAGACCGCCGACCGGATCGCGGGCCTGGACGCCGGCGCCGACGACTACGTGGTCAAGCCGTTCGACGTGGAAGAGGTCTTCGCGCGGCTGCGGGCGCTGCTGCGCCGTACCAGCCCCGTTCCCGCCGCCAGCGGCGCGGGGTCCGGGGCCGAGACCGGCGGGCGGGACGTGCAGATCTCCGACCGGCAGGTCGAGGCCGCCGGCATCCGGATGGACCTCCAGGCCCGCCGGGCCTGGCGCGGCAAGCGCGAGCTGGAGCTGACCCGCACCGAGTTCGAGCTGCTGGAACTGCTCGTGCGCAACGCGGGCATCGTGCTCGACCACTCCACGATCTACGACCGGATCTGGGGCTACGACTTCGGTCCCGGCTCGAAGAACCTCGCCGTGTACGTGGGCTATCTGCGCCGCAAGCTCGACGAGCCCGGTGCGTCGCAGCTGATCCACACCGTGAGAGGCGTGGGTTACGTGCTGCGGGAGGACTAGGTGGGCCGCCTGCGGCGGCTGCTGGCCCCGGGCCGGCCCAAGCTGGTCTCCCTGCGCACCACCTTCGCCGTCTCCTTCGCGGCCGTCACCGCCGCCGTCACGATCCTCGTCGGCATCCTGTCGTACGGCAGCGCGGCGCGGCTGGTCCGCGTCGACCAGCAGTCGGTGTTCTCGCAGGTCGTGCAGGATGTCCGGGACGAGGTACGGCAGCACGAGATGGTCCCGGAGGACTTCTCCTCCTCCCGCCCCGGGCACGACCTGGTCCGGCCCGCCCGCACCGATGTGCAGGTGCTGGGCGCACAGGGCCAGATCGTGGACCACGGCAATCCGAGCCTGCCCGTCACCTCCCGTGACAAGGCCATGGCGCTCGCGACGACCGCCGGGAAGGTCGTCCAGCACAAGGACGTACCGGTGGACGGGGACCTGTTCCGCATCGCCACCGTCTCGCTCGGTGACGGGCGGGGCGCGGTCCAGGTCGCGCAGGAGTTCAGTGACACCGAGGATCTGCTGCGGACGCTGCAGCAGCGGACGCTGATCCTGATGGCGGCGGTCGTAGTGGCGGCCGGGCTCTTCGGGTGGTGGCTGGCCCGCCGGATCACCCGGCGCCTGGTGATCCTCACCTCCGCCGCCGAGGACGTGGCCCGCACCCGCCGGCTGGGTATCGAGGTGCCGGTGGCCGGGCTGGACGAGGTGGGGCGGCTCGGCCGCGCCTTCGACCGGATGCTCGGCCGGCTCGCGCAGTCCGAGGAGGACCAGCGGCGCCTGGTCCAGGACGCGGGGCACGAGCTGCGTACCCCGCTGACGTCCTTGCGGACGAACATCTCGCTGCTCCGGCGCATCGACGAACTCCCGCCGGCGACGCGTGACGAACTGGTCGCCGACCTCGGCCAGGAGGCGCGGGAACTGACCGACCTGGTCAATGAGCTGGTCGACCTCGCTGCGGGGCAGTCCGACACCGAGCCGCCGCAGCGGGTGGACATCGCCGACATCGCCGAGGAGGTCGTGGGGCTCGCCAGACGTCGTACCGGACGCGAGATCGTGCTGCGGACGAGCGGCGACACGACGACCGACGGGCGGCCCGGGATGCTGCAGCGGGCCATGTCCAACCTGGTGGAGAACGCGGCCAAGTTCGACCGGGCCGGGAAGGCGCCGATCGAGGTCAACATCGCCGGGCCGACGCGGACGAGCCCGGTGCGGGTGGAGGTGCTGGACCGGGGGCCCGGTATCGCCGAGGGCGACCTGATCCGGATCTTCGACCGCTTCTACCGCGCCGCTGACGCCAGGTCTCTGCCGGGGTCCGGGCTGGGGTTGTCCATCGTGCGGGAGGTTGCCATGGCGCATGGCGGAGCGCCGTTCGCCTTTCGGCGCGAGGGCGGCGGGGCGGTCATCGGTTTCACGGTGGGCGGGTAGCGGGTTTCACGGTGGGCGGGTAGCGCCGTGGCCCGGGACTGCAGCGTGTCGGCGCTCCCGCCCCCGCGCCCTCCTACGACCGGTGCCCGCCCATTCCCGGCAGCTCCAGGAAGCCCTCCGCGCGGGCGCTCGCCAGGCCGATGCGAGGGATGTCGCTCGACTTGGCGAAGAGCAGGAAGCGGGGTTCCCAGACGGGGCGGTACTTGGCGTTGGCGCGGTACAGGGACTCGATCTGCCACCAGCGTGAGAAGAAGGTGAGGGTGGAGCGCCACAGGCGCAGGACGGGGCCCGCGCCCAGGCGGGCGCCGCGCTCGAAGACCGAGCGGAACATCGCGAAGTTCAACGACACCCGCTTGATGCCCAACTCCTTTGCCTGAAGCAGGAGTTCCACCACCATGTACTCCATCAGGCCGTTCTCGCTGTCGCGGTCGCGGCGCATCAGGTCCAGGGAGAGCCCGTGCTCGCCCCAGGGGACGAAGCTGAGCAGGGCGCGCGGCTCGTCGTTCGCGTCGCGGCACTCCAGCATCACGCAGCGGCCGTCCGCCGGTTCGCCGAGGCGGCCGAGGGCCATGGAGAAGCCGCGTTCGGTGGCGCCGTCGCGCCAGTCGTCGGCGCGCTTGACGAGCAGGGCCATCTCGTCCGCGGGGATGTCCTCGTGGCGGCGGACGCGGACGGTGTAGCCGGCCCGCTTGACCCGGTTGTGGGCCTGGCGGACCACGCGCATGGCGCGGCCTTCGAGGGTGAAGTCGGCGATGTCCACGATGGCCTCGTCGCCGAGTTCGAGGGCGTCCAGGCCGTGCCGGGCGTAGATGGTGCCGGCTTCCTCGCTGGCGCCCATGACGGCCGGGGTCCAGGCGTGCCGGCGGGCCTCGGTGAGCCAGGCCTCGATGGCGCCGGGCCAGGCCTCGGGGTCGCCGATCGGGTCGCCGGAGGCGAGGGAGACGGCGCCGACGACGCGGTAGGTGACGGCCGCCTTGCCGGTGGGGGAGAAGATGACGGCCTTGTCGCGGCGCAGCGCGAAGTAGCCGAGGGAGTCACGGGCGCCGTGCTTGGCGAGCAGCGCGCGCAGCTTCTCCTCGTCCTCGTCGGTGAGCAGCTTGCGGCCGCGCGGGGAGCGGAAGCAGGCGTACAGGACCAGGCAGAAGGCCGCCGCGAGCAGGATGTTGATGATGATGTCGACCCAGCGGGGCGCGTGTACGGAGTCGACCCGGTCGGCGAGTGGGCCGACGCTGATGCCGCGCAGCAGGGTGTAGGCCAGCTCTTCGAGCAGGGGCGCGTGCGGCAGCTTGTTGGTGGCGTGCACGAGCAGTGTGCCGAGACCGCCGGTCAGCAGGACCCCGCCGGCGCCGACGGCCAGCGCCAGCTTGGGGTTGGAGGGATCGCCGACGGCGTTGAACTCCCGGCGGCCGATCACCAGCGCGGCCACGAAGAGACCGGTGAGGGCGGTGGAGACCCAGTTGAAGACGTGGTCGCGGAACGGGTGCTGGGTGAGGGCGAGGACGTAGAGCGCGAAGAGGGGGCCGGCGAGCAGCATGTTGACCACCCACGCGGCCCGCTTACCGCGGCGCATCACCAGCGCCAGGAAGATCGCCGCCGCGGCCGAGGCCAGGCCCGCGGTGGCCAGGTACGGGGTGAAGAACTGGCCGGCGTGGTGCGTGTGCGCGTGCACATGGCGGGCGGTGAACAGCTTGCCGTCGTTGTGCTCCTGCACCTCTTTGCGGAACGGCAGCGACATCACCGCGATGATGTTGAACACGGCGATCAGCCGCAGGTACCACACGGTGGCGGCGGCCGCCCCGGCCCGCAGCCGCGGGCTGGGCGCGGGCATCGGGAAAGCGGGGCGCGTACCACGCTGACGGGGGACCTTCGCTTCGGTCTGGGTCGACGCTTGAGCGGGCATGGTGACTGGTCACCTTGGGTGCAGAGGGACGGGGGGAACATCCACCCTACAGTTTGTAGGGTGGCATGCCTGTGTAACGGGAGCGTACCGGCATCTTCTCTTACCTTGCCCCTTCCTCTGGTACGTCTCTTACCTGGCCCTTTCCCTGCCGCTCCGGGCCGCCATCAGATGCCAGGCCAGGTTGCCGACCGCCGCGCCGGCCGCGACCACGGCGACGATCACCCCGCCGGTCGCGAGGCCGTCGCTGAACAGGTGCGGGCGCCGGTCGAGGCTGTGCAGACCGAAGCCGCACAGCTCGTACACGCCGACGGCGGCGATGAGGAGGCTGACGACCAGCAGGGTCAGCGTCGGCGCGAGACTGCGCAGGCGGACCTCCGCATCGGCCTCCGTATTCATGTCCTGCATGGATCCCCCGGTGAACGGACGATGGAACAGCCCTGCGGCCGCTGGCGGTTGGGAACCTACAATACGTAGGGTCCGATGGCGTCGAGGCGTGCGTGTCCGCCTCGGCGTCGATATGGAAGGCGTCACCGGGCTCGTCGACGCCGACGACGTCCAGCCGGGCGGCCCGTTCGCAATCTACTGCCCGAGGCGCTGCACCCAGCCGTCCGACTGGTACGGGGCAAGCCCGGGCAGACGGGCACGCTGGAGGGCCTGACCAGCGAGTACGACGCCGTGCTGGGCGTCGGCCACCCCTCCCGGGCCGCCGCCCCGGGTGTCCTCAGTCACAGCTTCATGGGCCACGAGTGGGCCACGAGACCGAGGACACGTGGCTGGACGGGCGGCCGGTGGGTGAGATCGGGCTCGCCCACGCGACGGCGCCGGGGATGCCCATGGTGGCCCCCACGGGTGACGACGTGGCGTGTGCGGGGATGACGGCCCACCCAACCGGATGCTGTTCCTGGACGAGCGGTACCGGGATCTGTACGCCAGCATTCGGCCCACGGTGAACCTCTCGCCGGACCCGCGGTCACCCTGGTGGGATCCCGCGCATGACTGCTTGCGTGAACGGCTGGTACGAGCTGACGGAACCGGTCGACGGCGTCGTACGGATCCGTGAACCCCATGTCCATCCACTGCTGCGGGCCAACCTGTGGTGGCTGCGTGGCGCCGACCGGGACCTCGTCGTGGACGCGGGACTCGGCGTGGCCGCCCTGCGTCGGCACCTGCCGCGCCTGTTCGAGCGGGATCCGCTGGTCGTCCTCACCCATGCCCACCTGGATCACGTGGGCGGCGCCCAGGAGTTCCGCGAGCGCGCCGCGCATCCAGGTGCTGGCCGCGGGCGTGCCCGCGAGTCTGTACGGCCCCGAGCTGTACGCGCGCCTCGGTATCGACGCCGGCGGGGCGCCCGTACCGGACCTGCTGATCGACGCGCTGCCCCACCCCGGCTACGACCCCCGTACCCACCGCGTAGACCCGCTGCCGGTGACCCGCACCCTCCTGGACGGGGACACCCTCGCCGTCGGCGGCCGGACCCTGACCGTCCTCCATCTGCCCGGCCACACGCCGGGCTGCATCGCCCTGTACGAGGAGCGGACCGGCGCGCTGTACACCGGCGACGTGCTCTACGACGGCGAGCTCATCGACGATCTGCCCGAGTCGGACCCGCCCGCCTACCGCCGCAGCCTGGCGCGCCTTGAGCGTCTCGTGGACCTGGGGGTCCGCGTCGTCCTTCCCGGCCACGGCCGCCCCTTCGGTCCCGATCGGCTGCGCGACCTGGCCGGCGCCTACGCGCGCCGGCCCTGCTGACGGTCTCCGGTGCGCGTCGCTGACGGTCTCCGGTGCGCGTCAGGACCGTGCCGGCCGTGCCCGGACCCCGAGGACGTCGAGCATCGCCAGGGTGGCCGGGCTGGGGTTGAAGCGGCTCCACGCCAGATACTCCAGGCGGCGCGGCCCGTCGGCCACCGGGACCAGGGCCAGGCCCGGGTCGTCGGCGGCGAGCGGCCGGATGAACGCCGACGGCAGCAGCGCGATGCCGAGCCCGCGCGCGACCAGCCGGGTGATCAGCTCCACGACGCCCGCCTCGTACGCGACGTCACGGGCCAGACCCGCCGTGGCGAACGCCCGGTCGGACTGGGCGCGGGCGGGCGTCCCCGCCACGAAGTCCACGAATGTCTCCCCGGCGATCTCCGCCAGCGTGACCCGGGCGGCGCCCGCCAGCCGGTGCCCGGCCGGGACCACCAGGACATGCCGGTCGTGGTCGAGGACGACCGTCTCCAGACCGGCCGGCCGCTCGCCCTCCGGCAGACCGAGGAAGGCGATGTCCAGCTCCCCGGCGCGGATCGCCGCCGCCAGTTCGTCGCTGCGCCCGGACCGCAGGACGACCTGGACGTCGGGGTGCTGGGCGCGGTACCGCTGCAGCAGCTCGGGTACGTCGACGGCGGCCGTGGTCACGATCACGCCGACCGCGAGCCGCCCGCGCACCACACCGGTCGCGGCGGCGGCGTCGGCCACCGCACGCTCGGCGGCGGCCAGACAGTCGCGCGCACCGACGAGGAACGCCGCGCCGGCATCGGTCAGTTCGACCCGCCGACTGGACCGGGCGAACAGCCGCACCCCCAACTCCCGCTCCAGCGCGGCGATCCGGTGGCTCAGCGCGGACTGCACCACCTGACAGCGTTCCGCGGCGCGGGTGAAGTTCAGGGTGTCGGAGACGGCGACGACGTAACGCAGCTGCTGCAGATCCACGAATCGATCGTTCTCCTTCATGACTGTGATGACAACCATGCTTTGAAATCATGAGCATGTCCCGCCGAGACTTCCCCCATGCACGGCTACAAGGCGCAGGCGACGACCACCGTTCTGCTGACCGCGCTCGCGCCCGCGTCCTGGGGCACCACCTACGTGGTCACCACCCGGCTGCTCCCGCCCGGGCATCCGCTGTTCGCGGGCCTGATGCGGTCCCTGCCCGCCGGGCTGCTCGCGCTGGCGCTCACCCGGGTGCTGCCGCGCGGGGAGTGGTGGTGGAAGACCGTGGTCCTCGGCGTCCTCAACATCGGCGCCATGCCCCTGCTGTTCGTGGCCGCCGAACGCCTCCCCGGGGGTGTCGCCGCCACCCTCGGCGCCGCCCAGCCGCTGCTGGTCGCAGGACTGGGCCTCGCGGCGCTCCACGACCGCCCGACGGCCTGGCGGCTGACCTGGGGCGTGCTCGGTGTGCTCGGAGTGGGTCTGGTGGTACTCGGACCGGGGGCCCGGCTGGACGCTGTAGGCGTGCTCGCCGGCCTCGGCCATACGACCACCATGGCCGGCGGCGTCGTCCTCACCAAGCGCTGGGGCCGCCCGGCGGACGTGGGCCCGCTGACCCTGGCCGGCTGGCAACTCGCCGTCGGCGGACTGCTGTTGCTTCCGCTCACGCTGGCGGTCGAGGGGGTGCCGCCACGGATCGACGCGGGCGCCGCCGGCGGCTATCTGTGGCTCGGCAGCATGGGCGGACTGATCGCCTACACGCTGTGGTTCCGTGGGATCGGCCGACTGCCGGTCGCCGCGTCGGCACCGCTGGTGCTGCTGTCCCCGCTGGTCGCGACCGTCATCGGCATCGCCCAGGGCGAGTCACTGAGCTTCCCCCAGACCCTGGGCTTCGTCCTCGCACTGACGGCGCTGGTGGCCGCACAGCTGAGTCCGCGACCAAGTCGGCAACCCGGCCCCCGACTCTCCCCCCGACCCGGTGCGACGGGAGCCTGGTCCGCGGCTGCCGTCGCGATGGGGGTCCCCCCGGGTTCGAGCGAAGCCGAGAACGCCGAAATCGCCGAGAACGCCGAGAACTTGGGGGAGCGACCGGTCACGGCGGTGCCGCAGACGAAAGACAACCCCTCGCGGGACAACCCGCGGAGCGACTAGTCCACGTCGACCGGACCGTCGTCCGACCGCTGGTCCTTGCCCGAGTGCAACTGGAGCAGGCCGTTGGACTTGGTCTCCTCGGGACGGCGCTCGGCCGGTTCCTGGCCGTTCAGGTTCTGCCGGACCGAGTCGAGGATCGTCAGGCCCTGGGACACCAGGCCCGCGGCGATCTCGCCGAGGCCGTCCGCGCCGTTGAGGACGTTGACGTTGGCGCCGGCCAGGCCGCCCGCCGCCTCCTTCACGATCTGCGGGAGCTGGTCGATGAGCATCCGGTCCAGCGCGACCCGGTCGTACGAGGCCGCGGCCTCGGCCTGGATCTTCATGCGCTGGGCCTCGGCGGCGGCGAGGATCCGGACCCGCTCGGCCTCCGCCTCGGCGGGCTTCACGACCTCGGCCACCAGCTGCTGCTGGCGCAACAGGGCCTGGCGCTGGGCCAGTTCGGTCTGGGCGTCCAGCACCTCCTGCTGGGCGTGCGCCTGCGCCAGCGGTCCGGCCTGCGCGGCCTGGGCCTGGGCGCGGTCCACCTCGGCCGAGTACTCGGCCTTGACGATGGCGGTCTGCCGGGCGTACTCGGCCTGCTTGCGGGCCGCCTCCTGCTGCGCCTCGACCGAGGCCTGGGTGGCCTGGGCCTGGGCGATCTGGGCCTGCCGCTGGATGGCCGCCTTGTGCGGGGCGGACATCGCGTCGATGTAGCCGGTGTCGCCGTCGTCGATCGACTGGATCTGCAGCGAGTCGACGATCAGGCCGATCTTCGCCATCTCCGTCTTCGAGGTGTCGAGGACCTCGGCGGCGAGCTTCTGGCGCTCGGTGACGATCTCCTCGACCGTCATCGAGCCGATGATGGCCCGCAGATGGCCGGCGAAGATCCGGCCGGTCAGCACCGACATCTGCTCCTGGTCGGAGAGGAAGCGCTGGCCGGCGTTGATGATGCTCTCGTGGTCGTTGCCGACCTTGAAGGCGATGACGGCGCGGACGTGCAGGGAGATGCCCTGCTTGGTCACACAGGTCTCGGTGACCTCGGCCTCGCACATCGCCAGGGAAAGGAAGCGGGTCTTTCGGAAGAACGGGACCACGAACTTGCCGTGCCCCGTCACCACTCGGAACGGCGCGCCCCCCAGTCCCCGTCGCCCACCCGAGATCAACATCGCCTCGTCGGGAGCGGGAACGCGGTATCCGAACATGCTCTACTCCTCAGCTTGCGCCGGCGGTGTCGCCGCCGAGCGCGTCCAATGGATCCACCCACTCGATGACGCCGACCTCGCGGCATCCCCGTGATTCGATCACGAGGACCGTTGCGCCCGTGGGCAGGGGATCCTCGGACCACGCCAGGAACGTCTCGGAGCCGCCCCGGACCCGTACCAGGACCTCGCCGGGGCCCGCGGATCCACGCGTTCCGATGACCACCTTGCCCACACAGCCGACCACGGCCTCGTCCTGCGGCATCACCGGCCGTCCTCCTCGTCCTGACCCCGGAACTCAGACGATAGACCCAGCTGAGCCGGGACCCAACGGGGTGGTGGCCGAGCGGAACCGGGGCACGCCAGGGTGAGCAGCCTGCCAACCGGTCCGCAGGTCGGCCTCGGACGCGGCCGCCGGGGCTCACTTCGGTCGTGGCCGGTAGGCGGCCAGATGTTTGCGCGCCTCGTGGTAGGCGTCCGCATCGATCTCGCCCGAGGCGAAGCGGCGGTCGAGGATCTCCTCGGGTGTCTCCCTCGGTGTCTCTCCGGGCAGCCATCCGCGCTCCGTGCCGTCGCCCCGGCCGGCCGGGCGCCGCGTCAGACGGACCACGGCCCAGACCACCAGCCCGATGACCGCGATCCACAGCAGCGGCAGGAAGGCCATCCAGACCCAGCCGCCGTGCCCGTAGTGCCCGTACATCACCACAGCTCACCTCCCGGAGGCATCCCACACCCCATCTTCCGCCCGCCCCGGCCCCCGTGCCACGCCGGTCCGGGCGGGGAGCGGCTCGCCGCACGCCGAGCGAGAGGGGGCCGACGGGTTCCGGGACGGCTGCAAGACCGGCCGGCGCCGCGCAGGGCCCGGTCTCCTCCTGTCCAGCGGGCGCGTCCAGTGACCGGGCGGCAAAATGGATCTGTACCGGCCACTGGATGGCGGGAGAAGCGGACATGGAGATCAAGCCGCAGGCGGTCGTCATCCCCAAGGAGACCGACCACCTGGAACAGGGGAAGTACGGCCCCGTCTTTCCGAGAACTCCGGCCTGCTACGGCTTCACCATCATCGCGAACGTCAAACCGGGCAGGGCCGGCGCGATACGGGAGCACGGCCACACCCTGGCCAAGGCCCTGGAGCAGGATCCGTACCTTCTCGCACCGTTGAAGCTGCACTACCTGCGCTGGGTCCTCTTCGACGACGACACCCGCTTCATGTATCAGGGGATCTTCGACACCGACTTCGACAAGTACACCGAGGACGCCGTCGCGCTGTTCAGCAAGTCGGGCGTGAGCACCACCTTCGAGAACCTCGAAGGGTTTCCCGAGGACTGGCGGACGAACCCGGAGGCGTTCGTGCGCTTCGTACGGGAACACCACTGTCCGAGCTTCATCGAATACGGAGAGTATCCGTATGTGACGGCGGACGAGATCAAGAAGGCCCTGCGGATCAAGAACGCTCTGTCCGAGATGCTCGACCAGATGCAGTGAGGGCTGGGCCATGAGTGAGGCCAGAACCGCACGGACCTACAACCAGCGGCACGTTCCCCGGAAGTACACCCCTGGCGGGCGCCGTGCGAGCATCTACGTCTCGTGGAGCTATCCGGCCGAGGCGGGCCGGAACGCGGCCGAGCTGGACAACCGGTTCTCCACCATGACCGAGGTGCGGCGGGTGGCGTGGCCGGCCTACGAGGACCCGAAGTGGTCCGACCCCTGTCAGTTCCAGCAGGGCATCGGGGGATCGCTGGAGCTGTTCTTCTGGGCCTGGGTGCCGTTCCAGGACTTCGCCGAGGAGGTCACCGGACATCCCGTCCCGGTGTACCAGCGCATCGACCAAGCCGGTTTCCACACCCCGCTCGATGAGCGGGTGCTGGCCGACACGGACGTCCTGTTCGTCTTCGGACTGGACCACATGATCACCGGGCAGGAGGCGCAGCCTGGCGAGACCGAGGCCCTGCGTGCCTTCCTCGCCCGGGAGGACGCCCGCCTCGTCCTGGGGCCCCATCACGACGTCGGCGCGTCGGACGACCTGTCCGTGCGGGAAGTGGAGTACCGCCACCACGGCGATCCCCTGGTGCCCCGTCAGCAGCGGTTCGCCACCTACGTCAGGGACGTGATGAAGGGCCTGGGCGTGCCGGTCATCAACCAGTACGGGCTCCGTCCCGCCACCGGTGAGGACAACCGGATCGCCCCGCTGTCGACCAACAGGGATCTGGACGAGAAGGGATGGCTGAACGGAGTCACGAACTTCAACTTCCACATGCACCTGCCGCACTACGCGGTGACGACCGACGAGCCGAAGGCCATCCATGTGCTGGCCCGCCAGCCGATCGACACGTCCCGGCCCCATCCGTTCACCGACGACGGGAACACCGAGTTCAACATGTTCCTGTGGATGCCCCCTGGCGACGACCGCGCGGCAGACGTGCTGCTGGCCGACTCCACGATCTTCAGCACGCTCTTCGGCGCCGACGACAGCCTCCGGAATTTCTGGCGCAACCTCGTTTCATAGCCATGCATTTCATAGCGATGCATTTCATAGCGATGCCGCAGGGAGGCCGACGTGTGCGCACCCACGGACGTCACACTGGAACTCGACGACATTCAGCGCGGGGTCCTCAGCCCGCGCCCCACCCCGTACGCGGCGACGTACCTGGTCTTCCGCATCGACGACCGTTCCCAGGGACGGGAGTTGATGCGGCGGGCGAGCGCGGCGGCGACCTCGGCCGCCGACTCCTCCAGCCCCCTCGGGGACACCTGGGTCAGCGTCGCCGTCACGTGCTGGGGCCTGGAGGCGCTGGGGGTGCCGCGCGCCTCGCTGGACACGTTCGCCTGGGAGTTCCGGCAGGGAATGGCGGCCCGCGCGCGAGCGCTGCGCGACGAGGGGGCGAGCAGCCCACAGCACTGGGAATCCCCGCTCGGCACGCCCGACGTCCATGTGGTGATCACGGCCATCGCTCCCGACGCTCCACGTCTGGAGGCGGCCATCGACCGCGCCCGTCCCGCCTACGACCGCCTCCCCGGCGTGACAGCGATCTGGCGGCAGGACTGCTACGCACTGCCCACCGGGAAGGAACACTTCGGCTACCTCGACGGCGTCAGCCATCCCGCCGTCGAAGGCAGTGGCATTCCAGGTTCCAATGAGTGGGAAGTGCCCTTGAAGAGCGGGGAGTTCGTCCTCGGCTACCCCGATGAGATCGGCGGTGTCCGGACACCGCAGCCGACCGTGCTGGGGCACAACGGCAGTTACGCGGTCTTCCGTAAACTCCACCAGAACGTCGCCGAGTTCAGGCGCTACCTGAGGGACAACTCCGCCGACGCCCAGGACGAGGAACTGATCGCGGCGAAGATCATGGGCCGCTGGCGCAGCGGTGCCCCTTTGGCCCTCGCCCCGGAGCACGACGCCCCGGCCCTCGGCGCCGACCCCCACCGCCGTAACACCTTCCTGTACGAGCAGGACGACCCGGCGGGATTCATCACCCCGGGCGGGTGCCACATACGCCGGGCCAACCCGCGCGACGCCTCGGTGGCCGGGGAGGTACGGCTGCACCGCATGATCCGGCGCGGCGCCGTCTACGGTCCGCCGCTGCCCGAGGGAGCGATGGACGACGACGGAGTGGACCGCGGTCTGATGTTCGCGTTCATCGGAGCCCATCTGGGCCGGCAGTTCGAGTTCGTCCAGTCGGAGTGGATGAACGACGCCGTCTTCTTCGGGGCCGGTGACACGAAGGACCCCGTCGTCGGAGCCGCGGACGGGCGGACCGGCTACACCATCCCCCGGCGGCCTCTGCGCCGCCGCCTCGCGCCGCTGCCCCGGTTCGTCGTCACCCGAGGAGGCGAGTACTGCTTCCTGCCGAGCCTGAGCGCCCTGCGCTGGCTCGGGGACCTTCACGACTGAACGAGGCGGGCAAGCGCGGCGTCTTGGCCGACGTCCCGCTCCTGTTGCTGGCGCTGATCGCCAACATGGTGGTCATTCCCCTGCTCGGCTGGGGCATCGGCGCGCTGTTCGGCCTCCCCCGGCCTCCTTCATCGCCCTCATCCTGATCGCCTCGTCCCCGGGCGGCCCCTTCGGAGCGAAGCTGGCGACGGTGCAGCAGGGCGACGTCGTCGCGGGCGCGGCGATGCAGGTACTGCTCGCCTCCGTCGGCAGCCTCACCTTCGCCCCCACCGTCAACGCCGTCCTCACCGCCGCCGACATCGGCACCAAGGTCTCCCTCGACGTCGGCGCGCTCGTACGGACGGTCGCGCTCCTGCAACTCGTCCCCTTCGCCATCGGCCTGCTCATACGCCGCTACGCCGAACCCACCGCACAGTCATGGCACCCCACGACAGCCGCGGTCTCCAACATCACCTTCCTGATCGTGCTGGCGGGCATGTTGCCGGGCAGCTGGCAGGACGTCGTTGCCCTCTTCGGCTCACTCGCCCTCCTCGCGGGCTTCCTGCTCGCCGTGTTCGCCTTCGCCGCAGGAACACTGCTGGCCACCGGCCCGACGACACGCCGCACCACCCTGGGAGGCGTCGCCTCGGTACGCAACGCCGGCCCCGCCCTGGCCGCCATCGGCCTCGCCTTCGCCGACCAGCCCGCCGTCCTGGGCGCACTCGCCGCGATCCTCCTCAGCGGCCTGGCGGCGGCCCTCCCGGTCGCCACACTGCTCAGCAGGCGCCAGTGATTCGCCCCCGAAGATCAACCGCCTTTCGGGGTTCGCAGGAATCGTGCGCGCTTCACTTCTTTCCGCATTCTGCAGCAGCAGTCGTCCAGCCTTCCATGCTGAGTGGAGGTCGATCAAAACGCGGTCCCGATCACGTCGGTGGAATAATCGACCAGAACATCCCGCAGGTCAGCGCCGAAGTGTTCCAGCAGTGTCAGCGCTATGCACTCATCTTGGTACTCAAACCGGGCACGTGTCTCAGGGCCTGTTTTTCTTTGAACGCGGGGCAGCGCTTGAGTAGCTTCGAGATGCGGATCGTGATTAGACAAGTTACGCCCTGGCACCGCGCTAGCTCCAACCGTCAAGGGAGACTTCCGGCCCTCCAGTGAGATATCGGTGGAGGGCACTGGCGGTGGTGTCCACGAAGTCCTCAGGGATGGCGTCGGCGTCGCGCCAGCAGACCTGGGCGTGCTTGCGAGGTTCGCGATTCTCCGGTTCGCCGGTCCACTCGTGCGTGGTGAAGACAACGGTGAGGAAGCCGTTGGGAGCTTCGACGCCCCAGGCTCCGTGGATGATGTGGGCCACCTTCAGGGCCTCGGGCTTGACGGTCAGGCCGGTCTCTTCGTACAGCTCGCGTACGGCGGTCTCGGTGATCGGCTCGCCGGGCTCGCTTTTGCCGACGGGCAGGTCCCACATGCCCTGGGCGAACTTGGCGTTCTGGCTGCGTTGGAGGAGGACGACGCGGTTGGTGGCCTTGTCGTGGACGATGACGGCGGCGACCAGCAGGGTCATGGATTCGAGGGCGGGCTTGAGGGCTTTGGGCTGGTCGTCGGTGTTCGGCTGAGCCACGGTTGGCGTCCCTTCGTCGGCCGGTTGGTGGGCAGCTTAGGCCTGTGCTTCGCGTGCGCGGCGGGCGAGTTCGGCGGCTCCGGGCACTCTGCGACGCTGGTAGATGGCGAGGGTGGAACGGCGCGAGGTGATCGCCTTGCGGGTGCGGTCCGAGGTCATGCCCTCCATGAGGGACAGGGCCTGGGACCAGGCGGCAACGGCTTCGTCGGCTCGGGCTTGGGCGGCGAGGCTGTCGCCGAGGTCGGCGTAGGTGAGGGCGTGGACGCGCTTGTACTTCTGTGGGTCCCAGCGGACCAGGGCGTCTCGGTGCTGCTGCTCGGTGCCGATGTGGTCGGCTAGGTCGGTCAAGGTGCGGGCGGTGTGGCTGGCCACGGTGCCGGCAGCCGGGCCGCTGACGCGGGAGTAACTGGGTTGTGGGCCCGTCGTCGCGTAGGAGGGCATCTTCGGCGGCGAGCAGGGCGGGCGCGGGCCGCTGCGGGCTTCTCGCCCACAGCGGCGTACGCGCGGGCATGGGTGATGTGGAGCAGCGCCTCGGTCTGGCCGTCGACGCGGCCCAGGCCGCGGGTCAGTGCGCCCTCGACGAGGTCGCGCGGAGCACCGGCCTCGCGGCGCCCTGCCCGCCCGGCAGTACCTCACGCGAACTCCCGCACCCTGATACAGGGCGGCTTCCCCATGTCAGGCGAAGGCGATCCCCCGGAACGCATTGCGCACATCGGTAAGCGGCTGGCGATCGCGCGTGTAGTAGAGCTTGTTGGTCAGCAGTACCGCCCAGCGGTCATTGGCCGGAGCGACCCACATGCCGGTTCCTGTGAAGCCGTAGTGGACCCAGCAGTCCTGGGCGGGTGTGGTCTCCGGCGCCGGATGCCAGAAGAGGCCGCGGAGTGGGGTGAGTTGACCGGTGTGGATCTGGAGCGACTGTTTGATCCAGGCTGGACCGAAGCCGGGACGCTCGGGTGACTGGTCGGGGTCGAGCAGGTACCGGAGGAAGGCCGCGAGGTCGTCGAGTACGGAGAAGACGCCGGCGATACCGCACACGCCGCCGAGGAGTCGGGCTGAGAAGTCGTGGGCGGATCCCTTGAGATGTGCCCCTGTGCTCTCGTCGAGCTCGGTTGGCGCGCAGCGGGCGATGGACTCTGTGGGGAGCGGTCCGAAGCGCGTGGCGGTCATGCCCAGGGGTTGCCAGACGCGAGTGCCGGCGAGCTGGTCCAGGGGTTTGCCGGAGAGGTGCTCGGCGAGGTAGCCGAGGACGAGGGCGGCCCGGTCGGTGTATTCGACGGCTTGGCCGGGTGGGCGGTGGAGGGCTTCGTGGAGGACGCCGTCTCGGACGTCCTGGGGATCGGTGCCGTAAAGATTCTTGAGGTTGGCCCGGAGCGGGACGCCGGCGGTGTGGGTGAGCAGGTGCCGGGCGGAGACTTGGGCGAGGGGATGTCCGTGGACCCCCGGCCAGAAGTCGCCGAGGGCTGCGTCGAGTTGAAGTTTGCCGTCCTCGACAAGAGTGCCGATGGCGGACCAGACGGCAAGGATCTTGGTGAGGCTGGCGACGTCGAAGACGGTGTCCAAACGCATCGGCTCGTTGGGCCGGGCAGGGTCCAGAACGCCGACGGTGCCGCTGGCCCGGGTGCCGGTGCCGTCCCCGACGGCCCAGACGGCACCGGGGTAGACCTTGTCCCGGACGCCCTCGTGGAGGAGCTGGTGGATGCGGTCGGTGTCGAGGTCGAAAGCCATGGTCTCCCGATCGGTCGTGGGCGCGTGGGTTCCCGTCGGTCAGGTTAGTGAGGCAGCCGTGGTGGGACCGGCTGCGCCACAGGGGATCAGGTGAGCTGTCTGCCCAGTGCGATCAGGGCGGAGGCTGTGGTGCTGAGCGGATAGCGGGCCGCGTTGGCGCGTCCTGCTGCCTGAAGGGCTGCGATCAGGCCGGTCGTGGTCCGGAGACGTTCGAGGTCGCGTGCGAGTGCGGTCGGGCTGGTGAAGTCGGTGGCCAGGCCGCTCACGCCGATGGATTCCTTCAGTCCGGCAACGGGCTGGTAGACGACGGGCAATCCGCAGGCTTGGGCTTCGAGGGCGACCAGGCCCATGGCTTCGAGGGTGGTCGAGGGCATCACCAGGGCGTCGTGATCGGCGAAGGTTTTCCACAGTTGGGGGCGGCGGAGCCAGCCCACGTAGCGGACTTGGGCCCCGAGGGGCCGCAGTAGAGGGGCCAGGGCGTGGAACTGGTGGCGCGGGGCGGCGATGCTCAGCTCGGCGGCCTGGGCGAAGGGGAGGGCGTGCAGCAGCGCTTCGATGCCCTTTTCGGTGGTGAGGCGTCCGGCGTACAGCAGGCGGAGATGGCTGGTGGTCCGGTGGTCGGGTCGTGGCGGTGGGCTGGTGAGCAGGTGGTCGGGGATTCCCCAGGGGATCGTTTCGATCTTTCGGCGGTCGGTGGTGGGCGCGAGGCGGAGCAGCCTGTCGGACATCGCTGTGGTGGGGACGACGATTGCGTCGGCGGCACGCGTGGTCTCTCGTAAGACGCCGAGTTGGTCGGGGTGCGCTTCGGCGAACAACAGGTCGGTGCCGTGGACGAGGGCGATGCGAGGGTGGTCGGGCAGGGCACGGATCAGGGCGGGGGCGGCGCCGAAGGCGAGGTGCTGGAGGTGGAGTACGCCGATGTCGGCGGGGTCGACGATCCGGTGTGACAAGGCCCGGCGCAGGGCGTGGACGTAGTGAGTGAAGGGCCCACCGGCCAGGCACTTGCCGGGGACCGGCAGCAGCTCCAATCCGGGGGGCAGCTGGGGCGGCTGTGCTTGCGGGGAGAGCATGAAAGCCTGGGCGGGGACGAGCGGATTCTGGCCCGTGTAGAGGTCGAGGAAGAGTTCGACGCTGCCGCCGGCGCTGCCGAAAGGGAGGTCGAGCGCAGTCGCGACCAGGTGGCTCACGTCCTGCCTCCCGGGATCTCTTCGTACAGGCGCGAGATGTCGATGCCGTCGCTCGCCATGTACTTCCGCCCGTGGAGTTGGTAGCTGGCCGGCGTGCCGAGGCAGCGGAGGAAGACGAGCTTGCCGAACGTCATCTGGGGATAGACCCGTACGGGCCTGGCGACGCGGATCTCCAGCGTCCAGCGGATCGCGTGACCCTGGTGGCCGAGCGGTGCGGAGACATGGACCCAGATGCCCAGGGCGCCGATGGTGCGGTCGCCATTGAGTATCTGTGCGTACGTCTCGGAGCCGGTCCTCTCCAGCGTGACGCCGAGGTAGAGCGGTCCGGGTCGCAAGGTCAGGCCGGTTGCGGGGATCGACTGTTCGGCGAAGGGGGTTGGTGCGGCAGCGTCAAGGTCACCGTCGCAGACGCGGAGCGTGTCGCCGAGTCGCCAGTCGTAGGCGTTCGGAGAGAGACGGGTGGGGTCGTACGGATCGATGGTGATCTCGCTGGCCTGGATGGCGGCGGCGATGCCGGGTCCTGTGAGGATCACGAAGCCACCACCCGAAGTTCGGCGACGTCGCGCCAGTAGGCAGAGGGCTGTGGTCCGGCGGCGGCCTGGTACTTGCCGCAGTAGAGGTCGATGGTGCCGGTGGAGACAAAGAACATGATCTGCCCGATCTTCATCCCCGGATACACGCGCAGCGGTCGTGTCGGGGTGAGCATCAGCGTCCACTGGCCGTGGAAGCCGATGTCGCCGATGGGGGCGGTGATCTCGACGAACAGGCCGAGCCGGCCGACGGAGGAGCGGCCGAAGAGCAGGGGGACGAAGGTGTCCGAGCCGACTTCTTCGAGGGTGTGGCCGAGGTAGAGCTCGTCGGGCTGGAGGACGAGCCCGTCGGGTCCGATGGTGGTCTTCCGGGTGGGGTTGGGGCGGTGCGCGTCAAGGACCTCGCCGGTGTAGGTGATCAGGGTGGGGCCGAGTCGGACGTTGTAGCTGTTGGGGTTGACCTGGTCGGCGGCGAAGGGAGAGATGCGGAGGCGGCCGTCATGAGCGGCTGCCGCGATCTCGGGGCCGGTGAGGATCATTCCCTGCTTCCATCCGCGATGTCGGGGAATCGAGCGGTGAGAACGTGCTGGATGGCCTGGTCCAGGCGCAGGCCGGCCTCGTGGGTGCGTCCGCCGAGGTAGGTGTCGGCGAGGTAGTCGGTGGTCAGCACGGTGGTGATGGCGTCCGGCAGGGGATCGGGGGCGGTAACGAGCGGGCCGGTCTGGGCGGTCAGACGTGAGAGCAGGCCGCGGACGTCGCAGCGCTCCGTCTCCGGAACGTGGGCGTGCACCAACTGGTTGCCGAACGGCTCGATGGAGAGCAGGTCGCTCAGGGCGAGGGCGTCGCCGAGTGGGACGGTGCGCAGCGCGGTCTCGTTGAGGATGACCGCGCCCGCGCCGAGTCCTGTGCGCAGGCGGGCAACGAGGTCCACGAGCAGGTCATGCCGGTCAGGCACCTGGTGACGGTAGGCGGTCCGGACTGGTCCGAGGACGTCGCGCAGTTGCGCGCTGACTTCGTCGATGTGTGCCGTCACGTCCGCGAGTTCCATGGGAACGGCGCCTGGGGTGCGGTCCGGGAAGCGGGTGGTACCGGCGCCCCATCCCGCGCCGACGGGCGTGGCGATCGCATAGCCCTTCGCGAGTTCGAGCCCCTTTACGACGAGGGTGTCACCGACGCGAACCGGGCCGTACTGGTCGCTGTGGCAGTGCCCGGCGAAGATCACGTCGAGGAACGGACAGGCTGACGCCAGCTTGAGATCCTCCTCGAACCCGGAATGGCTCAGCAGGACCCAGCTGTCCACCCTGTGCTGGTGGGCGAGCGTCAGCTCATGCAGAGCTTGTACGGGATCGGTGACGTGGTGGCCGGTTCGCTGAGCTGCGGGGATCGAGTGAAATGCCTGCTGTCCGATCACGGAGGTCACACCCACACGGCGTTCGCTGATGTCGGCGATGCGTAGACGGAGGAAGAGCGCGTCGCCGGTTTCGGCGTTGACGGCGTTGGCGCAGACCGTGCGTCGGTGAAGATCGGGTTCGAAGTAGTGGGGCCAGCCGTGGTTGCCAGGCGCCAACACGTCGTACAGCTTGAGGAGGATCTTCCGCTCGATCTCGCCCTGTGCGATGCGGTAGTAGCCGCTGCCTTCGAAGAAGTCCCCACAGTCCACGGTGAGCGAGGTCGGACGGAGAGCACAGAGGTGGGTCAGGAAAGGTGCGGCGTTGGCCAGGGCGGAGTGGACGTCTGTGGTTGCCACGATCTGGCGCCGGGCGTGGACGGTCATGGCGTGACCTCGCAGATGTCGGCGCCCAGGGTGCGAAGTTTGCCGGGCAGGTCGGCGTGGCCACGGCGGAGCTGGTCGAGGCCACCGAGGGTGGTGACGCCTTGAGCCGTGAGGCCGGCGACCATGAGGGCGGAGCCGGTGCGGATGTCGGTGGCCTCCACCCCTGCTCCGATCAGGTGCTGGGGTCCGGTGAGGCGGCACTCGGTGGGGGACATCTCCTCGATGCCGGCGCCGAGACGGGCCAGCTGGGGCAGCAGATTGCCGTGTCGGCCGGGGTTGATCGAGTCGGCGAACAGGTGGGTGCCGGGCAGACCGAGGGCCAGTGCCATGAGCGGTGGCTCGAAATCGGCGTCCAGGCCGCCGGGGATGAGCGAGGCGATCGCCCGCAGAGGACGGCCGGTCGTACGCCCGTCCTCGGCGTTCACGGTGAGAGCGTTCGCCTCATTGCTGACGGAGATCCCCAATCGGCGCAGAGCCGCCACGAGAGGGCTCATGTCTTCGGCCTGTGCGCCCTCGATGCGCCCGATACCGCCAGTGGTGGCGACCGCGCACGCCAGCGTTCCTGCTTCGACCTTGTCTCCTGGCACTACCCACTCGGTGTCATTCGAGGCAGAGCACGGTGGCGACAGGGTGATCAGGCGTTCGCCAGCCCGGCCCTCCCAGCCCGCTTGGTTCAGGGCGTCCAGCACGCACAGGACTTCCGGCGAGGGGTTGGGCTCGCCCAGCCGCAGCGGTCGTCCGGTCGTGACGGCGCGGAGTATGGCGACCACCGTCGCACCGCGCGAGCGGAACGGCAGCACGAGAGAGACGGTGCCGGTGCGCGGTGTGCCGGACTCGATGCGGTATCCGGAGTCGTCCACCAGGCTCCGGTCGCCGAACGCCTCGTATACCTTGAAGTGCAGGTCCATCCCTCGTGCGCCGATGCGGCAGCCGCCCGGCCCCGGCAGCCGAGCCTCTCCGTAGCGGGCGAGCAAGGCCGGTACCAGGTAGTAGGAGGCCCGGATATGGGCGGCTGTGGGCAGCTCCGGGAGTGACCGCCGGCTCTCGGCCGGCACGATCACCGCAGTGGTGGGCTCTCCGACCGGCTGTGCGACGTGCCATCCAGCCTGCTGGATCAGGTCGAGCGCTGCGGCGGCGGCCAGCAGGGGGAGCGCGGCGTTCTTGGAACCGTCGACCGCGACGGTGCCGGTCAGCGGCGGGCCGGGCCGTACGGCGATCACCTCGGCGGCCGTTAGAGAGGGCGGGGTGGTCGGCATCAGCAACTCCTCTGCAGGGGTAGGAAGACGGCGGACGCCTGGTCCGGACTGCCGGCCAGAGTGATCTCGGCCCAGCACTGCTTGCCGGTAGGGGTTGGTTCGGCGCCGTACCGGTCGGCGAGGGCGGCGACGAGGAACAGACCCCGGCCGCTCTCGCTGTGCGCATCCGGCAAAGCAGGCTGCGGCAGCGTGGGACTGGCGTCACAGACCTCGACACGCAGGACGTCCTCGATCAGCAGGACTGCAAGGGAGACCGGGCCGGAGTCTGCGTGCCGCACCGCATTCCCGACCAACTCGCTGATCACCAGCTCCGCGGTGTGGACCACTTCGGTGCCCAGTCCCTCGTCCCAGTTCTGTATCGCGACCACGGCCTGGTGCCGGGCGGCCGTGACCGAGGCAGGCTGAGCGGGTAGGGAAAGAGTGAGCTGGTGCGCTTCCACGAGCGGCCTCCCGAACTAGGTGCGGCCACTTCACGCAACCAGTCCATCGCGGTCGGTGGTTAGTCCGGGTGCGGGCGCTGCATTGCTTATGCAGGAGCTGCATCACCGCCAAGTACGCCTGATCTATGCTCGATTGAGCAGGCAGGATCAGCGACGGCGGAAGGAGCCGTGGCAGATGGCCGATGCTCATGGGGAAGCGAGACGGATCGGCGAAGAGATCCGCCGCGCGCGTGTCTTACAGCGGCGTTCACAGAAAGACGTGGCCGCGGCGCTCGGCTATCACCAGTCCAAGGTGAGCCGTCTGGAGAGCGGTCGCGGCACGGAGGACATCCGCGTGCTACGCGCCGTCGCGCAGGAACTGAGCATCCCGACAGATCAGTTGGGACTCGCTCCCATCCAGGACGACCCCGCCATCGATCCCGAAGCTGACGACATGCACCGCCGTACCTTCCTCACCGCCAGCATCGCCGCCCTCGCTACCCCTGCCGGATCTGCCGCCGCGCATGTGGACTTTGTCCAGGCTCTCCTGCCGGGACCGGGACAGGGACCTACGGAGACCGGACGCGCCCTGGACACTCTCGTCTTGCACGATCGGGTCGGGGCAGCGCTCAGCCTCTTCCACACCTGCAACTACACAGAGCTGGAGCGCACCCTCCCCGACCTGATCGCCGACCTGCGGCTGGCCTCCAGCGGCACGACGGACAGGGATACGGTGTCCGGGCTGTTGGCCACGGCGTACCAGACCGCGACCAGCCTGCTGCTCAAGCAACACGACCAGGGCAACGCCTGGCTCGCCGTCGGCCGGGCCATGGCCGAGGCCGAACGCTCCGGTGACCCGGTGGTTCTCGCCTCCAGCGTGCGCGTGCAGGCCCACGTCCTGGTCCGCGAGAGGCACACGAACGAAGCCGTCACTCTCGTCCGGCACACCGCTGACCAGCTCACCGGTTCCTACGACCGGCGCTCTCCGAAGTACCTCGCCGCCGTAGGACTGCTGCTCCTGCGCGGTGTGACCGCGGCCAGCAGCCGCGGTGATCGCGCGGCCACGAAGGAATTCCTCACCGAGGCCAAGGAAGTCTCCCGGTACGTCACCCTGGACCGGCCCGACGCTTGGGCCACCTTCAGCCCGACCAATGTCGCCCTGCACGAGCTGAGCGCCCTGGTGGCCTTCGGTGACGCCGGCCTCGCCCTCCAGGCGGCCCGCCCTCTCATGCGCCGGCACATCCCCGTCCCCGAGCGACGCGCCGCCCTGTGGGTGGAGGCGGCCCGCGCCTACAGCCAGCAGGGCCGCCTCGCCGACGGATACCAGGCCCTGCGCATCGCCGAGACCTGCGCCGCCCAGGACATCCGCCGCCCCGACGTCCGCCACCTGGTCGCCGATATGGCCGCCCGGGACCGCCGTCGTACGCTGCCGGAACTGCACCACTTCAGCCGCCAACTGGGAGTCCCCGCGTGACCGAACCGACCGCAACGGACAAGAAGCCCTTCCTGTACGTCGTCGTCTGTGCGGCCGGCGTTGCCCGAGACGTCGGCAAGCTGATCACCGCTGCGCAGGAGGCGAACTGGGACGTCGGTGTCATCGCCACGCCGCAGGGCCTTGGCTTCATCGACGCGAAGGCGGTCGAGGCACAGACCGGCTACCCGATTCGCTCCGCCTGGCGCTCGCCGGGGGACCCTCGCCCACTGCCGCCCGCAGACGCCATCGCGGTCGCCCCGGCCACCTTTAACACGATCAACAAATGGGCCACCGGGATATCCGACACCCTTGCCCTGGGCATCCTGTGCGAGGCGTACGGCATGGGCATACCAACCGTGGCACTGCCCTACCTGAACTCAGCCCAGGCCGCTCACCCGGCCTACGAGCAGAGCCTGGAGCGGTTGCGGGGGATGGGCGTCATGATCGGCTCGTGTGAACCGCACAAGCCGAGGGTCGGCGGCGGGGCGGACCGGTTCCGGTGGGAGGAGGCCCTGGAGCTGTTGGAACCCAAGGTGAAATAGGGCACGCAGGTTCCGGTGTGTCGGCGCGCGGGGCGATGATCTCCGGCTACCTTGGACCCAAGGGCTGGGACAGTCCGGAGGCGTGCGGTTCACCCGGGTGAATACGCGGATCCGCCTGAAAGGTGCGATGCCTGGTCCCGCGAAGATCCCTTCGATTTTCTCCTGTGTCAGCGGCGTGCCCTTGGGCAGCTGCCCGGGCAGCGTCTGCCGCTGAAGGGAGAACCCGTGCCCCACGTTCGCGATACGGCACGCCTTCGGGCTGCCAGTTCGCTCCTCTGCGTCCCGTACAGCGCGATGCCCCGCACACCAGACGGCCATCCCGCGCTCGATGTCGCCGGTCCTGATCAACAGCGCTTCCAGGCGGTGTTGTTCGGATGCCTGATGAGCGGCGATCCCTACCCGCACGAGTGGGAGCACCCCACCAAGCCGGCCATGGGAAGTATCCGGTGCTATCTGAACTGGATCATTCCGCACCGCGACTCGGTGGAGATCCACACCAACACCGCCTGCCGGGTGGCTTCCCGCATGCTGCCGCTCCTGCACCGTGATGCCAGGATCTCCGGGATCCCCGGCCTACGGCTGGTCGACTTCGGCAAGCAGCGCTTGCGCCTGCATCACCTGCCGACTGGCGCACGACTGGATCTGGTGGATGCGGACGGCTGCGACAACCGACGCGATATGGGCCGCATCCTGAGCCTTGAGACCGCATGGCACCACAAGGACAACACCGAAGCGCTCTGGTCTCGAAGGGACCTTTCCCGCGAAGAACGCGCCTACGACCAGCATTGGGTCGCAGCCCCGTGTACCCCGCTGCGGAGTTCACTGTTGGTGCGAGTGGCCTGGTTGGTATGGAAGTTCTGGCCGGTATGGAAGGCAGCTCCTCCGGCTGGTTCATACGAGCGGCTTTTCTCGACGCGTGGACGCTCTCCCCATGCTGCGGGCGAGTTCCTGGCAGCGACTGAGGCCCGGATTCCGGGCGCCTCCTACCAGCCGCGAGACGAGAAGGAGGGCCTACTCACGTTGGGAAGCGCCGGGATCGTGCTCAGCCGCTCGGCCGGATGACCGAGGTGCTATCGAGTCATCGCCGAGGTGAAGTTCCTTCACGGACTCGAGTTCGAACCGAAGACCAGGGGGCACGCCGGGCTACCTCAATCATCCCAGGCGGCAGGGATCGGTGTGCACAGGTCGGCGAACAGCACCAGGAACGCGCGATCCTCGGGGGTTCCGTCCAGCAGGGCGCACACCTCGCCATGCCTCGCGGGGCAGGTCGTGCCGCTCGATGAGGCCCGGGACGCACGCACGTTGCCAGTGGTCGCGGTCGCGGTGCGCTCGGGCATTACGGCACGCAGCCGTAGCCCGGTACGGCCGCCTCCCCGGTCCTGATCGGCTCCCTACGAGCCGCACTGGCCGAAGGCCAGCGGACCTCTTCCGCTGGGGAGAGGCACTTGGGTTTCTTGGCCCCAGGCTGTTCGCTGTGGAACGCTCAGCGTCGCCGAGTCGGCGACGTCTGCGGTGACGGCGTGGCTGCTGCTGGGGGGACCGAAACGGCGGGGCGCTGCGTGGTGCTGCGGGCTCTGGCTGCCTCGGCTCGAGGACTGGGTGCGTGGCGCTCGCCGAGACGGCGGATGCGCCAGGTCAGTGCGCGGGCGGGGCTGCGGGTGTCGTCCAGGGTGCGCTGTCCGAGCGCCTGGTCGAGCACGGTGGCTGCGTTGTGCCCTGCGGTCTCCGCCTCGGCGAGCACGGTGGCCAGTGCGTCCCAGGCAGGGTCGGCCAGGATGCGCTCCGCGTGCTCTGGAGCATTGCGCGATGCCCGCCAGGACTGGTCCGGAGACCTGCGCGTACGCGATCTGCAGGTGGACGAGGGCCTGCTCGGCTGCTGTCTGCTGTTGCGCGTGATGGCGGGTGCGGTGCCAGTGCATGCGAAGGCCACCGCGGTGAGTGCGGCGTCCAGGAGCATGGCGAAACCGGCCTCGGCCACCCTGCCTTGGGCCAAGCCGGACGGTGATCCGAAGACCTTCCGTCTCCTCTTCGTCGACGCGAAGGGGCGGGCCTACAACCGCAGCGTCTTCAACATGGGCGACCGGAAGCGCGCCCTGGCCGCCGCCGATGCGATCCCTCCCCGTGAGCGCGGCGCGCGCTACCTCCAGGCGGCTCCGGAAGACGGCATGCACGCCCTCCGGCACGCCTGCGCCTCCGTGCTCTTGGACGGGGGGGAGAGCATCAAGGTGCTCTCCGAGCACCTGGCCCCTCTCCGGCACTAGCGAGAGCGGGACCCGAAAGCCCCGCCCGAACCCCACGAAACCCCAGATCAGGGCCAAACCAAGCAATACGGCTGATGCCCCGCCTCATGCAACCGATGGCTGAAGTCCTGCCACTCATGCAGCAACTGGTACACATTGAACGCGTCCCGCGGGCCCCCGCGGTCCGGGACCGTCGACCAGATGAAGGCCGCCGCGCCGACCGCTTCCTCGCCGATGCCGCGCAGGGGATCGACGACGGTCATGGGGAGTTTGACGACCGCGTAGTCGGGGTGCAGGACGACCAGTTCCAGGGGCGGGACCTTGTGCAGGGGGACGCCCTCGATGCCGGTCAGGACCATCGCCGCCATCGTCTCCGGCTTGATCTTGGTGAACATGCCGTTCATGCCCAGCTCGTCGCCGCCGAGTTCCTCGGGGCGCATCGAAATGGGGACGCGGGCCGCGGTTGCGCCGTCCGGCGCGCCGAAGTATTTGTACGTCACCCCCACCCGACCACCATTCCTGCTCCCCGCCCGGAGGCGGTCAGCCCGGCTCCGCTCGGGCTCACCCGGTACACCCTGTGTATGACGTGCGTCAGCCTGACGTGCTTCGGCCGCTTCCTCCGCGTCGCGCCGGTGCCTTCCCCGCCGGGCACGTCGAGGACCCAGATCATCAGTCCCCTCGCCCAGTCCGCCACCGCGATGCATATCTCCACCCGACTGCTTTTCTAGGACGCGTGGCCCCCGCCGCGCAACCCGATCATCGTGTCAGTGACCTCCCCCACGGCCGCCCGCCGAAACGTGCGGTGGAACAACAGGCCACGGGATCTTTTCCGGTCCCTGATCACTACGTGCGTATGAGCTGTGTGTATCAGGTCTCAGTCTCGCAGATGGCGGACGGCGGCGGCGGTTGGCAAAACTTCGGCCGCCACGTCCGCCTGCACCCCCCCGTCGCCACCTCCCTCGGCAGTCCCTCAGCGTCTCGATCTCGAGGCGGCCCACGCGCCCCCCGTACCGCGGCCTACCCTGAGAAGGTCACCCAAGTCACCGGAGTCCGAGAAGCCGGAGAAGTCGCACGTCATGAGTGCCCTGAGCGAAACGCCCTATCCCTACGATGCGCCCGTCTCCCAGGCGCTCTTCGACCGCGCCTCCGCCGTCACACCCGGCGGCGTGAACTCCCCGGTGCGCGCCTTCCGCGCCGTCGGCGGCACGCCTCGCTTCATGGTGTCCGGGAAGGGGGCCTACCTCACCGACGCCGACGGCCGCGAGTACGTCGACCTCGTCTGCTCCTGGGGCCCGATGATCCTCGGGCACTCGCACCCCGAGGTCATCGCCGCCGTCCAGGAGGCCGTCGCGCGCGGTACGTCCTTCGGCACGCCCGGTGAGGGCGAGGTCGCACTCGCCGAGGAGATCGTCGCCCGGGTGGAGCCCGTCGAGCAGGTGCGGCTCGTCAGCAGCGGGACCGAGGCGACCATGAGCGCCATCCGGCTCGCTCGTGGGTTCACCCAGCGGTCCAAGGTCATCAAGTTCGCCGGCTGCTATCACGGGCATGTCGACAGCCTCCTCGCCGCCGCCGGGTCGGGTGTGGCCACGTTCGCCCTCCCCGACACCCCCGGCGTCACCGGCGCCCAGGCCGGCGACACGATCGTGCTGCCGTACAACGATCTGGAGGCCGTACAGGAGGCCTTCCACCGGTACCCGGGCGAGATCGCGTGCGTGATCACCGAGGCCTCGCCGGGGAACATGGGCGTCGTCCCGCCGGACCCCGGCTTCAACCAGGGGCTGAAGGACGCCTGCCGGAAGAACGGCGCCCTCTATATCTCCGACGAGGTCATGACGGGCTTCCGCACCAGCCGGGCCGGGTGGTACGGGGTCGACGGGGTCAAGCCCGACCTGATGACCTTCGGGAAGGTGATGGGGGGCGGGTTCCCCGCCGCCGCGTTCGGGGGGCGGGCCGATGTGATGGCGCATCTCGCTCCCGCCGGGCCCGTGTACCAGGCCGGCACGCTGTCCGGGAACCCCGTCGCCACCGCCGCCGGGCTCGCCCAGCTGCGGCTGCTCGACGACGCGGCGTACGACACCGTCGACGCCGTGTCCGCGCAGATCCAGGCCCTCGTCACCGAGGCGCTGAGCAAGGAGGGCGTCGCGCACCGGGTGCAGACGGCCTCCAACATGTTCTCCGTCTTCTTCACCGACCGGCGGGTGCGGACCTACGAGGACGCCAAGCGGCAGGAGTCGTACCGCTTCACGGCGTTCTTCCATGCGCTGCTGGCGAACGGCGTCTATCTGCCGCCGTCGTCCTTCGAGTCCTGGTTCGTGTCCACGGCTCACGACGAGCGGGCCATTCAGAAGATCGCCGACGCCCTTCCGGCGGCGGCCCGGGCGGCTGCGGAGGCCACGGCAGAATGAGCGACAGCAGCAAGGACGTCACCGTCGTCCATCTCGTGCGGCACGGTGAGGTCGAGAACCCCACGGGGATTCTGTACGGACGGCTGCCCGGGTACCACCTGTCCGAGCTGGGCCGGCGGATGGCCGACCGGGACGCCGAGCACCTCGCCTCGCGGGACGTGACGTACGTCTGCGCCTCGCCGCTGGAGCGGGCGCAGGAGACGGCCACCCCGATCGCCAAGGCACACGGTCTCGACCTGGACACCGACGAGCGGCTCATCGAGGCCGACAACGTCTTCCAGGGCAAGACCTTCGGGGTGGGGGACGGCGCGCTGCGCAAGCCGGAGAACTGGAAGCATCTCGTCAACCCGTTCAAGCCGTCCTGGGGCGAGCCGTACGTCGACGTCGTCGTGCGGATGATGGGCGCGCTGAACGCGGCCAAGGACCAGGCCCGCGGGCACGAGGCGGTGCTGGTCAGTCATCAGCTGCCGATCTGGATCGTACGGTCCTATGTGGAACGGCGGCGGCTGTGGCACGATCCGCGCAAGCGGCAGTGCACCCTCGCCTCGCTGACGAGTTTCACTTATCTCGGCGACAAGATCGTGTCCGTGGGCTACAGCGAGCCCGCCATCGATCTCGTCCCGGCTCATCTGCGGGCCGGCGCCAAGCCGGCGCCGGGGAAGAGCAAGGCTTTCGGCGCGTGACGCCTGGGCGCCCAACTGCCGTTTCTGGCATTGCGTTTGACTTGCCTTAGGACGCTTTTGCCGTAGATATTGCGAAAAACATAAGAATCAAAGTGAACCACCCCGATCGTCGCGCCCTCTCAGTGAGTGACGACTACCAGCAGGCGCGACGAATCGGGGATTTCCATGCGCACCGTCTCCCGGACCTTCTCCCGCCGGGGAATACTCGGCCTCGGCGCGGGTGCCGCGGCCGCCGCCACTCTCGCCGGCTGCGGTAGCTCCACGTCATCGGACGGCAGCGGGCACGCGGCCGGTTCCGGCGGCGGCAACGACGGGCAGGGGGGCGACGCGAGCGCGCCCCAGGGCAAGCTCATCGGCGACGGCTCCACCTCCTTCACCGGCAAGCAGCCGCACCAGCCCGGCCAGCCCGAGCCGCTGGAGCCCGGCCAGACCCCGCCGCAGTTCGTGGTCTTCTCCTGGGACGGCGCCGGCGAGGTCGGCAACGGCCTCTTCCCGCGCTTCCTGGACCTGGCCAAGGAACACGGCGCGTCCATGACCTTCTTCCTCTCGGGTCTCTATCTGCTGCCCGAGGACAAGAAGCGCTTGTACCAGCCGCCGAACAACAAGATCGGCGCCTCCGACATCGGCTACCTGAACAACGAGCACGTCAAGGCGACGCTGACCAACGTCCGCCGGGCCTGGCTCGAAGGCCACGAGATAGGCACCCACTTCAACGGCCACTTCTGCGGCGACGCCCACACCTCGGTGAAGTGGTGGACGCCCCAGCAGTGGCACAGCGAGATCAAGCAGGCCAAGTCCTTCGTGCAGAACTGGAAGACCAACACCGGTTTCACAGACCTGCCGCCCCTGCCGTTCGACTACGAGAAGGAACTCGTCGGCGGCCGTACGCCCTGTCTGCTCAACCAGCAGAACCTGCTGCCGACCGCCCGTGAGCTGGGCTGGCGCTACGACGCCTCCTCGCCCGGCGGTCTGCAGACCTGGCCGACGAAATTGCATGGGCTGTGGAACTTCCCGCTGCAGGCGATTCCCTTCCCGGGCAAGAAGTTCCAGGTCCTGTCCATGGACTACAACATGATGTTCAACCAGTCGCAGAACTCGACCAAGGCGCCGGCCTACAACTACCCGGCCTGGCGCGAGCAGGCGGCCGGGGCGTACATCGCCGGCTTCAAGCGGGCATACTTCACAAACCGGGCGCCGTTTTTCATCGGCAACCACTTCGAGCACTGGAACGGCGGCATCTACATGGACGCCGTCGAGCAGGCCTTCAAGCACATCGCGCAGGCGAAGGAGAAGGGCGCCGACGTCCGGCTGGTCTCCTTCCGGCAGTTCGCCGACTGGATCGACGTGCAGAAGCCCGAGGTGCTCGCCAAGCTGCGCACCCTGGCCCCCGGACAGCAGCCCACCGGCGGCTGGAAGACCTTCCTCGCCTGAGCCGCTCCCGTGGGTCCGCGTAGGTCCGCGTAGGTCCGCACCCCGCCCCCTGTCGGAATTGTCCCGTGTAAATACGCCCTGAAATGCGGTTTTCCGCCCGGCAGGGGGGCGCGCGAGATCCCCGGAACTGGCATGCGAAACTTTTCACATGAGTACCCGTAGCCGCGCCGTCCTGCTCAGTGCCGTGGCCGCCGTGGCGGCTCTGACCCTGTCCGCGTGCGGCAAGGGCGGCACCTCCGGCGGCGGTGGCAACACCAACTTCGTCACCGGCAACAACGGCGTCGACACGGTGCCCCAGGGCAAGCGCGACGCGGCCCCGGACCTGTCCGGCCGGACCATCGACGGCAAGACCCTGGACGTCGCCGCCTACAAGGGCCAGGTCGTCGTCGTCAACGTCTGGGGCTCATGGTGCAGCCCGTGCCGGGAAGAGGCGCAGTACTTCGCCAAGGTCTCGAAGCAGTACGAGGGCAAGGGCGTGGAGTTCGTCGGGATCAACACCCGCGACACCAGCACCACCCCCGCGGTGAACTTCGAGAAGGAGCACGGGATCACCTACCCGAGCCTGTACGACCCCACGGGCAAGCTGATGCTCCGCTTCAAGAAGGGCACGCTCAACCCGCAGCTGATCCCCTCCACGCTCGTCATCGACAAGCACGGGAAGGTCGCCGCACGCGCCCTGGAAGCGCTCGACGACACCGCCCTGCTGAAGATGCTCAAGCCCGTCCTCGCGGAGAAGTGACGTGAGCGCCCTCGTGACGCTGGCCCTGACCGGCCAGAACGAGACCGTGCGCGACGGCGCTCTGCTGATCGCCCTGCCGGTCGCCCTGCTCGGCGGGCTCGTCTCGTTCTTCTCGCCCTGTGTGCTGCCGCTGGTTCCGGGCTACCTCTCCTACGTCACCGGAGTCGCCGGCACCGATCTGGCCGACGCCCGGCGCGGGCGGATGGCCACCGGCGCGGCGCTGTTCGTCGTCGGCTTCACCGCCGTGTTCGTCTCCGGCGGGGCGCTCTTCGGTTTCTTCGGCTCGACCCTGCAGGAGTACAAGGACACGCTGTCCAAGGTGCTCGGCGTGCTCATGATCCTGCTGGGCGTGTTCTTCATGGGGCTGATGCCCTGGCTGACCCAGCGTGAGTTCCGCTTTCACCGGCGGCCGGCCGCCGGGCTGATCGGCGCACCCCTCCTCGGTGCCCTGTTCGGCATCGGCTGGACACCCTGCATCGGCCCCACCCTCGCCTCCGTGATCGCCCTGTCCTCCCAGCAGGCGAGCGCCGGCCGGGGCGCGATACTGACCGTCGCCTACTGCCTCGGCCTCGGCGTCCCCTTCGTCCTCACCGCCATCGCCTTCCGCAAGGCGCTCGGCGCGTTCGGCTGGGTCAAGCGCCACTATGTCTGGGTGATGCGCATCGGCGGCACGATGATGATCGTGACCGGTGTGCTGCTGCTGACCGGCGCCTGGGACAGTCTGGTGCAGCAGATGCAGACCTGGTCCAACGGCTTCACTGTGGGGATCTGATCGATGAGCACGACCGAAACCGACAACAGCCGGGACCACGGCAGCCAGGACCAGGAGGACCTCGGCGCGGCCGGCTCCCAGCTGTCCACCGCGCCGGCGGAGGAGCTCTCCGCCGCCCCCGGCCTCGGCGTCATCGGCTGGGCCCGCTGGTTCTGGCGGCAGCTGACCTCCATGCGGGTCGCGCTGCTGCTGCTCCTGCTGCTCTCGCTCGGCGCGATCCCCGGCTCGCTCATCCCGCAGTCCGGCGCCGACCTGAACAAGGTCGACGACTTCCGCAAGGCCCACAAGACGCTCGCGCCGATCTACGACAAGCTCGGACTGTTCCACGTCTACAGCTCGGTGTGGTTCTCCGCGATCTACATCCTGCTGTTCGTCTCCCTCATCGGCTGTATCGTCCCGCGCACCTGGCAGTTCGTCGGCCAGCTGCGCGGCCGGCCGCCGGGCGCGCCCAAGCGGCTGACCCGGCTGCCCGCCTACACCACCTGGCGCACCACGGCCGAGCCCGAGCAGGTCCGCGAGGCCGCGCTCGCCCTGCTGAAGAAGCGCCGCTTCCGCGCCCATGTCGCCGGTGACGCCGTCGCCGCCGAGAAGGGCTATCTGCGCGAGCTGGGAAACCTGGCCTTCCATATCGCCCTGATCGTGCTGCTGGTCGCCTTCGCCTCCGGCCAGCTGTACAAGTCGGACGGCACCAAGCTGGTCGTCGAGGGCGACGGATTCTCCAACTCGCTTCCGCAGTACGACGACTTCAAGTCCGGCAGCCTGTTCCAGAACGACGACCTCGTGCCGTTCAGCTTCAATCTCAAGGAGTTCAAGGGCACCTACGAGGTCACCGGTCCGAACAAGGGCACACCGCGCACCTTCGAAGCGAACATCGACTACAGCGAGGGCGCGTACGGCAAGGAGAAGCCGACCACCATCAAGGTCAACCAGCCGCTGCACATCGGCGACTCCAAGGTCTACCTCGTCAGCCACGGCTACGCGCCCGTCATCACGGTCCGCGACGGCAAGGGCAAGGTCGTCTACCGCCAGGCCGTACCGCTGCTGCCGCTCGACGGAAACGTCACCTCCAACGGCGTGGTGAAGGTGATGGACGGCTACAGGAACGGGCAGGGCCAGTCGGAACAGCTCGGCTTCCAGGCGTTCTTCGTGCCGACCTTCAACCCGAAGGCGGGCACGATGCTCTCGCAGTTCCCGGCGCTGGTGAACCCGCTGCTCGCGGTGAACGCCTACCACGGCGACCTCGGCGTGGACTCGGGCATCCCGCAGAGCGTGTACCAGCTGGACAAGACGCACATGAAGGCGTTCAAGGACGGCAAGGGCCAGCTGTTGAAGAAGCTGCTGCAGCCGGGCGACACGCTCACGCTGCCGAACGGCGCAGGGTCCCTCACCTTCGAGAAGGACATCAAGCAGTGGGCCGGCTTCGAGATCGTCCAGGAGCCCGGCAGCGGCTGGGCACTCGGCGGTGCCCTCACCGCGATCTTCGGTCTGGCCGGCTCCCTGTTCATCCAGCGGCGCCGGGTCTGGGTGCGCGCGGTGCGCGGCGCCGACGGCGTGACGGTCGTCGAGATGGCCGGGCTCGGCCGCAGCGAGTCCGCCAAGGTGCCCGAGGAACTGGGCGACCTCGCCGGAACCCTTTACGACCAGGCGCCGGGGGCACCCGAACCCGACGACGACTCCGCAGAATCCCCCGACACACCAGTCGTACCTGCCGAAGGGGCTGAGAAGTGACTCTCGCCGCCGCAACCAACGAACATCTGGCGAGTATCAGCAACACGCTGATCTACTCGTCCATGGCCGTCTACACCCTGGCCTTCTTCGCGTACATCGCCGAATGGCTCTTCGGCAGCCGCAGCAAGGTCGCCCGCACGGCGGCCGCGCTGACGGCGGAGACCCCCGCGAAGGCTCCCGCCGTCACCGTGCAGCAGGCCGGCGCAACGGCCGTGCTGGAGCGGCCCAAGGTCGTCGTCCGCTCGGCGTCCGGCGCCCGCGATGTGCCGGACGGGCCCGGCGCGCACGGCGGGGACGTGCAGGGCGACCTGTACGGCCGGATCGCCGTGTCCCTCACGGTGCTCGCGTTCCTGGTGGAGCTGAGCGGTGTCGTCGCCCGCGCGGCCTCCGTGCAGCGGGCGCCGTGGGGCAACATGTACGAGTTCAACATCACCTTCTCCACCGTCGCCGTCGCGGTGTACCTGGCGCTGCTGGCGCTGAAGAAGAACGTGCGCTGGCTCGGCCTGTTCCTGATCACCACGGTCCTGCTGGACCTGGGCCTCGCGGTCACCGTCCTGTACACGGCGAGCGACCAGCTGGTCCCCGCCCTGCACTCGTACTGGCTGTACATCCACGTCTCCACCGCGATCTTCTGCGGCGCGGTGTTCTACGTCGGCGCGGTCGCCACGATCCTGTACCTGTTCAAGGACTCGTACGAGAACAAGCTGCAGACCGGCGGCAAGCCCGGCGCCTTCGCCACCTCGGTGCTGGAGCGCCTGCCCGCCTCGGCGTCCCTGGACAAGTTCGCGTACCGGGTGAACGCGGCGGTGTTCCCGCTGTGGACGTTCACGATCATCGCGGGCGCGATCTGGGCGGGCGACGCCTGGGGCCGGTACTGGAACTGGGACCCGAAGGAGACCTGGTCCTTCATCACCTGGGTCGCCTACGCCTGCTATCTGCACGCCCGCGCGACGGCCGGCTGGAAGGGCCGCAAGGCCGCCTACCTGGCGATGATCGCCTTCGGCTGCTGGCTGTTCAACTACTACGGCGTCAACATCTTCGTCAGCGGCAAGCACTCCTACGCGGGCGTGTGAGCCGAGAGGCGCCCACACTGGTGTCATGAGCGGTTCCATCGCACAGGGCACCAGCCAGACCCACGGGAACACGCACATACTCCACTTCCTGGTGCGGCTCCCGAGGCCCATGGAAGACGTCTGGCCGGCGGTGGCCACCCGCGAGGGACTCACGGGATGGTGCACCGCCGTCGACGTTCTCGAACCCCGGCTCGACGGCGCGGTCGTACTGGGCGAGCTGGGCTCCGGCCGGGTCACGGCCTGGGACGTGGACCGGGTCGCGGAGTACGGCATCGAGGGCGGCGGCCGGATCCGGTTCCATCTGGAGCGGGACGGGGACACGGCCAGCGTGCTGCGCTTCACCCGTGAGTTCCGGGGCGAGACCGACTCGGAGTCCGCCTGGCGGATCAGATTCGAACGCCTTGTCGAATACGTGGCGCGTTCCTAGGCCAGGGCGGCGCGTTCCCGGGTCAGGACACCGCCGACAGGCTGCCGTGAGCCACCGAGGTGATACGGTCGCGCAGCCGCTCGACGTACAGCCGCAGGTTCTTCGCCGCCACATCCGTGTCCGGGTACCGGCTCGCCAGCCACAGCCCCTCGTGCAGCCGGTTCACCCACACGCACACCTGATCGCCGTACGACACCCGCAGCAGCGCGTGCGCCCGCTGCTCGGCCCAGCGCTCGGCGCCGGGGACGGCCCGGGTGTCGACGTAGGAGACGATCGAGTACAGATCCGGCGAGGTCGGCCGGAAGTCCGCGCCGAGCAGCCTGATCACCCGGGCCAGCGGCATCCGCGCCAGCGACCGGTTGGCCTGCAGCTCGGCACGCACGGAGCGCAGCGCGTCCGGGAAGCCCGCCGTCCGGCCGACCGGGACCTCGATGGGGGCGCCGCCCACGTACCAGCCCACCGAGTCGCTCCACCGCGACTTCACCCGGGTGTGGAACGGCACCACGGTCCGGTACACCGAGTGCCCGCCCAGCTCGTGCACGATCAGCCCGGTCGCCGCCAGCAGACCGACCAGACTGCCGCCGTAGGGCCTGCAGTACGCCTCGAACGCCGCAGCTTCCGCCGCGTCCGCCAGCGGCTCGCACAGCATCCGCTGCCCCGGCAGCGGGCCGTCCGGCTCCAGACCGAGGTCGACGGGGAAGCTCGGCAGCCTGCCGTCGCAGCGCCGGATGAACTCGCGCCAGCGGTCCACGATCGCGTGCCGGCCGTCGATGGCGTCCGCGTCGGCCCGCTCGATCTCGCAGAAGTCGACGTAACTGGCCGCCGGGGCGAGGGAGCCGGGCGCGGTGCCGGCCAGGCCGGCCGTGTACAGCTCGTGCACCTCGGCGGCGATCCGGGTCAGGGAGTAGGCGTCGACGTTGCTGTGGTCGAAGGCCATGTACACGCTGGCGCCGTCGTCGCGTACGACCGCGGTGTAGATCAGGTTCGGCCAGCGCAGCGCGTCCGCGACGGTGTCGAAACGGTCCTGGAGGTGCCGGACCAGCTCGTCCGCGTCGTCGAAGTCGCCCGCCTCCTCGCGCTGCAGGGACACATCGGCGGCGTCGAGGGTGAACCGGCGCAGCTGGTCGTCCTCCCAGCGGAAGCCGCTGCGCAGCGTCTCGTGCCGTACCGTCCACGTCCGCAGCGCCTCCTGGAGCACGCCGAGGTCGACCGGGCCCGGCAGGTCGAAGGCGGTGCCGAGCCAGGTCGGCACGAACAGCCCGTCCTCCCGGACACACTTGGCGGTCCTGATGTGGGACTCCTGGATGTAGGCGGGGGGCCGGGAGTCCTCCGGGAGCGCCGTCGCCGCCGCCACGGTCGCCGGGCTCAGTGTCCACTCGACGAGCCGTCCCGGCCGGACCTCGCAGCGCTGGATGTCAGTGATTCGCACGCGTCTCCCATCACAGAAAAGGGGCCCTGCTTACGGGCCCCCCTCAAGGCAATGCCGCGAGACGCGGCCGGGATATGCGCGTCTGGTTCATTTCACTGGAATGGCTGGCACTTGGAACGCGTGAGCGATTAACTCACGGTGTCCGGTCGGGGATGCGCTCAGCCGACGGAGATGGAGTCGAGCTTCTCGCGCAGATACACATGCGAGTCGACCGGCGGATACGCCACCCGGCCCACCGGTGCCGGCGCGGACTCCACGAGGGTGCCCGGGGTGCACTCGCCGAAGTACACGAGCGACATCAGCTCCTCAGCCGGGGCGTCGACTGGCGGCGGCAGCACCCGGTGCCGCCCGGACCGCCACCGGTCGCCGGTCCAACGGGCCAGCAGATCACCGATGTTGACAGTGAACGCGGCCGGGTCGTAGGGCGCGTCCTCCCACCCGCCCGCCTCGGTGTAGATCTGCAGCCCGCCCTTCCCGGCCTGCCGGTCGAGGATGGTGACGGTGCCGAAGTCGGTGTGCGGCCCGATCCGGAACTGTCCCGGCAGCGGCTCGCCGACCACCTCGGTGCCCGGGTACCAGTTGATGTTGAAGCCGTACGTCGGATGGTCCATGTGCCGGGAGAAGAAGTCGCGTTCGAGCCCCAGCGCACAGCCGAGCAGCGACAGCAGCTCCTTCTCCAGGGCGGCCATCCTCGCCAGGTACTCCTTGCCGAGCGTCTTGAGTCCGGGCACCTCGGCGGGCCACACGTTGGGCGCGTACCACTCCGCGTTGACGACGGGGTCGTCGAAGGGCTCGTCCGTGGCGAAGGTCAGCGACTCCTTCAGGTCGGGCGGTGTCTCGGTGCCCTCCGCGTACCCGTTGGCCTCGGCGCCGGGACCGAGCCAGCCGCGGCCGCCGACCTTCGCGGCGTAGCGCCGCTTGACGTCGTCCGGAAGCCGGAAGAACTCCCGAGCCGCCTCCCGGACCCCGGCCCGCAGTCCGGACTCCACCCCATGCCCGGTGACCAGCAGGAACCCGGCGCTCCGCAGCGCCTCGTCGACGGTACGGGCGAGAGCGGCGCGAGCCTCGCCGTCGCCGCCGGACCAGGGACGCAGATCGATGGTCGGAACACACGCGTCACTCACCGATGTCCTCATTCCACAGCTCCGTGCCTGTTCCTGATCCATACGTTCACTCTCCGGCAGCGCAGACGACGGGGCAACGTGCGGACAGCGGCGCGTGTCCCGTCGATTCCCCTCCCGTCGATTCCCCTCCTGTCATGCCACGAATTCTCGTGACATGACGCGAAGGGCTGCCGCTGGCTGAATCGAGGGCGACGCCCGGGCGGACGGACGCCTCGGGCGATGGTCCGAAAGGAGAGAAACCATGGCTGCCCTGACTCGTGTGCACAGGATCGCGATCGCGGCCGTCTCGGCCTTCGCGGCGCTGGTCGGTGCCGGATCGGCTTTCGCGGCATCGGGTGCCACCACGCTGGCCGGTGACCCCTCAGGGGCCAAGACTGTGCACAGCGCCTCGATGAGAAGCGTGCTCAGCCTCAGCGCGCCTGCGTACCGCTACAGGAGGTGACCCATGGCGGCGGCTTCCGTCCCTCTCCGCCTCGCAGGGCACGGGCTGGGCAACAGACTCGCCTTCGAGCGGGATCCACTGGGTTTCCTGCTGCACCAGCGGCAGTACGGAGATCTGGTCCGCATCGACGACGAGCTGTACATGGTCAACACGCCCGCGCTGGTGGAGCAGGTGCTCAAGAACACCAACAGCACCTTCAGCATCACCCGGGACCTGCTGGGTGAGGAGATCGACGGAAGCCGTGCCTCGGAAGATCTCGCACAGTGGATGCGCGCCCGTCACGTCGCCGGGCGCGGCGTGAACCGCAGCGGTCTGCGCGCTGCCGGGGACCGGATGGCGGCGGTCGTGGCCCGGCACGCCGAGGCGTGGCGGGATACGGGAACCATCGACGCGATCACCGCGCTGGAGGACCTCAGTGCCCGCCTCATCGCCGAATTCTGCCTGGGCCCCGACCCCGGCCGGGTTCCGGCGCTGGTCGCCCGCCTCCAGGACGCACGCCTGCCCGGCGCCCTGCCCTGGCCTGGCTGGGCACCCAGCCTGCGCGGACGGCGCCTGCACCGCGTGGAGCGGGAACTGGCCGCGGACGTGTCCCGCCTGATCGAGGAGCGCGGGACCCGGCCCGAGGGCCCTGCTTCGGTGGTCGTCGACCAGCTGATCGACGCGTGCGGGCAGGGTGTGCTCACCCACCAGGGCGCGGTCGGCGTCGTCGTCTCCACGCTGTTCGCCGCGCACGAGACCACCGCTGCCGCGCTGGCGTGGCTGTTGCTGTTGCTGGACCGGCATCCGCAGGTGCGCCGACAGGTCGTCGACGAGGTCGACCGGGAGCTGGGCGGGCGCCTTCCGACGGCAGGCGATCTGCCGCGGCTGGCGATCACCGGGGCGGTCGTGAAGGAGACGCTGAGGCTGTATCCGCCGCTGTGGTACCTGGAGCGGACGGTCGCAGAACCCGCCGAACTCGGCGGCCACCGGCTGCACCCGGGCCAGCGGGTCGGCCTCAGCCCGTTCGCGCTGCACCGCGATGCGCGCCTGTACGACCAGCCCGCCACGTTCCACCCCGCCCGCTGGACCGACCGCCCGGCGCACACGCGGCTGCCCGGATACGCGTACCTGCCCTTCGGCGCAGGGCCCAGGATGTGCCTGGGCGCGCACTTCGGGACGGTCGCGATGACCACCACCACCGCCACCCTCACCGCCGGCTACCAGGTCACCCGGGCAGCCGACTGCACGCCGACCTTCGACACCCGGACCATCCTGCAGCCCCGCGGCCTGACTCTGGACATCACCGACCGCGCTCCGATGTCACGAACTTACCGGTGACTGTTCCAGGACCGCGTAGTCGGCGAAGCGGCGGCGGTAGCGGGTGTGGCGGGTCTCCTGGGTGTGCAGGCGCTGCTACTCCTCCTGGACGATCGAGTACGACACGTAGCGGAAGATCCGGCGGACGTTGTGGTCGGTCCCGTCGCCTTGGGCGCGAGCCTCCTCCCGGAGTACGACGAGTTCGGTGCAGGCCGGGCAGCCGGGGACCGGAACAGGCGGCAGGCTGATGTCCTCGATCCCATAACACCTGCTCTCCGAGCGGGCGTTGACAGCCCGCACCGCCGCGCTCAGCCGCTCCGTCGGAGTCGCCTGCGTTCCCGTTTCGATTCGCTGTGCGTTGTGTTCGACCATGCCCACTCCAGGAACCACTTCGTAACTCTGGGTGTATTGAGCATGACGCAGGGGAACCGTCGGTATCAATGCTCTGCCCGTGCCACGGGTGCCTGTCACGGAGGGGGACGACCTGTGACCACCAACTGGTATCCGCAGGTGGAGCATCCGGATTGGTTCAAGCGCAGGGCCGAGATGGACGAGCGGGCGCTGGGGCTGCGCGAGTATCAGGAGCGCGTCGTTCCTGGGCTGTTGCAGGGGCCGGGCTATGCGCAGGCCCTGTTCTCACAGGTCGCGAGAGACGAGAGTTGTCTGCGCAATGGGGTCGGAAGTCCGGAGGTCATGCGTGAGCAATGCGCGCATCTGCTGAGCGTCGGGCAGCGCCCTAACATCCGTATCCAGGTTGGGCGGACATCCCGTCAGCTCGCGAGTCCGCCGCTCTGATCAGCGACGTGATGGAGGGGTACGAGCACTGTGAACAGGAACTGCCTCAACGCGGCGACCTGGATCAAGAGCAGCTACAGCGACAGCAACGGCGGCAACTGCGTCGAAGTCGCCCCCGAGTTCACCTCCGCCGTCGTCCCCGTCCGTGACAGCAAAACCCCCGACGGCCCGGTCCTGATGATCCCTCGTTCCGCCTGGTCGGCGTTCACTTCGTCTCTGCGCTGACCGACCTCCAGATCCTGTCCGGCAGGACCACCGCGGCCTCGTCCAAGTCGACGTCGTCGATCCCGGACAGCCAGCGGCGGGCCACCGCGACGACCGGGCCCAGGATCAGTGATTCGAGCAGCGGCGCCGGGAGCGGAGCCAGCTCGCCGGAGTCGACGTGACGTTGCGCCCACTGGGCCAGCGGTGACAGCCGGGCCTCCTGCGTGTCCCGGAGCCGGTTGCCGTCGGCCATGCCCTGGCGGTCGGCGTAAGAGGAGTGCAGGAGGCGGGCGGCCTCCCGGTGCTCCTGTGCGAAGGCCAGGTAGGCGCCGACCAGCGCACGGATACCCGTGTGCGCGGTACGGGTGTGCTCCAGAGCCTTCACCAGCTCGCCCAGCAGTCGCTCCAGCCAGCGCATCACCAGGGCGTTCATCAGCCCGTCGACACTGCCGAAGTGGTGGTAGAGGCTGCCGAGGCTGACCCCGCTCGCCCTGGTGAGCGCCGCGACCGTCAGCCCCTGCTCGCCCGACTCGGCGTACACCCGCAGGGCGGCGTCCAGGAGCTGTTCGGCGGTGGCCTCGCCACGCTTCTGCTTGGGGCTCATTCTGAAGTACTTTTCTAGAAAGATATTTTAGTTTCTGTGGGCTGCCGGCCCACACTGGTTGCCTCATCCTCACATTCAGGAGCGGCTCATGTCGTCACCCGAGAACCCAGGAACCCCCGAGAAGAAGCAGGGCCTCGCCTGTCTGGGCGTGCTCGGTGTCATCGCCTTCGTCGTGTTACTCCTGGTGTTCACCAACCGGGGCGGTGGCAGCGGCGACTCGTCCGACGACACGGCCGCGTCACCGTCGTACCCGACCGCCACGGCGACCGACGACCCGTACACGAGCACTCCGTACCCGAGCGACCCGAGCAGCAGCGACCCGTACAGCGCCGCTCCGGACACGAGTGACTCGTACAGCAGCGATCCGTACGGCACCGACGACCCCTACGGCACCCCGAGCCCGGACCCGAGCCCCTACACCTCGGGCACCTGCCTCAACGGCACCTTGCCGGACTCCACCACCGCGCAGTCCGTCAGCGGTGTGGACGAGGTCTCCTGCTCCGCGTCCGACGCGCACTACAAGGTGATCGAGACGATTCCGCTGACCTCGGACATGAGCCGCTGCAATGACAACCCCCAGACTCAGTACGCCTTTTCCTCGCGGTACACGATCAACGGGTCGACCATCAACGAGTATGTGTACTGCCTGGTGGGCCTCGGGTCCTACGCACGCTGAAGCAGAAGCAGGGGGAAAGAGTTGAACGGGGAACACAACGGGGTCGAGCCGCTGGAAGGGGACGATCCCCGGCGGATCGGACCGATCCCGCTCGTCGGACGGCTCGGCGCCGGCGGCATGGGGCGGGTCTACCTCGGTGTGCACGAGGGGCGGTACGCGGCCGTCAAACAGGTCCTGCCGTCGGTCGTCGGCGAGGACAAGGACTTCGTCCGCCGCTTCGGACACGAGCTGGACAACCTCTCCCGGCTGCCCGCCGGGGCCACCGCACCGCTGCTCGCCGGGGACCGGGACGCCCGCCCGCCGTGGTTCGCCACGGCGTACGTCCCCGGGCTGACCCTGCGCGAGGCCGTCGAGGCGCACGGCGGGCCGCTGCCGGCCGAGTCGCTGTGGCTGCTGCTGCGGCAGGCGGCGGAGGGGCTGGCGGCGGTGCACGGGCTGGACATGGTCCACCGGGACGTCAAGCCGTCCAACGTCATGCTGACCCTGGACGGGGTCACCCTCATCGACTTCGGGGTCGCCCGGGCCGCCGAGCAGAGCCAGCTGACCCGGACCGGCATGGTGGTCGGCACCCCGGCCTACATGTCGCCCGAACAGGCCTCCGGCGCCCGCCGGCTGACCGGTGCGGTGGACGTCTTCGCGCTCGGGTCCGTAGTGGCGTACGCGGGGTCCGGGCGGCCGCCGTTCGGTGACGAGTCGGGGCACGGGGTGCTGTACCGGATCGTGCACGAGCAGCCCGATCTGGACGAACTGCGGTCCATGGACGCCGAGTTGGCCGACCTCGTCGACTCCTGCCTGGACAAGGACCCGGAGGGCCGCCCCACCGCGTCCGAGCTGCTGGAGCTGACCGCCGGCCACGCACCGTCGTCCGACGCACCGCTGTGGCCCACGGTCATCACCGAACGCCTCACCTCTCGCGCGCAGTTCGCGACACAGGTGCCGGAAGTGCCGGAAGTGCCGGAAATGGAGGACCGGACGGTTCCGGCGTCAGACGGAACAACCGGGCCGGAGCCCCAAGGCGCCGCCGGGCCGGAGTCCGAGCCGCAGGTCGTCGTGCGGCCCGGCGCCGGGCGGCCCGAGCGGGAGCGGCGGCGCAGGCCGCTGCTGGTGGCCGTCGTACCGATCGTGGTCGGTGCCGGTGTGGCGACCCTCGCCTTCCAGCTGGCCCCGTACACCACCGACACCCACCACAACGGCGCCGCAGGCACACCGGGCGCCTCCGTCTCCGCGTCGGCCGGTGCCACGCCCGGCGGATCCTCGCCGAGCCCTTCCGGAAAGCCGACGCCCGGCAAGAACGGCTCGGCCTCCCCGGCGAGCGGGAAGAAGCAGGACGGGAAGAACGGGGAGAGCGGGGAGAACGGGAAGAACGGGGACTCGAAGACGGACCCGCAGGGCACGGACGGATCCGGCACCGGGAGTGCCGGCACCGGAGGGAACAGCTCGGGCGGCTCCGGAAGCTCCAGCGGCTCAGGCGGGCCGAGCGGCTCCGGTGGGTCGAGCGGCTCCGGTGGCAGCAGTGGTGGCTCGTCCGGCGGGGGCACCAGCCCCGGTTCCGGCACGTTCCGGCTGAAGAACGGTGAGAACGGCAAGTGCCTGACCCAGGTCTACGGCTCCACCGGTCTCGGCAGCTGCTCGGACGCCACGGCCCGCTGGACCTTCCGCAGCGCCGCCGGTGGCAGCGTCAAGGTCGTCAACGTCTCGACCGGTTCCTGTCTGAGCGCCAACGGCAACGGCCAGGCCGTCTTCGTCGGCGACTGCTCGCAGGGCGGCAGCAACCTCCGCTGGGCCACGGGCTCCGGCGACTCCTTGCGCACGGTCTACGACGGCGGCTGCCTCGACCTCGCCTTCGGAGGCGGTGTGGCCGAGGCGAGCTGCCAGTCGGGGGCGTCCTCGCAGAGCTGGGCCCGGACGTGACGACGCCGGCTGTCTATCCGCTGATGATTCCCGTGATCGCCCGTACGGCCTCGGCCACCGGCTGGCCGACCGCTCCGACGGCGGCGGCGATCCCGGCGATCGCCCGCAGCGCCCGGTGCCGCTCCAGTGCGGGTACGGCGGCGTCGGTGCTCAGGGCGGGCAGGGACTCGTCCAGGAGCTGGGCGTCGGGCGCCGGCACCTGAGACCGCAACTCGGCGGTCAGCCGGGTCAGTTCGGCGAGCGCGGCGACCAGGGCCGGGTCCTGCTGCCCGGCTCCGGCGCCGCCCTCGTTCCTGACGATGCCCTGGTTGCCCTGGCCGCCGTACATGTTCACGTTGTCGCCGTAGAAGTAGTTGTTGCCGCTCATGCGCCGATCCCCACGTTTCCGCTGCCGCCGTACATGTTGACGTTGTCGCCGAAGTAGTAGTTCTTCGGCGAGACGGTGAGGCTCTGCACCGTCACCTTGAACTCGGTGTCCGGGTGATCGATGGCGTAGGAGATCTGGCCGACGATCTGGTCCAGCTGGCGCGGGTCCTGGCTGGTGACCAGCGCGGTGGACGCGCCCGACGTCTCGACCGCGAGGACGTGGTGCGCGGAGGCGGTCAGGACGGACAGCATGTCGATGAGGAAGAAGATCTCGGCGACGGCGGCCACGCTCCAGATGAAGGTGACGTAGCCGGCGGCGCCGGAGTTCTGCTCCCCTCCACCGCCCAGGGTGAGGGAGGGCAGGCTGGGCAGCATCGCGATGAACCCGATGACCAGTGTCCCGGCGGTGTACCGCAGAAACCGCAGCACCGCCTCCTTGCGCTTGGGGCGCAGGATGAAGGAGTAGACCCGGGCTATGTTGTGCAGCGGGTACACCGCCGCGCCGATCCACAGGATCCGCTTGCTGACCCGGAGATCGAGCCGCGTCGGCGCCGGATACGGCGGGGGTGCGGGGACGTCCGGCATGGGCGGTGCGGTGGCGGGCGCGGCGGGCGGCGTGGTGGGTGCGGCCGCCGACGGGGCGGTGGGTGCGGCCGCCGGGGTCGGCGGGACGGGTGCGGGCGGTGGCTGCTGGGCCGGGTGTTCGGGCGGCTGGCCGTTCTGCATCTGCTTCTGTCCCCCAGAGGTCAGGCGATACCTCGCAACTCAGTGACGACCATTAACAACACCCCTGGCGGGGGGATGGCAAGCCGTTATGGACGGTGAAGTGCCAGCTGAATGGGGGGACTTGATGGAGACGGAGTCAGTCGGCGACGCGCAGCAGCAGCTTGCCGGTGCTCGACCGACCGCCCATCAGCCGGTGTGCCTCCGCCGCGTCCGCGAGGGCGAACTCGGCCGTCACCGGCAGTGCCACCGTCCCGTCGGCCGCCTTCGCGAACGCCTGCCGCGACAGCCGGCGCAGCGTGTCCGGCGCGCCGGCGGCCAGGGTCAGGATGGAGAAGCCGGCGACCGAGGCACCGAGCGGGGCGAGCTCCGCCTGGCCCACGGTCCACGGCTCGGCGCCGCTCGCGTTGCCGAAGGAGACCAGGCGCCCGAAGACCGCCAGCGAGGCCAGTCCGGAGCGCAGCGTGTCGCCGCCGACCGGGTCCAGCACCAGGTCGACGCCCCGCCCGCCGGTCGCCTCGCGCACCGGCTCCCGGAAGGCGCCGACGAACACCTCGTCGTAGCCGTGACGCTTGGCGTGGGCGGCCTTCGCAGCCGAGGACACCACGCCGTACACCGCCCCGGCGCCCGCAGCCCGCGCCAGCTGACCGACCGCCGTGCCGATGCCGCCCGCCGCGCCCTGCACGAGCACGGACTCGCCGGGCTGGAGCCGGCCGACGGTGTGGACGAGGGCGTACGCCGTGGGCAGGACCGCCGGCAGGGTCGCGGCGGTGCGCAGATCCAGTCCGGCGGGGACCGGGAAGACGGTCGTCGCCTCGGCTGCCACCACCTCCGCGTACGCGCCGCCCTGGGTGAGCGCCACCACCTCCTGACCGACGGCCAGGTCCGTGACGCCGGCGCCGAGCGCGCGGACGCGGCCGGAGACCTCCACGCCGGGGACGTACGGCAGCGCGGGCACCCGGTAGCCGTCCGCGCGGGCCTTCAGATCGGCGAAGTTCACGCCGGCGTAGGCCACGTCGACGCTCACCTGGCCGGGGCCCGGCTCCGGTGTCTCGGCCGTCACCAGCCGCAGCACTTCGGGACCGCCGTACTCCTGGAACTCCACCGCGCGCATGCCGTACCCCCGACTCCACTCATGTGTTCCATCGAAAGCGAACACCCACCAGTGTGCAGCAGTTTCGCCGCACGGGGACGGACCGATGGGTTCCGTTCTTCGCTGACATACCTTCATATGTCGTTCTGTTCAAGTTAGTTGGACGTTCCATCCGGCGGCGTCCGGGCGGCGGACGATCCTGTCCCCGCTGACGCAGGAGACACGGGTGGCCACAGACAGAGCCGAGACCGACAGACCCCGTCAGAGCGGCGAGCCGCGCCTGCAGGTCGGCGCCCCCGCCGTCGTACCCCCGCCGCGATCCCGGGCACGCCGATTGATCCCCCGCCTCGTCGCGGCCGTCACCGCCCTGTGCGCGATCGTCGTCCTCGTCCAGGGACACCCCGGGCTGCCCTTCGAGCGGATCGTCACGATCGAGGCCAAGATGGCCTCCAAGGCCGACTACTTCGAGGACCCGGAGGTCCAACGGCTGCTGATCCGCCACGGCTTCCGGGTGCACATCACCCGCATAGGGTCGAGGGGCATCGCCACCCAGAGCTACGACGGCTACGACGTCGTCTTCCCGTCCGGGCAGCCCGCCGCCGACCTGATCACCAGGAGGCGCGCGGCCGAGGGCCACCCGGCGACCACCTACCGCCCCTTCGTCAGCCCGATCGTGCTCGGCACCTACCGCGAGTACGCCGAGACGCTCCAGGACGCCGGGATCGCCACCCCGTTACCGGGCGCGCCGGCCGGGCAGAAGCCGCTCTACTACGCGCTGAACATGGAGAAGTTCCTGCGAGCGACCGCCGACGGCGTCCGCTGGGACGCGCTGAAGATCTCCCGGCACGGCATCCACAACGGCAACAAGGTGCTCGCCCAGACCGCCGACATCTGCGACGCCAACTCCGCCGGAACGTATCTGGGCCTCGTCTCCTACGTGTGGAACCACGACAACATCCCGCAGAGCCCGGCCGAGGCGACCCGCTTCGCCGAACAGATCCGGCTCCTCCTCAACGACCAGGGCATGCCGTCCTCGGAGAAGAACGAGACGTACGTCTCCGCCGAGGGCAAGAGCATCGCCCCCATCGCGGTGATCTACGAGCACCAGTTCCTGGCCCACCAGATCGCCGCCCAGGACGACACCGGGCACATCGACAGCGAACGGGTGCTGCTCTACCCGTCGGCGCGGTTCGTCACCGAGCCCCAGCTCATCGCGCTGACCCCGGCCGGCGACCGGCTCGGCGCCCTGAGCACGACGGATCCGGCCCTGCAGAAGCGGGCGATGGAGCTGGGCTTCCGGGTCCGGGACGCCCAGGGCGACGAGGCCACCAGCGACGCGCTGACCCGGTTCCTGCGCGAGCGGCACATCCAGGTGCCGGTCCTGTCGGCCGACGACACCAAGGCGGTACTGCCCCGGCTCGACCTGCTGGAGCGGATGATCGAGAGCGTTGGCGACTGCGCCCCGGTGACCCAGTCGGCAGCCGACGGGGACGCGCCATGACGGCCCGCGACCGACGGCGACGCACCCCGACGGCCCGCGCTCTCCTCCCCCTCCCCCTGGCCTTGGCCCTGTGCCTGGCCCTGCTCGCCGCGCTGGTCTCCTGCTCCGGTGGCGGCGGCGGTCCGGACACCTCCCTGCACGTCCTGGCCAGCGACGAACTCGCCGACATGAAGCCGCTGTTGGACCAGCTCGCGAAGGACACCGGGGTCCGCCTGGACATGGACTACGAGCCGACCAACGACGCCGGCGACACCCTGCTCACCGGCCGCCGCTCCTACGACCTGGCCTGGCTCTCCTCCGACCGCTACTTCCGGCTGAAGGCCAAGAAGGCCGCCGCCGGGACCCACCCGGCCGCCATCGCGCAGAGCACCTCGATCATGCGCTCCCCGGTCGTCGTCGGCCTCACCCAGGACGTGGCCCGGCAACTGCGCGACAAGGCCCCCGGCGGCCGTCTCTCCTGGGCGGACATCGCCGACGCGGCCGCCACCGGCACCGTGCGCTTCGGCATGGCCGACCCCCGGCACAGCAACAGCGGCCTGGCCGCACTGGTCGGTGTCGCCACCGCCGCCGCCGGCACCGGCAGCGCGCTGCGCCCCACGGACGTCAGCTGCGACCGGCTGCGCGGCTTCCGCTCCGGGCAGACCCTCACCGCCGAGAGCTCCCACGCCCTGCTGGACGCCTTCGCCGCCCGGCCGGGCCGTACCAACGCCCTGATCACCTACGAGTCCGAACTGCTCACCCTGAACGCCTCCGGCCGGCTGAAGCAGCCCCTGGAGATCGTCCACCCCGCCGACGGCATGGTCCTGTCCGACTACCCGCTGCTGCTCCTCGACCCGGCCCGTCGCGCCGCCTACGACCGCGTGGTGGCCTGGCTCACCGGGACCGGCCACCAGCGGGACATCATGCGCCGGACCCTGCGCCGCCCGGTCAGCACCGCCGTCCCCCGCGACCCCCGGCTCGCCGCCCCGCTGGACAACGCGCTGTACTTCCCGGACGACCCGGCCGTCCTCGACCGGCTCCTCGCCGACTACGGCGACCCCCGGCGGCGCGTCGCCGACCAGGTGATCTTCCTGCTCGACTTCTCCACCTCGATGCGCGGCGCCCGTACGACCGCGCTGCGCGCCGCGTTCGCCTCGCTCAGCGGCGCGGACTCCTCCGCCACGGCCAAGTTCGTCCGCTTCTACCAGGGCGAGCGGCTCACCGTCGTCCGCTTCGGCGGCCGCCCGCTGGCCGAACACACGGTCACCGTGCACCGCCCGGCCGACCTCGCCGCCCTCACGGACTTCGTCGCCCACGGTGGCTACGACGACTCGACGGCCGTCTGGACCGCCCTGGACCACGGCTACGGCGATGCCGAGCAGACCCTGCGCGCGGACCCGGGGCGCACGGTGTCCCTCGTGCTGATGACCGACGGCGAGAACAACGCGGGCATCGACCGCGCCTCCTTCGTCAGCCGCTACCGGGCCCGCCCGGCCGACGTCCGCGCCGTGCACACGTACCCCGTCCACTTCGGCGAGGCCGACGCGGCCGAACTCCGTGCGGTCGCCGCCCTGACCGGCGGCCACATGGTCGACGCCGCCGCCCCTGACTCGTCCCTGTCCAGCGCGTTCAAGGAGATCCGTGGCTGTTCTTGACGGCACCTGGTGGAGCGTCTGGTGGGGCGCGATGGTGTGGTGGCTGGCCGCCTTCGCCGGTCTCCTCGTGCTGGCCGCGCTGGCGCTGCGCCGTGGCCTGGGCCGGCTCGGCAGGCCGGCCGAGGATCCCAGCTACCAGCCCCTGTACCTCGACAACGACGCGGTCATGGGCCTGTTCAAGATGGGCAACTACAAGTCGGCGATGCGCCGGGAGGTCGAGGAGCGGCGGATGCGCAACGCCGGCTGCCTGGCGGCGATTCCCCTGCTGTCCCTGCTGTTCAAGGTGACGGGCGGCAGCAGCACCGAGGTGGTCGCCAAGTACGTGGAGAGCAGTGAGCCGATATCGGTGATCGGTCTGCTGCTGTCCGTCCTGCGGCGCAAGGACGCCCTGGTCGAGGTGGAGCTGGGACGGAACTCCGGGACCGTCACACCGAACCATGTGCTGAGCCGGAAGCTGGCCGGCTCCGGCGCGCCCGCCGGCGCCGCCCGGGAGGTGGTGCTCACCGAGATCGGCGAGTTCGTCATGGTCACCGGCCGGTTCGAGGCGGTGGCCGCGCGGGGCGAGACCCTGGTGATGCGGGCACCCTACGGGGACGGGGAGTCCTCCGCGTATCTGCGGGTCGTCATGCGCGGCGACGGGCTGCGCAGACCCGACCGGAAGCTGCCCGGCGGCCAGTTCCCGGCCCACTGCCTGGGCAAGGTGACGAGCTGGGACCCCGAGGCCCGTGAGAGCGTGCTGGAGTACCCCATCGCGGTGTTCCTCTGAGCCGTGTTCCCCGGAGCTGTGTTCCCCGGAGCTGTGTTCCTCCGAGCCGGGTCAGTCGCCCTTGGGATCGTCCGTGTCGCGCGAGTTGGTGTCCAGGGACTTGAGGAACTCGGGGTTGTCGTCGGGGGCGACCCAGCGAGCGGGCGCGTCCCGGCGCCGTTCCGACGGGCCGGAGCCGTCCGCGGCCGCCTGCCGCCCCCGGCCGGTGATCAGCCAGGCGACCGGGCCGACCAGCACCTCGCCGAAGAGCAGGATGATGACCACCCACGCCAGCTTCGGCAGATGCCGCACCTCTTCCTCCGGGGTGTTCAGACAGTCCACGAAGGCGTAGATCCACAGGGCCAGGACCAGCAGAAACGGAAGATACCTGAGCATGGCGTGCGATCCCCCGACAAGTGAGACGAGTGAGATGATCCCGGCGACCGAGCCAGACTAGCGGGTGGACAACTCCCCGGGGGCGCGGGGAACTGCGCGACCAGCCGCGACGGACCCGCGGTCGGCAACGGCCAGCCCTGCCACGGCGCGAATCCGTACGTCGGCGATACTTGACGGCATGGCTTACGACGATCTTCGCTCCCTGCTGCGGGCGCTGGAGCGCGAGGGCGACCTCAAGCGCATCAAGGCCGAGGTCGACCCTTATCTGGAAGTCGGGGAGATCGTCGACCGGGTGCAGAAGTCCGGTGGCCCGGCGCTGCTCTTCGAGAACGTGAAGGGCTCGGCGATGCCCCTCGCGATGAACGTCTTCGGTACCGACCGCCGCCTGCTGAAGGCGCTGGGCCTGAAGTCGTACGGCGAGATCTCCGAGAAGATCGGCGGCCTGCTGCGGCCCGAGCTGCCGCACGGCTTCGTCGGCGTCCGCGAGGCCTTCGGGAAGCTCGGCGCGATGACCCACGTGCCGCCGAGGAAAGTCAAAGAGGCTCCGGTGCAGGAGGTCGTCCTGCGGGGCGACGAGGTCGACCTGGACCGGCTCCCGGCGCTGTTCACCTGGCCCCAGGACGGCGGCTCCTTCTTCAACCTGGGGCTGACGCACACCAAAGACCCCGAGACCGGCATCCGCAACCTCGGCCTGTACCGCCTCCAGCGCCACGACAGGCGCACCATCGGCATGCACTGGCAGATCCACAAGGACAGCCGCAACCACTACCAGGTCGCGGCGAGGAGGAGTGAGCGGCTGCCCGTCGCCATCGCCTTCGGCTGCCCGCCGGCCGTGACGTACGCCTCCACCGCCCCGCTCCCCGGCGACATCGACGAATACCTGTTCGCCGGGTTCATCGCGGGCAAGCGGATCGAGATGGTCGACTGCAAGACGGTCCCGCTGCAGGTCCCGGCGAACGCCGAGGTCGTCCTGGAGGGCTGGCTGGAGCCGGGCGAGATGCTGCCCGAGGGCCCCTTCGGCGACCACACCGGCTTCTACACCCCGCAGGAGCCGTTCCCGGCGCTGAAGATCGACTGCGTGACGATGCGCAAGCGCCCGCTGCTGCAGTCGATCGTCGTAGGCAGGCCCCCCACGGAGGACGGCCCGCTGGGGAGGGCGACGGAGCGGTTTTTCCTGCCGTTGCTGAAGATCATCGTCCCGGACATCGTGGACTACCACCTGCCCGAGGCCGGCGGCTTCCACAACTGCGCGATCGTCTCGATCGACAAGAAGTACCCGAAGCACGCGCAGAAGGTGATGCACGCGATCTGGGGGGCGCACATGATGTCCCTGACCAAGCTGATCGTGGTCGTGGACGCCGACTGCGACGTGCACGATCTGCACGAGGTCGCCTGGCGGGCCCTCGGCAACACCGACTACGCCCGCGACCTCACGGTCGTGGAAGGCCCCGTCGACCACCTGGACCACGCCTCCTACCAGCAGTTCTGGGGTGGCAAGGCGGGCATCGACGCCACGAAGAAGTGGCCGGAGGAGGGCTACACCCGGGACGGGGGGTGGCCGGACATGGTCCTGTCGGACCCGGATACGGCGGCGAAGGTCGACCGCCGCTGGAAGGAGTACGGCCTGTGAGCAGCGCCTCCGCCGCGATCCCCCAGCCGGGACGCACCAGAGCCTTCCTGCGCCTGGTGATGATCGAGCACTCGGTCTTCGCCCTGCCCTTCGCGTACATCGCCTCGCTGACGGCGATGTACGAGTGGGACAAGAACATCCACTGGGCCCGGCTGCTGCTGGTCACCATCTGCATGGTCGGCCTGCGTACGTTCGCGATGGCGGTCAACCGGATCATCGACCGCGAGATCGACGCCCGGAACCCCCGTACGGCGCACCGGGAACTGGTGACCGGCGCGATGTCGGTGCGGCACGCCTGGACGGGCGCCCTGATCGCGCTGGTGATCTTCCTGGGAGCGGCTGCCCTCCTCAACCCGCTGTGCCTGGCGCTGGCCCCGGTGGCCGTGATCCCCATGGTGATCTACCCCTACGGCAAACGCTTCACGAACTTCCCGCAGGCGATCCTGGGTCTCGCCCAGGCGATGGGCCCGATCGGCGGCTGGCTCGCGATCTCCGGGACCTGGTCCTGGGACGCGGTGATCCTCGGCCTCGCCGTCGGCATCTGGATCGGCGGCTTCGACCTGATCTACGCCTGCCAGGACGTGGAGACCGACCGCGAGATCGGCGTCATGTCGGTCCCGGCCCGCTTCGGCGTCCCGGCCGCGATCTGGGGCGCGCGGGTCTGCCACACGATCACGACGGCGCTGTTCGTCTGGTACGGCATGGCCACTCACGCCGGCGCCTTCTTCTGGCTGGGCCTGCTGATCGTCGCGGGCGCGTTCCTCTACGAGCACAGGATCGTCCGCCCGCATGATCTTTCACGGCTGAACAGGGCGTTCTTCAGCGTCAACGGCTTCATCGGTATTGCCCTGTTCGTGTGTGCGTTGCTGGATCTCCTCGTTCGGGGTCTGACCGTCTGAATAGCGTGCGGCCTACCATCGAGTGCAGGACCCCAGGGAGGCCACCGTGACCATCTCGGGCATCGACCGCCTGCACTCGCAGCTCAGCAAGCTGGAGGACATGTTCCCCGGCTATGTCACCGAGATTGTCGAGGGCAACATCGTGATGAACCCAGTCAGGCCGTTTCACGGGAGGACGATCCAGAGCTTCTGGGGGATCGTCGAGCCGCAGCTGCCGGCGGGCTGGGTCGTGGTGACCGACGTCGCGTTCCCCTTCGACGACGCACACGAGTTCTGCCCGGACATCGCGGTCATCCCGGGCGAGGCGGAGGCCGAGAACCGCAGCGCCTACGCGCCGGACCTCATAGAGTTCGTCGCGGAAGTCGTCTCCCCGGAAAGCATCCGGCGGGACTACGAGCTGAAACCCCGCTGGTATGCCTCCCGTGGCATCGCGAACTACCTGGTTCTCGACCCCCTCAAGGGGCATGTCGTCACCATGTGGAACCCGGGTCCTGACGGCTATCTCGGTCGTGACACCATTCGCTACGGCCCTGAGCTGATCGTGCACTCCCCGCTCGGCAAGCTCACCGTCCCCACCTCCCTCCTCCCCGTCGATCCCAAGGCCCCCCACCCGGCCTGAACGGGCCCCGACCCACCGGTACGCTCAAGGTGTGAACGCAGGAGAAACGCAGCGCGTGCCTTGGATCGTGGGGGTGTCCGGTGCTTCCGGAACGCCGTATGCGGCGGCCGTGCTGCGGGCGCTGCTGGACGCGGGAGAGACGGTCGACCTGGTGGTCAGCCGGGCCTCGCGGCTGACGCTGCTGGACGAGACGGGTATCTCGTTCCGCGACGCCCACTGGCAGGACGACCTGCGGGAATGGCTGGCCCGGGGAGCCGACGGCAAGCCCGGGACCTTCGACGTCGACCTCGGCGGGGTGCGGTACTGGAGCGCGGGCGACCTCGCGGCCGGGCCGTCCTCGGGGTCGTACCCGGCGAAGGGGATGCTCATCGTGCCCGCCTCCACCGCCTGCGTGGCCGGTGTCGCGCTCGGGCTGTCCAAGGATCTGCTGCAGCGCACGGCGAGTGTCACCCTCAAGGAGCGCCGGACGCTCGTCGTGGCGGTACGGGAGACCCCCTTGAACGGCCAGACGCTGCGCCACCTCGTCGCGCTGGACGACGCCGGTGCCACCGTCGTACCGGCCTCGCCCGCCTTCTACGCGGGCGCCACCCATATCCAGGACCTGGTGGACTTCGTCGCCGGGCGGGTGCTGGACGCGGCGGGCGTCGAGCACGGCCTGTACCGGCGGTGGCGGGGCGAGCTGGGCAGCGGAGCAGCCGGCTAGCAGGGCACAGCGCAGTACCTCTCATCACTCCGGAACTCTTCAGCGGAAGGCTTCGATCGCATGGACGCGGTGGACAGGCAGCTCATCCAGGCCCTGAGGGAGAACGGCCGGGCCTCGTACGCGGAGCTGGGGCGTCTCGTCGGCCTGTCGGGCCCCAGCGTCACCGACCGCATCAACCGGCTGGAGGCGGCCGGTGTCATCACCGGTTATCGCGCGACGGTGAACGCGGCCTCGCTCGGCCTCGGCGTCACGGCGCTGATCGGCATCTCGCTCTCCGACGCCGCCGACCACGAGGACGTCGCCCAGCGGCTGCGGGACCTGCCGGAGATCGAGGACTGCTGGTTCATCGCCGGCGACGACTCCTACATGCTCAAGGCGCGGGCGGCGGACGTGGACGGGCTTGAGCGGATCATCCGGCGGCTGTCCGGCACCAAGGGCGTCTCCCGGACCCGTACCACCATCGTGCTGTCCACGAAGTGGGAGAACCGGGTCGGAGAGCTGCCCGAAGAGGTCTAGGGATACCGTTGGTCGGGCTGTCGTAGAAAGGTGTTGGCATGGACGTCGGGCTCAAGCGCGAGCTGGAGGAGAAGGTCCGCTCCGGGGAGCGGCTGACCCGCGAGGACGGCATCGCGCTGTACGAGTCGGACGACCTGGCGTGGCTCGGCGGCCTCGCGCACGAGGTGCGGACCCGTAAGAACGGTGACGTCGTGCACTTCAACGTCAACCGGCACCTGAACATGACCAACGTGTGCACGGCGTCCTGCGCCTACTGCTCCTTCCAGCGCAAGCCGGGCGAGAAGGACGCGTACACGATGCGCATCGAGGAGGCCGTCAAGCTCGCCAAGGCGATGGAGTCGGAGAACCTCACCGAGCTGCACATCGTCAACGGCCTGCACCCGAACCTGCCGTGGCGGTACTACCCGCGCTCCCTGCGCGAACTGAAGGCCGCCCTGCCGAACGTCTCCCTGAAAGCCTTCACGGCGACGGAGATCCACCACTTCGAGACGATCTCCGGGCTGAGCGCGAGCGAGATCCTCGACGAGCTGATCGACGCCGGTCTGGAGTCGCTGACCGGCGGCGGCGCCGAGATCTTCGACTGGGAGGTCCGGCAGCACATCGTGGACCACCGGACCCACTGGGAGGACTGGTCCCGCATCCACCGCCTGGCGCACGAGAAGGGGCTCAAGACCCCCTGCACGATGCTCTACGGCCACATCGAGGAGCCCCGCCACCGGGTGGACCACGTCCTGCGCCTGCGTGAACTCCAGGACGAGACGAACGGCTTCCAGGTCTTCATCCCGCTGCGCTACCAGCACGACTTCGTGGACATGAAGGACGGCAAGGTACGCAACACCCTCCAGGCCCGCACCCAGATGGCGACCGGCGCGGAGGCCCTGAAGACCTTCGCGGTCTCCCGGCTCCTGTTCGACAACGTGCCGCACGTGAAGGTCTTCTGGGTGATGCACGGCGTGCAGACCGCTCAGCTGGCCCTTCAGCACGGCGCGGACGACATGGACGGCTCGGTCGTCGAGTACAAGATCACGCACGACGCGGACAACTACGGCACTCCGAACAAGCTGACTCGCGAGGACCTGCTGGACCTGATCCGCGACGCGGGTTTCCGCCCGGTGGAGCGCAACACCCGCTACGAGATCATCCGCGAGTACGACGGCCCCGACCCGGCGCGCAGGGACTCCCCGCAGCCGATGCGGGTGTGATCCCTCACTGATCCCTCACGGGAGGGGGAGGGGCGTGCGGCGTAATAGATACGATGACCATATGCCCCTTACCTTCACGCTCGACCCCGCCATCACCCCGGCCCTGCGGGACGGCATCCTCGACCTGTGGACGGACGTCTCCAACGCGGGCGGCGCCGTGGGCTTCGTACCCCCCGTGACCCGGGAGGACGTCCGGCCGGAGCTGGTGACCCACTTCGTGGCGATGGCCGAGGGCCGGCACCGGCTGCTCGTCGGGTGCGACGAGACGGGCGCGCCGGCCGCGACCGCGTTCTTCGCCTACAACACGCACCGGCTGCAGAAGCACTGGGTGTGGCTGTACACGGTGATGGTCCACCCCCGGCACCAGGGCAAGGGATACGGCCGTGACCTGCTGGCGGCCGCCGAGGACGCCGCCCGCACCTTCGACGGCATCGACGCGATCCGGCTGACCTGCCGGGGCGGCACCGGCCTGGAGCGGTTCTACGGCTCCTGCGGCTACAAGGAGGTCGGCCGGATCCCCGCCGCCATCCGGGTCGCGCCCGGCGACGACCGCGATGACGTGTTCATGCTGCGGCCGCTCGACTGACCCCCTTGCAAGATCTTCTCCTCGTCATGCTTCACTGGACGATGACCCTATTTGGAATCGGACGAGTGGATTGAGATGCTCCGCTACACGCTGATGCGCCTCGGCGTCTTCGCCGGCTGCCTCGTGGTCGTCTGGGGAGCCGTCTACTCCGGCATTTTCCCGCGCGGTTTCGGCGACTCCAACTTCCTGTGGGTGCTGCTGCTCTCGCTGGTGCTGTCCGCGCCGATCAGCTGGGTGGTGTTGCGCAAGGAGCGTGACCGGGCCTCGGTGCAGATCGTGGACAGGGTCGACCGGATGAAGGCCAACCTGGAGGCCAACCGAAGCCAGGAGGATGTCGCCGACGACACCGCCCGGGCGCAGGGCGAGGCCGCCGCGTCCAACTAGTCTTGCCCTCATGGGTGGGGCGAGGTCCAAACGGATGCCGCGCGCGGTGCGGGAGCAGCAGATGCTCGACGCCGCCGTGCAGATCTTCGGCCAACGCGGCTACATGGCCGCCTCGATGGACGAGATAGCCGAACTCGCGGGTGTCTCCAAGCCGTTGGTCTACCTCTACCTGAACTCCAAGGAAGGCCTCTTCACCGCCTGCATCCGGCGTGAGGCCACCGCGCTGACGGAGGCCGTCCGCGCCGGAGTGCGCACGGACCTGCCCGTCGACCGCCAGCTGTGGGACGGCCTCCAGGCCTTCTTCGCACACACCGCCGAGCACCCCGACGCCTGGTCCGTCCTGCACCTCCAGGCCCGCACCCACGGAGAGCCCTTCGCGGCCGAGGTCGCCGCGATGCGCACGGAGATCGTCAGCTTCGTGACCCGCCTGGTCGCCATCGCCGCCCGCGAGGCCCACCGGGACCCCGATCTGGCGGAGCGCGAGGTCGCGGGCTTCGCCGAAGCCCTGGTCGGCGCGGCGGAGTCCCTCGCCACGTGGGCCAATGCGACGGAGGGCGTCACCGCCAGGCAGGCCGCGTCCACGTTGATGAACGTCACCTGGTCGGGCTTGGGAAGCTTGATGAGGGGCCACCATTGGGTTCCGCCGGCGGGGGAGGATTAGCGCCGTAGGGGTGCGTCGCCGTCGCTGGGTGCGGGTGGTCGGTGGCTGGCCCCTTGGGCAGGTGATCTGCAGCTTGCCTGAAGGGGCGCGGGGAACTGCGCGAGCAACCCACCACGCACCCGCACCCGGCAATGGCGATGTCCCCCGACGGCGCCTAGCCCACCGCCTCCCCGGTCAGATGCAGCCGTCCCCCGGCATCCCGCAGCTCGAACCGGCCTTGGCCATCCGCGCCGTACCTCACCAGCCCCGGCAGCAGTACCGGCGCCCGGAACTCCGCCCGAACCCCGGCGGAGCCACCGTGGGCGGCCACACAGCGGGCCACCGTCCACATGCCGTGTGCGATGGCCCGGGGGAAGCCGAAGAGGCGGGCGGTGAGCGGGTGCAGATGGATGGGGTTGCGGTCACCGGAGGCGGCGCCGTACCGCCGCCCGACGTCCCCGCCGAGCCGCCACTCGGCGACGACGGGCAGCGGAGCCGGCGGTTCCTCCCGGGACCGGGGCGCGGCGGGTGTGCCGGTGCGGTGCCGCGCGAGGTAGGTGCTCCGCGACTCCCATACGACCTCCCCGTCGGCCCGCATCCCGGTGACCACCGTGGCTTCGGTGCCACGCCGGTGCGGGGTCAAGCCCTCGATGTGCACGGAGAGTTCGTAGATGCCGGTGGCCGACAGGCCGGTGTGCCGGACGATGTCGACGGAGGTGTGCACCAGGCCGAGCAGCGGCAGCGGGAAGTCCCGGCCGCTCATCAGCCGCATGGCCAGCGGGAAGCCGAGGACGTGCGGATAGGTGACGGGGAGGGTGCTGTCCCCGGTGGGGAAGCCGCAGACGCGCTCGTAGGCGACCAGCCGGTCCAGGTCGACCCGCAGACCAGGTAGCACCAGCCGGTCACGCGGAAAGGCGGCCTCGGGGGAGGGCCGTTTGAACGGCGAGCGCAGCGCGCCACGGGCCAGTAGCAAGCTCAGACCGCGGTCCGCCATCTTCTGCCCCCCATTGCCTGCTTCGTCGCCTGCTTCATTGCTTACTCTGGAGTAAAGTTACCGCCGGTAAGCCTACCCGACACTGGAAGTTGAACCCTCCTCACATAACCCCCGAGGCTGCACATCCCTGGCCCCGGACCACCCCCGAACCCGCACAATCCCCTCACGGCGGACCCGTACGATCGCCTCTCTACCTGCGGTAACCCCTTTCCGCCCAGGCCACCGCAGGTGCACGCACGTCAGAGGAGCCGCCCGTGTCCACCCCCTTCCCGCACGCCCCCGTCTCCTCCGGCACCCCGGTCTCCGCCATCGACTACGACGGCCGCCCGGTCCTCGTGGAGCCCTGGGTCCAGCGGCTGGACGGTGCCGTACGGGAGGTGTCCGTACCGCCGTTCGTGCCCCCGGTCACCCACGGCTCCCTCGCGGAGCTGCCGTTCGACAACGCCGAAGCGGCCCCCGCCCAGGTCGTGCTCAGCCGCAAGCTCCCCGACGGCCGCTGGGCGGACGTGACGGCCGCTCAGTTCGCCGAGCAAGTCCTCGCCGTGGCCAAGGGGTTGATCGCCGAGGGGCTGGTGCCGGGCGACCGTGTGGCCGTCATGGCCCGTACGACCTACGAGTGGACGCTGCTGGACTTCGCCGCCTGGGCCGCCGGCCTGGTCACCGTGCCGGTCTACCCGACCTCCTCGGCCTTCCAGACCCGCTGGATCCTGCACGACTCCGGCGCGGTCGCCCTGATCACCGAGACCGTCGCACAAGCCTCCGCCATCGGCCCCGAACTGCAGCATCTGCCCGATCTGCGCCATCTGTGGGTGATGGACAAGGAGCATGTGACCCGGCTGGGGGAGGCGGGCGCACAGGTGCCGGACAGCGAAGTGGCCGTACGGCGCGGGATGTTGAGCCCCGCCACGCTCGCCACGCTCATCTACACCTCCGGCACCACCGGCCGCCCCAAGGGCTGCGCCCTCTCCCACGGCAACTTCTTCGCCGAGGTCGACAACGCCGTCGAGCTGCTCTATCCGGTCTTCAAGGATCACGACGAGGAACCGTCGGTCCTCCTCTTCCTCCCCATGTCCCACGTCTTCGGCCGGATGGTGGCCATCGCCTGCGTCCGCGCCCGCGTCCGCCTCGGCCACGCGCCGAGCCTGGCCGCCGACGACCTCCTTCCGGACCTCGCCGCCTTCAAACCGACCGCGCTGCTGACCATCCCCTACATGCTGGAGAAGGTCTACAACTCGGCCCGCGCGAACGCCGAGTCCGGCGGCCGGGTCACGGCCTTCGACCGGGCCGCGGCGGTCGCGGTCCGCTACGGCGAGGCGCTGGAGGCCCGCCAGACCGGCACCGGCAGCGGCCCGAGCCGCTCCCTCAAGACGGCCCGAAGCTTCTACGACCCCCTCGTCTACCGCAAGATCCGAGCCGCCATGGGCGGTCGCGTCCGGTACGCCATCTGCGGCGGCTCCCCGCTCGGCCGCCGCCTCGCCGCGTTCTACGCCGGCGCCGGCATCGAGATCTTCGAGGGCTACGGCCTGACGGAGACCACCGGCGCCACGACGGTCACCCCACCTCTCAAACCCCGCCTGGGCACGGTCGGTTGGCCACTGCCCGGCACCCGTGTCCGCATCGCGGCCGACGGCGAGATCCTGGTCTCCGGCGACCATGTGCTGCGCGGCTACTGGGACCCGCAGGCGGGCGGAGTCGTCCCCGCGACCCGGGACGGCTGGCTGGCCACCGGCGACATAGGCGAGCTGGACGACGAGGGCTACCTGACCATCACCGGCCGCAAGAAGGAACTGCTGATCACGGCGGGCGGCAAGTCGGTGGCCCCGGCCCCGCTGGAGAACTGGCTGCGCCAGCACCCCTTGATCTCCCAGGTGATGCTGGTGGGCGACGCCCGCCCCTACGTCTCCGCGTTGATCACCCTCGACCCCGACGGCATCACCCACTGGCGCCAGATGATCGGCAAGCACCCGGTGCCGAGGGAACTCCTGGTCGGCGACCCGGACTTGGAGGCCGTCCTGCAACGCGCGATCGACGAGGCCAACAAGCTGGTCTCCCGCCCCGAGTCCATCCGCCGCTTCGCCGTACTACCGGTCGACTTCACCGAGGAGGCCGGCCACCTGACCCCGTCGATGAAGCTCCGCCGCGACCAGATCACGGCCGACTTCAACCGCGAGGTGGAGGAGCTGTACGCCCGCTGAGGACACCGTCGGCTGAGCTTTGCCCCTAGGCTGTCTGGTCGGCCTATGCACAGCGAGAAGTACCCACGGGGGCGGTTCGTGTGTCGGATTTGAAGAAGCAGGCGACGTCGATGCATAGGGCGGCGTCGGGGCTGCGGGGGGTGGGGCATCACACGGCGAAGCCGTTGGCGGAGTTCTCGGCGCAGCAGCACGATCTGAAGGCGTTGGGGGCGTTGCTGGGTGCGAAGGGTGAGATCGAGAAGGGCATGGCCACTCTGTCCGGGCTGGCGAAGCAGCTGGAGCAGGAGTGGGAGTCGGAGGCGAAGTTCATCGGTGAGGTCTCCGATGCTTTCGATCTGCTGGATGTGCTGCTGGCGGCGGCTCAGGGCAAGAAGGGCTGAGGCGTCGGGTCATGGTGGATCTCAATCCGCTGCATTACATCAACAAGTTCAACCACATGTTCGGCGACAGTGTCGCCAGTGGTCTTGAGTTTCTGGGTATTTCGGATCCGGCGGTGGATCCGGACGGGGTGCGGGAGATAGCGAAGAAGTGGCGGCATCTGGCCCAGGGCCTGGATGATGCTTCCACTGCTGCCGACCAGGCCCTGTCGGGGGTGGAGTGGGAGGGGAAGGCGGCCAAGGCCTTCCACAAGCGGTCCAAGAACGCCCGTAAGGCCGCGGGTGACATGGCGCATTCGCTGCGTGAGGGTGCGAAGGCGCTGGACGGCTTTGCGGACAAGGCGCATGAGCTGTTGTCCGAGATCGGTGTGATTCTGGCGGAGATCGCCGAGTACGAGATCGCGGGCCTGGCCCTGTCCGTGCTCACCGGTGGTGCCTCGGAGGTCGCTTCCACGCTGATGGCGGGGGAGCGGGCGATGAAGGTCGTGGCGCTGGTCGGCCGTATCGAGGAGGAGGGCACGACCCTCGGTTCGGTGGTGCGTGGGGTGATGGAGGTCATCCGGGGTGTGGAGCGGGCGCTGAAGGCGCTGAAGGAGATCCGGGCGGTCGCCGAGGTGGGCAAGCTGGCCGGTGAGGGTGCGAAGTTCTCCGCGTTCGAGACCTTGTTGAAGGACCCCGGCGCGTTCAAGGATCCGGGGAAGCTGGCCGGGATCCTGACCGAGGGTGCGCTGATGGGCGTCGGCTTCGGGGTGCTGGGCAAGGTGCTGGGCAAGGGCCTGAAGGAACTGGGCCCGGCGGCTTTGGCGAAGTTGAGCAAGTCGATGGGCCTGGACTGCGCGGCCTTCGAGCGGCTGCGCCTGAACCCGGGCTTCGACAAGCTGCCGGCCTCCATCCGCAACATGGTCAAGAAGTTCGTCCGGGACCCGATCGACGTGGCCACCGGCGACATGGCTCTGACCCGCACGGACGTGACGCTGCCCGGTGTGCTCCCGCTGGTCCTGGAGCGCACGCATATCTCCTCTTACCGCTACGGCGGCTGGTTCGGCCCGTCGTGGGCCTCCACCCTGGACCAGCGGGTCCAAGCGGATGAGGACGGCTTCGTCTACGCCACCGCGGACGGCGCCCGCCTGTGCTTCCCCCGCCCGGACACCGAGACCAACATCCCCGTCCGCCCGGACACCCCCGGCTCCCGACTCACCCTGGCCTGGGACACCGATGTCGACGGCGGCATCCGGGTCCACGACCCCGACACCGGGCTGTCGTACGTCTTCCACTCCCCGGTCGCCGCCGCTGATGAGACGGCCGTGGACGTGCCGTTGCAGCACATCCAGGACCGCAACAACAACCGCATCACCATCGAGTACGCGGAAGGCGACGTACCCGGTGCAGTCGTCCACTCCGGCGGCTACCGCATCGCCCTCGACCACGACCGGGCGCGTTCTCGCATCATCGGCCTGCGCCTGATCGACCCCGCCCATCCTGACCGGCCGGGCACCACCCTGCTCACCTTCACCTACGACGAACACGGCCACCTGGTGGAGGAGTTCAACTCCTCCGGCCTGCCGATGCGGTACACCTACGACAGCGATGGTCGTATGACGTCGTGGACCGACCGGAACGACACCACGTACTGGTACCGCTACGACGACCAAGGCCGCGTCATCGCCACCGGCGGCACCGGAGGCGCTCTCGCCTCCACCCTCACCTACGACACAGCCACCCGCACCACCCGCGTCACCGACTCTTTCGGCCACACCCGCACCTACGAACACAACGACAACCTGCGCCTCATCCGTGAAACCGACCCGCTCGGCAACACCATCTGCCAGGAGTGGGACGACGACCTGCAACTCGTCGCGCTGACCGACTCGTTGGGCCATATCACGCGGTATACCTACGATGATGGTGGCCACATCGTCTTGCTCACCCGCCCGGACGACCGGAGGATCCAAGCCGTCTACAGTGAGCTGGGACTGCCGCAAACAATCACCGGGACGGACGGGGCGGAATGGCGCCGCGAGTACGACGAGCGCGGGAATCTCACCACTGTCACTGACCCGTCAGGAGCCGTGACCAGGTCCGCCTACGACGCAGCTGGTCGCCTCACTGAGGTCATCGACGCACTCGGCCACACAACCCGCATCCAGTGCAATGCCGCTGGCCTTCCCGAGCACATCACCGGCCCCCTGGGGGCAACGAGCCGATACGAACGGAATGCGTTCGGACGCCCCGTCGCCATCACCGATCCGCTCGGCAACGTGACGCGCCTGGAGTGGACCGTTGAGGGCAAGCCGGCCCGACGCACCGCCCCGGACGGAAGCGCCGAGTCGTGGCTTTACGACGGCGAGGGCAACTGCATCAGCCACACGAATGCGATGGGCGCCGTCTCCCGCTTCGAGTACACGTACTTCGACCTCCCGTCGGCCCGCACGGGCCCGGACGGTGTCCGGTACGAATTTGCCCACGACACCGAGTTGCGCCTCACCGAGGTCACCAACCCGCAGGGCCTGACCTGGGTATACGAGTATGACGTGGTCGGCAACCTGGTCTCCGAGACGGACTTCGACGGCCGCACGCTGACGTACCGGCACGATGCCGCGGGCCGTGTCATTTCCCGGGCGAACGCCCTCGGCCAAACGGCGTTCGAGCGCAACGCGCTGGGCCAAGTACTCCGCAAGGATGCGGCCGGCCAGGTCACGATGTACGCGTTCGACACGATGGACCGGCTCGCCCAGGCGACGGGACCGGACGGGACGACGCTGACGGTCTTGCGGGACGGGTGCGGCCGAGTGCGGTCCGAGACGGTCGACGGCCGCACGCTGACGTACACGTATGACGAGTTAGGCCGCCGCACGGGCCGTACGACGCCGACCGGCGCGACGACGACATGGTCGTACGACGCGGCCGGGCGCAGGAAAGGGATGGTGGCTTCCGGCCGGACGATCCGCTTCGCCTACGACGAAGCGGGACACGAACTGGCCCGCCGCGTTGGCGAGACGGTCTCGCTGGAGCACACTTTCGACGCACTCGGGCGCCTGACCACCCAGTCGGTGACTGCCGCAGGCGGGCGGGCGCTCCAGCACCGCACGTACAGCTATCGCGCGGACGGCAACCTGACCGACATCGACGACCAACTGTCCGGCCCCCGCCGGTTCGACCTGGATGCCGTCGGCCGGGTCAGGGCGGTACACGCGGCGAACTGGGCGGAGCAGTACGCCTACGACGAGGCTGGAAACCAGACCCAAGCGTCCTGGCCCACAGACCATGCAGGCGCGGAGGCGACCGGCGTCCGCGAGTACACAGGCACCCGCATCACCCGGGCGGGCAGCGTCCGCTATGAACACGACGCCCTTGGTCGCATCACCCTGCGTCAGAAGAGCCGCCTGTCCCGCAAACCGGACACCTGGCGTTACGAGTGGGACGCCGAGGACCGCCTGGCGTCGGTGAAGACGCCGGACGGCACGCGCTGGCGCTACACCTACGACCCACTGGGCCGCCGTACAGCGAAGCTCCGCCTTGCAGAGGACGGCGAAACGGTCGTGGAGCGGGTCGACTTCACGTGGGATGGCACGACCCTGTGCGAGCAGACCACCACATCCCCCGACCTCCCGAACCCAGTTACCCTGACCTGGGACCACCAAGACCTGCGCCCCATCGCCCAGACAGAACGAATCCTGGCCGCAGACGCTCCGCAGGAGGAAATCGACTCCCGTTTCTTTACCGTAGTCACCGACCTGGTTGGCACGCCAAGCGAACTCGTCGACGAGCAGGGCGAGATCGCATGGCGGAGCCGTAGCACTCTGTGGGGCGCAACGGCCTGGGCGGCCAACAGCACGACCTACACGCCACTGCGATTCCCAGGCCAGTACTACGACCTCGAATCGGGGCTGCACTACAACTACTTCCGTCATTACGATCCCGAAACCGCCCGATACGTTACCCCTGACCCCCTTGGGCTTACGCCCGCACCCAACCCCACTATCTACGTCCACAACCCGCAGGTGTCGTCGGATCATCTGGGACTTGCTCCCGATGGCTGCCGACCTGACGTTTCACAGCGAGAACCATCTGACAAGAACGGGCCCTTTGCCGTAATCGGCAGGCGTCCGGATACTGGAGTAGCCACTGATTGGGAGGGGCATGATGTTCTCGACATGCCCAAAGAATCATGGAAGGTGGAGATCAACGACGCGTGGGTACAGAAGATAGTTACCGAAGAAAGGGATGTTTACCTGGCATCTAACCCGACCCCCGCAAACCGGTTCAATGAGCTGGGAATGCCTACAGTTTTCAATCGCGAACTTGACCAATTTGAAAAGGCTGGGTATATTCAAGTGGGTGACTATTTGATTTCCCCAGGGCGCTAGTTAAAGTCAAATGAGTGAATGAGGGGCCTAATGGGACTGACTCCGCGAATCAAGCGGCGAATCTCCAAGGATTACTCCGCGGAAGATCGAGAAGCCGTCGAAGAAATCCTTCTTGAACTCATGGGGGACCTGGAGGAAGGGGGCGGTGCTGAGAGGGTTGCAGCCGCTACACTTATTCACGGGCAGGGGCAAGTGGATAGGTTTCTGATTGCAGTTCAGGTAGCCCGTCGAGACTGGCGAGATATCCTGATGAATTCTGGGCTGGAATACGGTGACTGGCCTGAGCGTTTGGAATCAGAATTCGGCACAAACGCCTGATATTACTCCCTTGGCCATTTATGTTGTATTCTGGCGCGATAGCCGGACTTGCTTGCACCGGGTCCGATTCTCGGCCGTCAATCCACCGCCACCGGGACACCTCATCGGTTGACGGCCTGGATCTCCTGGACGACGACATCCTGTGTGGCCCCGAAGGTTCCGTCGGGCAGATCGCCGCCTGAGCCGCCCGTGCCTGCCCAGTGGATTTTCCATGTGAGGGTGGCCTTCAGCGGGTAGGAGCCGTTGCCCGAGGAGCGCAGGTACTTTCACTCCGCAGGGTGGCGTCTCGTCGGCCTTGCCCTTGGCATACGGCTCGCCGATAAGGCCGTGCGTCATCTCGCAGACGCCTGAGGCGGGGTACGTCTCCGCGTCCGAGGTGCCCGGGTCGATCTTCAGGGAAACCGGCTCCGCGGTGGCAGTCGCCGAGATGTTCAGCAGCGGTATGGAAGCTGTCACCGAGACCGGCTTGAACTTCGCACCATCCAGCCACGCCCAGGTCGCAGGTTTACCTTGGTCGTGCCCTCCGGCGCCAAAGTCACGTGCGTGCCGGGCACGCGGATCTCGTTATAGGCCAGTTCCGCGAGGATCTTCGGCGTGACCGCTTGGGGGATGTCAGCCGGTGGCGCGGCACCTTCGTCCACCCAGAAGATCTGCTTCGTGCAATCCAGCGCGCCGGGGTCACCTCCAGGTACGCCTTCAATTGATCGGGCGTGTACTTCGGGGCGTAATAGCAGGCCGGTGGCGTCCATGTGGTCGTGGAGGTCACGGGCCCGGCTGATTGCCCCGAGCTGTTCTTGGAAGTGTCGTAGACAACGGCACCGGCGGTCGCTGAGATCTTCTGGTCTTTCTGATCCGCGTTTACCTGCGTTTCAGTGCCAGTGCCCTTACCGCCGGGGACGATATCGGCCGAGGCCGTCGGACTATGGCTGGCACTGGGCTGCCCCTCTGGCAGAGATGATCTGCGATGTCCTCCAGACTCCGTCGGAGTTCTTGTCGAGCCTGGTGTTGTACAGGACGTAACCGTTTTTCGTGACAGGAGTCTTGGCGATCTTGTGGGTCTTCTCGTCCTTACTGAAGCCCTTGCTTTCGTCGGCGCAGAAGGTAAGGGATGCCGACGTCTTGCTCTTCAGCATCACCTTGCGGTCGTAATAGCGGACCTCACCCGTTATCGTTGCGTCGGCCTTCTGGAACTGGGCCACCCAAGAAAGTGCTGCTTCGAGGGCCTTGCCCGTGTTGTAGTAGGCGAGCGCCTCGCCCTTCGGATCCGTGCCCGTGATCGCCGCATCCACGGCGCGCATACGCTCTGCGCTGTCGGCCAGCGCCGCGTCCTTCACCGGGTCACCTGTGTTCGAGTCTTCGAAGTCCAGCGTCAGATCCGACGGCAACGTGATCTTCGGACGGTTGCTCGCGCTCGATGCCGAAGCGCTCGGCGTGGCTGACAACGAAGCACCCGAGTCCGCCCCGGCGATCTTGTCCTTCGACTTCGACCCGCCTCCGGCGAGGGCGGCGGATCACGTGGGCTCCTGGTGGGACGGTTGAGGTCTGAGAAGCAGCGAATGCGGTATGGGGGCGGCGAGTTGACGCAAAGAGTGAATCGCTCGACTCCCGCGGCGTGCAGCACGCCTAACAGGGCAGACAGAGGCAACCAGCAGGGCTGTTTGGGGCTTTGGTGCCATGCCGTGACATTGCACTGGCCGGCAGAACCGATCGATCCGGCGGTTGGCTCACGCAAAGAGGGCGCAGAGATTCCGTGATCGTAATCCTGAGGCTGAGCCCCGACCGCAGGGCCGCGGCCAGGTCGGCCACACTCGTTGCCGGCCATCGGCATGCAGTTCAGGGCGAATTCGCGGGTCCGGTGCAGGACGCGTCGGTCAGCGGCCCGGCCGTGCGCCCCCGCCCCGGGAGTTGAGGTCCACCAGCAGTAGACGGGGTTGGTAGGGGAGGCGAGCGGGCCGTCCTGGGGGAGGGCGAGGGCGCGGCGCATGAGTGGCTCGCCGACCAGGATGCCGAGCGGGTCGCCGAACACCTTGGCGGCGCGACGCCGCCGAAGATGATCGCGGTCGCCCGGGGTACTTCGTCGCCGGGCACCAGTCGGACGGCCAGGCCTCTGGCGATCGCCCAGAAGCCGCCGATCGCGATACCGATCAGCACCCGGGAGCCGACAAGACGGGGAAGTTCGGGGCCACGGCCGATACGACGAGCTCAAGCTGACGCTCGGCAGCCTGTACCGGACGTCAACCGACAAGCACACGCTGTTCCTGCGCGCTCGACCACTGCCAGGCCACGGAGACCACCCAGGCCGAGCGACTGCTGGCCACCGACGACCGGCCCGTCCCCGACATGCTGTGCGACTGGATGCTCTGGCTGGTGACCTGCCCGCCCGACGACGAACGCGGCTGGGGTTGCTTCGTCGTCAACACGGCCACCCAGCTGGGTACGACGGACGAGCAGATCAGCCTGCGCACCGAGGCCGCCTTCGACGTCACTCGGCAGGCGCTGCGCTCCCTGCTGCTCAAGGGGTGTGGCGCGGGGGAACTGACCGCCGATCTGGACATCGACGGCGCGGTGAGCTGCTGTTCACCGTCGTGCTCGGACTACGTGTGCGGGAATGCGCCAGCCACGACCGAGCACCGCGATGGACGTCGCGAACCAGTCCCTGGACTGCCCTTCGGCGCCTCGATGTCTTGGTGAGGTGGTCGGCACCCGCTCCTCGGTGATCCCGCGTCGTCCGGACTCGGCGAGACGGGGAGCGGGTTGCCGCCTGGGTCGGTCGCGGCCCGCCAACGATCCTCGTACGGCACCTGACGTTCAGTCAATCCTTGGGTTTCCTCACCAGACCCAAGCGTTACCTTGGATGCCATGACCCTCGACGACCTCCGTGTGTTCGTGGCCGTGTGCCGCGCCGGCAGTCTCAGTTCCGTCGCCCGGGACCTCGGCTGCACCCAGTCCGCCGTCAGCCAGCATGTGAAGCGCCTGGAGCGGGAGATCGGGGTGGCGCTGCTGGAACGGCAGCCGCGAGGCGTCATCCCGACTCAGGCCGGGCGCATCCTGGAGGCCGCCGCGGCCGAGGGCATCACCGGCCTCGACCTCGCCGTACGGCAGTTGCGCGATCTCCTCGACGGCCACAGCGGCTACGTCCGTGTCGCCACCGGCGCCACCACCGTCCGGCACTTCATGTCCGACGCCGTGGTCTCCTTCCGCCGCCGCCACCCCGAGGTCAACCTCGAATTCCGCACGGTCAGTTCCGGCCGCAGCAGCTTCGACGCCCTCGCCGACGGCACCCTCGACCTCGCCTGGGTCACCATCGGCCCTCCGGTGCGCGGCATCGAGCAGCGGACGATCGCCGAACTGCCCTGGCTGCTGGCCGTGCGTGCAGACGACCCGCTGGCCGAACGGCCGGATCTCGACCCCGCGGAACTGCTGGACATCCGGCTCATCCGGCTGCCCCCGAACTCCACGTCAGCTGCCCACCTCTACGCGGCGTGTGATGAGTTGGGCGTGCGGTTCGCGTACGACACGAGCGTCGCCGACTGGGATACGGCCCTGCTGCTGGCCGAGTTGGGGGTGGGGCGGGCGGTCGTGCCGGCCGTACCGGGACTCCCAGTGCCGAGGGAGGGCGAGCTGCGGCTCATCCCGTTGCCGGGCCTGCGCCCCCTCCCCGTCGGCTGGGCCGTACGCCGCTGGGACGCCCTCAGCCCTCCGGCGAGGGCCTTCGCGGACACGGTCGCGCAGTTCCGCGGGTCCGCTGCCGCGCGCTGAGCGGGATTTCCGCCCAGACCGTCTTGCCTACGGCACCCTCTCCCTCTCCACCTGGTCCGCGTTCCTCGCGTCGGTACCCGGCGGGGACCGGATCGATAACGTCCGCTCATAGCCTGCTGTTCCACCCTCGCCGAGCTTCACCCGGACGGCGTTCACGCCCCGGGACCCCAGGGGCAGCGATTACATAGCAAGCGTGACGGGCCCAGCCCCGTTCGAGCGACCCCCAGCACCACCCACAAGGCTTTACGGGGAATCCGCACGGGCTTTCGTAATCCCATGGAGTGAACTCCGGGCGCGAATACTGACAGGAGAGCGTCCGTAAGGGTCAACTAGGCTGACCCGCCACGTCGTCCACGACCGGGCCCGCGGACCGGCCCCTTGCTTGTCCGGTCCGCCGCAGCCCCCTGGGTGTGCAGGCTCATCCGTCGGGCCTGCACACCCAGGCCAGCACGGTAGGAGGAACCGTGCTGCCACAGCCAGGGAAACCGAGCAATCCCGCGCATCCCCGGCCTGAGTCACGGGCTACACCGCGGTGTTGGGCGCCACGACCGGCTGGATCGACCCCGTGCCAACCGTGGAATTGCCCACTCCGCTGACGGTCGGAGCGACCTGAGTCACGGGCTTCACCGCGGTGTTGGGTGCCACGCCCGGCTGGACCGTCCCCGTGCCAACCGTGGAATTGCCCACTCCGCTGACGGATGCGCCGCCATGGTTGACGGACGTGCCGCCATGGCTGTGAGCCGAGGCCGAACCGGCTGCCGCCAGCGCGGCGACGGAAGCACCACAGACGGCGACGGCGAGCCGGGAAATCGCGAGAGACATTTATACGCCTTTTCTGGTTATCCAGGGTAAATTGCTTTTTACATATCTCTCAACGAGTTACAAAGTCTGAGGTTACTAACGTTACGTCATATGGCTTCCCCCTCCGGTGCAGGTTGACCGTGCACGTGTCGAGTCGCTGCCGGACGGGCCCTAGGCGGGCTCGGCGGGCTTCTGGGCGAACAGGAACGCCTGCGGGACCTGCGAGACGGATGCGGGGAGGCGTCCGTCGGGTTCGCGAATCGTGCGCGAGCCGAGGGCGAACCCGGCGGCCGTGAGCAGCTCCGCCATCTGCTCCGGGCGCCGGCGAAGGAAGTCCAGCGTCACCGGCCGCCCCCACGGCCGATCGAGGCGGCGCGGCTCCTCGCCGACCTGAAAGGCGAGGAGAAGATGCCCGCCGGGAGTCAGAACTCGGTGGAACTCGCTGAAGAGTGAGGGCAGTTCGTCTTCCGGAGTATGGATGCTGGAGTACCAGGAGACGACACCGGCGAGCGACTCGTCCGCGAGGTCGAGGTCCAGCATCGAGCCCTGCTCGAACCGCAGCTGCGGATTCTCACGCCGGGCGACAGCCAGCATGGAGGCGGACAGATCGATGCCGAAGACGTCGAGGCCGAGGGAGCCGAGATGTGCGGTGACCGCGCCGGGTCCACAGCCGAGGTCGGCCACGGTTCCGGCGGGGCCCACCAGTTCGGCGTACGCCCCGAGCAGCGCCCGCTCCAACGGCTGATCCCCAAGCGGATCCCGGAAATGCGCGGCGTAATCCTCGGCAACGCAGTCATAGAAGACCCGGGTGGCCCCAAGCCCATCAGCAACATCACTCATAATTACCCGACGCTACAACCCCCCGCCGACACCCCGGCCCACTCCCGCCCGAGTCTCCTCGTAGACCACGTGGTACCTGCGCGTGAACCGGTTGAGAGCGGCCGGGTCGAACCGGCCCGCCGTGCTCACCTCGGACCTGTGCTCGATCAGGGCCTCCACCACGCACTCCCAGCCTCCCGGTGAGGAGATCTGGATCACGCGGGGCGGCGGGTTGGAGCCGGGTCGGAGCGCGTGCGGGATGCCGTGCGGCAGCAGGACGAACTGCCCCCTGCCTGCAGTGTGGACGGCTCCGTCGTACTCGATGTCCAGCTCGCCGTCGAGCACATAGATGCACTCGTCGGCCACGTGGTGCGTATGACGCGGGATCGGCTGCGCCACCGTGACCTGCAGCAGCGAGAAGAGCCCGTCGGTGTCGGCGGTGCGGGCCTTGACGCTGAACGCGGGCGGTGTCGCAATCCGGCCCGGCCGCGCCTCGCCTCTGTCCAGAACGAAGAAGCGCAGCTTGTCGCCCCAGTCGTCGGGGCCGCCGTCAGCGAGGTGGTAGCGCACGCCGTACCGTCCGCCCAGCTCGTTGGCCCTCTTCCAGTCGTGCCCTGCCCCCGCCTCGGCGATGTCTTCCAGATGGCGCTCCCAGCCGCCGGGCGTCCACAGGTGCAGGGTGTGTACGGCGGAGTCGTCCGCGCCGAGGCTCTGCAGTGTGTGGGTGACACCGCGGGGCAGCATGGCGCTCATGCCACTGGTGAGGCGGTGGGCCGTGCCGTCGAGTTCGACGCCGATCTCACCGTCGATGACGTAGACGAAATGGTCGAAGGTGTCCTGGACATGGGAGGGGAGGCCGCAGTCCCCGTGGTTCTCGATGAGGGAGAAGCGGCCCTGTGTGTCCTCCACCCCCGCCTTGACCGTCGTCCGCGGAGGCAGGGGGACACGGGTGGCACGCGAGGCGCCCTCGTCCAACAGGAAGAAACGGTCCTTGGTCATCCAGATGTCCCTTTCGTAGTCAGCATGGGCGGCGGGCGGCCTTGCGGGAGGTCGTGGCCAGGGCCGCAGGAACCGTCCTGCCAGTCGGATCAGTACGGGGAAGACGAGGTAGTTGGCCAGCGGCGCGACGACCGCGACGATGACGAGCGTCCGCAGCGGGACGGGCAGGTGTGCCAGCTCGGTGCCGCACACCTCTTGGACGGCCATCAGCATCGGATAGATGGCGACGAAGGTCAGCAGGCTCTGCTTCCAGCGCGGGGGCCGGAGCGGGGTGTCCTCGGGAGCGCGGTCCTGGGCGTGTGTCACGGTCTGGTGTTCCTCGGAGCGGATCCGGAAGCGACGCCGTAGAGGGTCGACCATTGAGCGACGAGGTGGTGTTCGTCGGCGGCATCGAAGGTGTAGGCCGGCGACATGATGGGGCGCGCCTCGTCGACATGGACGAGGACGGCCTGGCGGGCGGGGTATCCAGGGCCGTTGCTTTCCAGCAGCCAGCCGCGGAGCCACTCGTAGGCCGGGTCGCCGGGCCCCCGGAGTTCGGCGGTGCCCTGGAACCCGTAGCCCCGGCGGCGGAGGAAGTCGATGGAGTTGATCGCGACGGGGGAGCCGGCGGCGAGGTGGGAGCTCGTCTGAGGGGGAGGCGATGTCCATGAACACCAGGCGGGTGTCGTCGTAGACCCTCAGGGACGCCTTCGGGGACACATGGGGTGAACCGCCGGGTCCCACCGTGGCGACGAACGACAGGTGCGCGCTCTCCACGATCAGCCGCATGTCGCTGTCGATGAGGGTCATCGGCCTTCCTCCGCGGTGATCGCTGTGGTGAGGCGGGGTTTCGCCGGGGTCGCGAAGGGGCGCTCCACTCCGCGCGCGCGGTCGACGGTGAGCACATATGCGTCAGCGGGTGCGAGGGCCAGGAACAGCGCGAGGCCCGTCGCGCTGAACACCGAGGCGTTGAACGGTGCCTCCGGGCCGGAGAAGATGAACATCGACACCGCGAAGGTGAGCAGTACACCCCCACTGGCCCACGCGGAGATCCTGACCGCCACCCCGGCCAGCAAGGTGACCCCCAGGACCGCCTCGACCGCGGTCGCCGCACCGCCCGCGGCATCGGCGAACCCTCGCGGCAAGTACGGGGCAAGGACGTGGACGTAGGCCAGGTAACGGTCGTAGTCGCCCCATGCGACCTTGCCGGTCCCGGGTGCGCCCCACAGGCCGACCCGGTCGGCGACCGCCGAAAGGAAGCCGATCGACAGGGCGAGGCGCGCGAACAAGACAGCGCTCACCCAGGCCCGCGGGCTCTCACCCGCGCGGTGAACCCGCTGCCGCAGCTCGTTCAACATGGTCACAGGCACCGATGTCCGTTCCTTTCCGCCTGGCGCGGAGCCGGCGAGCAGGCATGCGTGCACGGCCCGTCTGCGGACGGCCGCATCGTGATGGGGTCGACGTCTGTCAGCCGCTTCTGGTCTCGGGGCCAACGCTAAGCGGGAGGCGGTTCCCGGATAGAGTCCACTTCCATGGCTGATTCGGGTACCAGTTTCGGTCCGGAGATCCTGCTCTCGCTGTCGCCACAGGCGGATGCGCCGCTGTGGGTGCAGTTGGAGTCCGCTCTGCGCGATGCCGTCCGCTCCGGACATCTGGCGCCTGGCCAGCGTCTGCCGGCCAGCCGGGTCCTCGCTGCGGATCTGGGGGTGTCCCGACGCCTGGTGGTCGACGTCTACGAGCAGCTCACCGCCGAGGGTTATCTGACCGCCCGCCCGGGCTCCGGCACCTGGGTGTCCGACCTGGCCACCCAGGCGGACTCCGGACGCGCAGCCGCGGATCGACCCGAAACCCACGCTCCGCGCTGGGACATGCGTCCAGGGGTCCCCTCACTCGCCCACTTTCCCCGCCGGCAGTGGCGGCGCGTGTGGCTGTCCGCGCTCTCCGGGGCAGGCGACGCGGACCTCGGATACCCTCACGCGGGCGGCGATCCCCGCCTGCGCGAGGCGGTCGCGGCGTACCTCACCCGGACCCGGGGCGTGGCCGCCACCGCGGAATCCACCCTGATCTGCGCCGGGTTCACCCAAGGGCTGGACCTGCTGTGCCGCACCCTGCGCGCCCGCGGCGCCACCACCGTGGCTCTGGAAGACCCCGGGCTGCCGCACCGGGCCCCCGTCATCCGGCGTGCCGGCCTGACTCCGCTGCCGATACCGGTCGACGCCGACGGGCTGGTCGTCGACGCGCTTCCCGACCGCGGAGTCGACGCCGTTCTGACCACTCCTGCGCACCAGTTCCCGACCGGCGCCGTGCTGGCACCGCACCGTCGTGAGGCGCTGCTCGCCTGGGCGGGGAGGCGCGGCGCCGTCGTACTCGAAGACGACTACGACGGCGAGTTCCGCTTCGACCGCCGGGCGATCGGCGCACTACAGGGACTGGCGCCGGACTGTGTCATCTACCTCGGTTCGACGAGCAAGACCCTCGCCCCGGCCCTGCGCCTGGGCTGGCTCGTCACCCCGTCCGCCTTCGTCGAGGCGCTCATCACCGAAAAGTTTCTGGCCGACCACGGCACCGCCGCGCTGGAGCAGCTAGCCCTCGCCGAGATGATCACCAGCGGTGCCTACGACCGGCACATCCGCCAGAGCCGCACTCGTTACAAACTCCAGCGGGAGGCACTCGAAGCAGCCGTTCGCCGCCACCATCTGCCCCTACGTCTGACCGGCGTTCCGGCGGGAGTGCAGACCCTCGCCACGCTTCCCAAAGGCCTCGATTCAGACAGTCTCGTCCGGCGGGCGGCCGCCATGGGTATCGCCTTCGACTCCGTCACCCGCTACCAACTGGCTCCCGACAGACCGGCCCGTTCCCTGGTCATCGGCTACGGCAACATCACTCCCCACGGCATCGACCAGGCCATGGCAGCCCTCGCCCGCATCATGAAAGCCGGGCCCACCGCGTAGTTTTCGCGGGCGACGTATCGCTTGAGGCATCGCATGATGTCCATCCCGGACAGCCCGCCGCCGTCGCATCGCCACGGCGGGCGAAGTAGTCCGGCCGGTGTGACACCGCCCGCCCGCCCGCCCGTTCGCCGCCGGCCATCACAGGCTCGGCACGTTGCGCTGCCAACGGCACGAGGCGAAGCCCTCCAGCCGGCCAGGGGCCGGCCGCCCACCCGGGGCCGACTTTCGGCACCCCGCCCGGGGCTGACTTTCGGCACCCCGCCCGGGGCTGACTTTCGGCACCCCGCCCGGGGCTGACTTTCGGCACCCCGCCCGGGTCGGCTCCTCGGCACCGTTGGCTGGCCTCTCGGCTTCGCTGGCCCGTCTCTCGGCTTCGTCGGCCCGCTCCTCGGCTTCGTCGGCCCGCTCCTCGGCTTCGCTGGCCCGTCTCTCGGCTTCGTCGGCCCGCTCCTCGGCACCCGCCCGGAGCCGCCCCCGACACTCCCGCGCCCATGGTCTCGACATGCATCCGGACCCGACCCCAGGTACCTAGCCGGGCCCGTCCGGTACTCCCCGCTTGCCCCGGCAGCCGTCCGGTTGCCCCCCGGCCCGGCCACCCGCACCCGGCCACCCGCACCCGGCCACCCGCCACCCGGCCACCCCACACATGCCCCCGATGGGACGTCTCGATGGGACGTCTCGATCAAACGAGTCGGGTGGGTGAGTGGGTGGACAAAGAGGGGGTGAGGAAGGTTTGGGCAGCCGCTGCAACGCCGTAGGTACAAGGCTCAGCCGAGCCCCGCCAGCCGCAGCAGCGCCGTAGTCCCAGCCGCCCCCACGACCACCACCACGAACGGCGCCCTCCGCCACGCCAGCGCCACACCCACCAGCACCCCGGCCGGCCGAGCCCACCCCGCGAAACCCCCGCCCTCGGCCAACGCCCCCGTGGCCAGCAGCGCGACCAGCAACACGACGGCCCCGGCGGAGGCCAGCTCCTCCACCCGGGCCGGTATCTCTACCCGCCCCCGCAGCACCGGCCCCACCAGCCGAAAGGCATACGTCCCCAGCGCCAGCACCAGAATCACGACAACGGTGGCGTTCACGATCCGGCCTCCAGGGACCGTCGGCGGTACAGAAACAGCCCCGCCAGCGCGACCAGCACCGGCACCCCGGGCGGCACCGCGGGCGTCACCGCCAGGGCCAAGGCGCCGCCGGCCACCGCACACCGCCGTACCACCGCGTCCGCCCGCACCGCCGGCAGCACCAGAGCCACCAGCACCGCGGGGAACGCCGCATCCAGCCCGTACCGTGCCGTGTCACCGAGCGCCCGCCCCGCCATGGCCCCGGCCAGCACACCGATGTTCCACACGGCGAACAGACCGAGCCCGGAGATCCAGAACGCCCTCCGCCGTCGTACCGGGTCGGGCTGTGCGAGAGCGAAGGCGACCGTCTCGTCGGTGACCAGGTGCGCGCCGAGGAAGCGGGCCGTACGCCCGGGTCCGAGGATCTCCGCCACGGCCAGACTGAAGGCCGCCGTCCGGGTGTTCAGCAGCAGCCCCGTCGTCGCCGCGGCGGCCGGCCCGCCCCCGGCGATCAGCACACCGACCGCGCTGAACTGGGCCGATCCGGCATACACCACCAGCGACATCAGCACCGGCACCCACACCGGCAGCCCACCGGCGACGGACACGGCACCGAAGGAGACCCCCACGATGCCACTGGCCAGCCAGACCAGCGAGCTGTCACGGACGAGCGAGGCATCACCGGGCGAGGTGATGGTTCGTTGCAGCGAACACATGTTTTCTAGACTGGACATGAAGAGGTCCGTTCGTCAAGGCGAACGAACGTACCGGTGGAGCGAACGAGGACGACATGAGTGACAGATCCACGGCACCCGGCAAGCTCCCGATGGAGTGGATCGCCGCGTCCCTCAAACGGGAACGCACCCGCGCCGGCCTGTCCCTGTCGGAGCTGGCGAAGCGCGCGGGAATCGCGAAGTCCACGCTGTCCCAGCTGGAGGCGGCGAGCGGCAACCCGAGCGTGGAGACGATCTGGGCGCTGGGCGTCGCGCTGGGGGTCCCGTTCAGCGCGCTGGTGGAGCCGCCCACCCCCAGCGTCCGGGTGATCCGCGCCGGCCAGGGCCCGGGGGTCGCCTCCGAGCAGGCCAGCTACGTCGGCACCCTGCTGTCGGCGAGCCCTCCCGGGGCCCGGCGGGACATCTACCAGATCCGCGCCGAACCGGACTCGGTGCGCGCGGCGGAACCGCACAACCCGGGCACGGTGGAGCACCTGATCGTCGCCACGGGCCGGGTGAAGGCGGGACCGGCCGGGGAAGAGGCCGAACTCGGCCCCGGTGATTACATGACCTATCGGGGGGACGTCGCTCACTCGTACGAGGCACTGGCCCCGGACACGACCTTCGTCCTCGTCATGCAGCACACGTAGAGATCGCGGAGAATTCGCCGGGAATTCACACGGGGAGCCGCGACGGAAAGGGAAAGGCAGGAGCCCCGTCGCCGGAACGGCGCGGGGCTCCTTGGGTACTGCACTCAGGTTCTGCGATCAGGCAGTGATCAGGCGGGGGTGACGTTCTCCGCCTGCGGACCCTTCGGGCCCTGCGTCACGTCGAAGGTGACCTGCTGGTTCTCTTCGAGCGAGCGGAAGCCGTTCGCGTTGATCGCGGAGTAGTGAACGAAGACGTCGGGGCCGCCGCCCTCCTGGGCGATGAAGCCAAAGCCCTTTTCGGCGTTGAACCACTTCACGGTTCCGGTAGCCATAAGCCCTCCTTGGGCTCAAAAGGGTTGCCCTGCTCCAGAACCTGCAAGTGCGAAACGGTGCTGCACAACTGCATTCGTCTGAAAACGACGAGAGCCCGCGGTCACATGCTCCGCAGGCTCTGTACTGCAAGGGAAACCAAACTGCAACTTGCGGCGAGCCTAGCACGCGGGCAGCCGAAAGCAATAGAGGCCAAGATCACTTCACCCGGATGTTTGAACGGCCGTTGGTCCATTTGACGGCGGGGGCGGTCCCGGCACCGTACCGCACGGGGTCTAGTCTCGCGATGTGGACCTTCCCCGCACCCGGCCGCGCGTCGGCCACATCCAGTTCCTGAACTGCCTGCCCCTCTACTGGGGGCTCGCGAGAACCGGCACCCTCCTCGACTTCGAGCTGACCAAGGACACCCCGGACAAGCTCAACGAGATGCTGGTCCAGGGCGAGCTCGACATCGCGCCCATCACCCTGGTCGAGTTCCTCAAGCACACGGACGAACTGGTCGCCTTCCCCGACATCGCCGTCGGCTGCGACGGCCCGGTGATGTCCTGCGTGATCGTCTCGCAGCTCCCGCTCGACCGGCTGGACGGCGCCAAGGTCGCCCTCGGCTCGACCTCCCGCACCTCGGTCCGGCTCGCCCAGCTCCTGCTCGCCGAGCGTTACGACGTCCAGCCCGACTACTACACCTCCGCACCCGACCTCAGCCTGATGATGCAGGAGGCCGACGCCGGCGTCCTCATCGGCGACGCCGCCCTGCGCGCCAACCTCCACGACGGGCCGCGCTACGGCCTCGACGTCCATGACCTCGGCGCGCTGTGGAAGGAGTGGACGGGCCTGCCGTTCGTCTTCGCGGTGTGGGCCGTACGCCGGGAGTACCTGGAGCGCGAACCGGTCCTCACCCGCAAGATCCACGAGGCCTTCCTCGAATCCCGCAACCTCTCCCTGGAGGAGGTCGGCAAGGTCGCCGAGCAGGCGGCCCGCTGGGAGGCCTTCGACGAGTCGACCCTGGCGCAGTACTTCACCACCCTCGACTTCAGCTTCGGCACCCCGCAGCTGGCGGCCGTCGCCGAGTTCGCCCGCCGCGTCGGCCCGACGACCGGCTTCCCGGCGGACGTGAAGGTGGACCTGCTGCAGCCGTGAGCCCACGTCACTAGGCTTCTGCCAGGCATAAGTCGGGTAGAGACCTCGGGACCACTCGACGGGCGCCGAGACCGCAGGCGTTGCAGTCGCAGTCACAGGTGCCGGAGTCTTAGGCGTTGGAGGGGAGCGCGCCATGCGGCCGCTGGACGTGGACGAGCCGGCCACTGTGGGGCCCTACCGGCTGCTCGGCCGGCTCGGCTCCGGCGGCATGGGCCGGGTCTACCTCGGCCGCAGCGCGGGCGGCCGTACGGTCGCCGTGAAGATCGTGCACCCGCACTTCGCCCTGGACGAGGAGTTCCGCGCCCGCTTCCGCCGCGAGGTGGCGGCCGCCCGCCGGGTCGGCGGCGCCTGGACCGCGCCGGTCCTGGACGCGGACCCGGACGCCCCGGTGCCCTGGGTCGCTACGGCCTACGCAGCCGGCCCCTCCCTGGCGGCCGCCGTGACCGACACCGGCCCGCTGCCCGCGCACACCGTACGAGCCCTGGGCGCGGGCCTCGCCGAGGCGCTGACGGCCGTACACGAACTGGGCCTGGTCCACCGGGACGTGAAGCCGTCAAACGTCCTGCTGACCCTGGACGGGCCGTTGCTGATCGACTTCGGCATCGCCCGCGCCACGGACGGCACGGCGTCCCTGACGTCAACGGGCGTGTCGATCGGCTCACCGGGCTACATGTCCCCCGAACAGATCCTCGGCAAGGGAGCCACAGGCGCCGCCGACGTCTTCTCCCTCGGCGCGGTCCTCACCTACGCGGCCACCGGCGAACCCCCCTTCCGCGGCGACTCCTCGGCCGCGCTGCTCTACCAGGTGGTCCACGAGGCCCCCGAACTGGGCTCCCTCGCAGGCGAGTTGCGCGACATCGCGGCGGCCTGCCTGGCCAAGGACCCGTCCGCCCGGCCGACCCCAGCCGAACTGGCCCACCGCCTGGCCCCCGAAGGCGCGGCCCGCCTGATCACCGGCGGTTGGCTGCCGGGGCCCCTGGTGGAACAGGTCAGCCGCAGCGCGGTACACGTCCTGAACCTGGACACGGGGGAGACGTCCCACTCGGGCCCGGTGCCCTTCGACACCTCAGCGGAAACAGAGCCCCCGGCCCCGGCCGCGTCCGCCACTGGAGCCGGTGCCTTCGGGCCTCCGCCCGCGATGAACCCCGCGGAACCGCCGACGCCACCCCCCGGGAAACCCTTTGGAGACCCCACTGTCGTACCCGCGCAGCGTGACGCACCCCCACCCGGCCGGGTCTCCGTCAGCATGGCGGCGGCCGCCACACCGGTGGAGGGCGCCCGCGGCCGCCGGCTGAGCTGCACGGTGGTACTGGCGGTCGCCGGAGCGCTGGCCGCGGGGGGCCTGGGCCTCGGCGCACTCCTGCACCCCTGGTCCCAAGGGGACGGTAACGAGGGTGGCGCGGGCAACACTCCCTCCCACTCCCAGGCACCGACGGCGGCATCCAGCGCGGCCACGGGCGGCACGGGCGCCCCCGACAACAGCCCCTCACCGGGCCCGATCCCGGCCCGCTACCTGGGCACCTGGCAGGGCCAGGCCACCGCCCTCGACGGCAACCTGCCCATCGGCACTTTCCGGCTCACCGTCCATCAGGCGGCCGTCGGCGCGGAGTTGGGCCGCCTGACCCAGACCGACCAGCTCGGCGGGGTGTGCACCGACATCCTCACCCTGAAGCAGATGACGCCGACAAAGCTCATCGCCACCTCGACCGGCGCCAAGGGCAACCACGGGGGCTGCGATCCGGCCGCGCACCAGATCGAACTGACACCGGTCGGCGACGACCTGAAGTACACGTCGGACAGCTCGGCGGAAGGGAATCCGGTGTCGCGGATGTCGAAGGTGGGCTGAGGGGCCGACACCCGCAACTGTCGCTGACCGGCTCCCCATCGCTCTGACCTCCGTCACATCGGTGTCGTGACCGTCAAGTGCGTCCCGGTGCCCAGGTGCAGCATGCCCCTCCCTGGCGTGATGGGGCCGCCGACCATGCTCCGTGTCGTACGGATGCCGATCAGCTCGCCGGCGGAGGTGTCCTGGGGCGACAGCAGGATGCCGCGCCGGGCCTTCTTCATGTCGACCTGCCAGCCGGAGAAGCCGTCGCAGATCTCCTCCTCGTCACCGGCGATGACGACGGCCAGGCCCTGCTCAACGCCCCGTTCGACGATGCGCTTGAAGACGTCCTCGGCGTCGCAGTCGTCCAGCACCTCCGCGTCGTCGACCAGGACGACGATGGGCTGCTCGGGAGAGGCCGACCCGATGGTTTCCTCCAGCTCGTCCTCGTCGATGTCACGGCCCGTGAAGACCTGCAGCACGCCCTCCTGGCCCGCGAGTTCGCGCAGCGGGGAGGGGCGCGGTGCCGCGAGGACCAGGCGTATGCCCTGTTCGAGGTAGGAGCGCGCCATGGACAACAGGACCGTGCTGCGCCCGGACTTGGCCGGGCCGCCGATCACGAATGCCGGAACGCCCTGGGCGAGGTCGGGGCCGAACGCGGTGAGTTCGTCGCCGCCGACGCCCACCAGCGACCACAGCGGGGAGGCGCTCGTCGTCGGCTCGCGCATCGCCCAGGCGTCCGCGAAGGAGATCCGGCTGGGCAGCACGTCGACCCGGAAGGGGCGCAGCGAGCGCGGCACCCCGGCGTCCCGCGCGGCCGCCGCGTCACCGATCGCGACCAGCGCGGCCGCCTGGCCCTGACCGGTGGTGTCCTCGGAGAGCAGCGCGAACTGGGTCTCCGTGGCCGTCTCGGCCCGGAACGCGCGGCCGGGCGCGATCTCCTCCGGGACCTTGCGCGCGTTGATGTCCAGCATCGAGAAGTCACCGCGGTCCGCGAGGCGCAGACCGTACTTGTCCTCGGTCAGCGAGGCGATCCGGCCCGACAGCAGCTGCCGGTCACCGGTGATCACGATGTGGATGCCGACGCTCGCGCCCTCGCGCATCATCGCCATCAACTGGTCAGTGAGGTCGCCGTGGTTGTACTCGCCGAGGGTGGGCAGCCAGCCCTCCCAGCGGTCGAGGAGCACCACGATGTGCGGTAGCCGCTCGCCCTCCGGCACGGCGCCCCGCTGCTCGCCGATGTCGGCGTAGCCCTGCTCCGCGAACAGATCCTGACGGCGGGTCAGTTCGCCGGACAGGCGGGTGAAGAGGCGGACGATGCGTTCCACTTGGTTGCGGCCGACGACCGCGCCGCAGTGCGGCAGCCGGGTCAGCGCGTTGAGGGCGCCGTTGCCGCAGTCGATGCCGTACAGATGGACGTCGGCGCACGACAGGGTGCGTGCCAGTGAACCGGCGATGGTGCGCAGGACCTGGGAGCGGCCGCTGCGCGGGGCGCCGGCGACGAGCAGGTGCCCGAAGCCGGCGAAGTCGACGGCCACCGGGCGGCGGGCCTGGTCGGACGGCAGATCCGCCACACCGAACGGCGCGGCCGGCAGAGCGCCCGCGCCGCGCACCGACGGGATGTCGTCCAGCAGCAGAGTCTCCTCCAGGGCGGGCAGCCACGGGGAGTGCTGGGCCGGGATGGCCAGCGTCCGGTTGGCGTCCAGTACGGCGTCCACCAGTACCTTGAGGTCGGTGATCTCGTCGTCCTCGCGCGCCTCGGACTTCGGCTTCTGCAGCGCCGCCCGCCCCAGGTCCTGCCAGGCGAGCTGCTCGGCCCACGGTGCGAGGGCCTGCGGGTCGGCGGCGCCCGGGCGGCGGCCACCGACCCGGCCCGACTGGAACGGGATGAGGGAGGCGTGGCCGAGCCGGACGTAGGCGCGTCCGGGGGTGCTCTTGCTGATGTGGCCGGCGTCGGGCGCGTCGATGACGTCCGTCGACTCACCGGCGTCGGTCACGCGCAGCGCGATACGCAGGTTCGTGTTGGCACGGATCTCGGGCGAGACGACACCACTGGGCCGCTGCGTGGCCAGCAGCAGGTGAATACCGAGGGACCGGCCACGCTGTGCGATGTTGACCAGACCCGTGACGAAGTCCGGCAGGTCGCGGACCATGGACGCGAACTCGTCGATGACGATGAGGAGCCGGGGCAGGGGCGGATGGGACGGATTGCGCCGCACGAAGTCCTGGTAGTCCTCGATGTCCTTGATCTCGACCGCGGCCAGGATGTGCTCGCGCCGCTTCAGCTCGGCGCCCAGCGATTCCAGAGCCCGCTCGACGAGATGGGCGTCGAGGTCGGTGACCATGCCGACGGTGTGCGGCAGCTTCACGCAGTCCTTGAACGCCGAGCCACCCTTGTAGTCGACGAGGACGAATGTCATGTTCTCGGGGGTGTTGGCCACGGCGAGGGCGGCCACGATGGTCTGCAGCAGCTCCGACTTACCGGAACCGGTCGTACCGGCGATGAGACCGTGCGGGCCGTCGCGCCGGATGTCGATGCCGAACGGGCCGTCGTACGACTCGCCGATGACGGCCATCGTGGACTGCCCGCCCGTGCGCCAGCGTGCTGCGACCGCGTCGGCGCTCGGCGGCTCCAGCTGCAGCACGTCGAGCAGGCGGCTGGCGGAGGGCAGCGCGGAGTCCTCGGTCTCGCCGCTGATGTCGCGCAACGGGGACAGCGAGCGGGACAGCCGGACGCACCAGGCCGAGGAGACGAAGTCCGGCCGTACGTCGGTCATGCCGCGGGCACCGCTCTGCTGGACCCGCAGCCGCAGCGGGAAGTCCTGTTCGGTGGCCTCGTGTGCTTGCTGGGCCGTCTGGTGCCAGGCGTGGAAGGAGGGGAAGCCACCGGCCGGGGGCTGCGCCGCGGCGGCCACGGCCGGGGCGGCGGGATCGTCGGTGCGCCGCGGCTCGACGACGACGACACCCTGGCACTCCCCGGGCAGGAACCGCTCCTCCTCGTCCAGGCAGATCGCGTAGATGGCGACGGCCGGACCTTCGCGCAGTAGCCGTACGACACCGGGCATCGAGCGCAGCCGTCGCGATCCGTCCCATACGACGACGACGTCGGGCTCGGCGAACGCCGGCCCGTCACCGCGCTTGCCGGATTCCTTCAGGGCCTTCTGCCGGGCGTCCAGCAGCTGGGTCAGCTCGCCGACACGGGCGCCGACGGTCTCGGAGTCGGTGCCGATGAGCACGTTGACGTCCTGCCCACCGGAGGGGTGGGCGTGCGGCAGCCAGCGCACCCAGTCCCAGCGGGTGTGGGCGTCGTTGTCCGTGAGGACGTAGAACTGCACGTCCATCGGGCTGTGCAGCACCGCGGTCTGGGCGACCGCCCACCGTCCCAGCGCCTGCACTGAGTCGCCCGGTCCGGCGATACCGATGACCCCGAGATCCTTCAGCGGCAGCGCGACCGGCGCGTCCTCGATGTGCCAGACGACCTCGCGCCGGTGCTCGTCCTGCTCGGGGTCGTCGAGCACGACGTCGGAGCGGACCCGGCCGGTGCCGACCCGCACCAGCAGGTGGTCGGCGTCGGTGCGACGCCGCTCCCACAGGCGCGTACGGGGACCGGTGCCGAAGGCGAGCACGGCGGCCGGATCGGGGATGGCGGCGCGACGGTCGAGGCGCTCGGTGCGCAGTGCGTCCTGGGCGTCCTGCTCGATCCGTTCCTTGTGCTCCTTGTACTCCTTGAGCTGCTTGGCATGGGACTTGCGCCCGTGCTTCTTGTCCACGAAGTGGTTGCCGAAGAGCATGAGCGGGCTCATCACGGCCATGATCAGGTAGTACCAGCGCCCGAACACCATGGTGGAGACGACGGCGCCCACCAGCGGAAGCAGCGCCATCAGCCAAGGCAGCGGCCGGGCCTCGTAGTCACCGGGCGGTGTGGGCAGCCGGAAGTGGGTCTTGCGCTCGGGCGGGCGCAGCCGCGGGGGCCGGTTGTAGTCGAGACCGACGCCGTCGTCCGACCACTTCAGGGCCGCGTCCGGCGGGGAGTAGGCGACGATCTCGAAGAGGCTGTTGCCGAGGGACAGTTGGGCACCGAGAGGCCAGGTGTCGCCGTCGAGGGGCTCGCCGTCGAGCCGGGGGCCGCGGCGGTCGTCGGCGTCCTTTCCGTCCTTGTCCCTCTCGTCCTTGCTGCTCTGCTCCGTGCCGGTGTCGTGAACGACGACCTTGCAGGTGCCGTCGATGGCTATGGACAAGGTCGCGGCGCGCTCCGCCAGTTCGCCGTCGTCGACGCGGAGCTGGGCGCCTGACCCGCCGCCGATGGCGTACCGCCCCACGCCGAGTCGGTGCACCGCACCGGCCGCGGGCCCGCCGACGACCCGGAACTCCACCACACCGGTGGGCTCGCCGAACACACACCCGGCCGGGTCGTGCAGGCTGACGACGGCTCCGTCCCGCAGCGGCGATCCGCCGACGGTCGCGCTCGGGTCGAGGGGATAGCCGTCGACGAACGCATGGGGGGCACCGCCGGCCTGCCGGTGCCCGCCGATGGGGATGATCTCCGCGCCATGGCCGGCTCCGACCTGCCGCGCCAGTTCCCGGGTGATGTCGCCCACTGTCGACTCCGGATCGGCGTCGAGCACCACGTCGGCGCCGGCACCGACGAGCGGGTCGACGACGGTCAGACTCAGGCGCACGTTCGTCCTCCTCGTGGGGCTGAGACCGTCCCCGGAACGCTGAACACAGTGGTAGTGACATTAGCCGTCCCCGCTGACAGTGCCGCAACGGGATGTGCACCGGTTCACGACTCCCTCGCACAACTGCCCTGTGGCCTCAACGGTCTCAGCCGTAGGATCTTTGCTCGTGCGGACGCTTGCGGTGGCACGCCGGGGTAGCGTCGCGACTTCAGGCCACGGGGGAAGGCCCCGTGGCGATCGGAACGGGAGGGAGCCGTCATGGCCAAGGACACTGACCTTACTTATGCCGAGATGGACAAGCAGGCTGGCGAGCTCATCAAGGCCATGCACCACATGGAAGAGCAGCTCAAGGGCATCGAGAGGGGCGTGGAGAACCTCGTGGCGCACGGCTTCACCACGCAGAAGGCCTCAGGCTCCTACGAGGACTCCATCAAGGACTTCACCAAGGGCGCGGCGAAGACCATCCAGGGTCTGCACGGTCTGTCCAAGTTCCTGACGGACGCGAAGAAGGCGTACGAGGACCTGGACGACCGGCTGGCCAAGGGTGCCAAGGGTTAGTAGGCCGCTGGAGCGATGACGGGCGGTGCGGCTCGCGCCTCAGTGGCCTGGCCGCACTGCCCGGATCGAGAGAGCTCTGGCCTCGCCCGGAGGCGCCAAGTGAACGCCCCGCCCGGCTCTTTAGGCTGCGCTCACCGCATCCGCGGCCCTGCTGTTGACCGCCTGATTCCGGAAGAGGCAGCCCCGGGTTGCTCTTCCTCTGATCCATCTATCGGTTTATGCCATCTTGACGGAAGCCCGGCTGGTGGCGCCACACACCCCATGGGTGGCGTTGGTTAGCTGAGCTACCCACGACCTTGACAGGAGCCTGAAGTGAACCGCCCTGCCCGGCTCGTCACAGCCGTGCTCATCACATCCGCGGCCCTGCTGCTCACTGCCTGCGGAGGCGGCGATGCCGGATCCGACGACAACGGCAAGATCGCAGGCGCGGATGCAGGGGGTCAGAAGACCGCGTCGCCCAGCGCCAGCCGATCGGACTCAGCCAAGCGCCCGGAGATCAAGCTTCCGTCGGACGTGAAACTGACCTTCACACCTGAAGAGACCGGTAACTCCGTCAAGGACGCGATCCTGCGTGACAATGCGGAGTTCCACCGCGCGCTCGATGCGGCGATCGTCGCCCAGAACCCGGGACTTCCCGCCTTGAAGTACTACACGGACGGTGAGGGCGCGGCAGCCGCTCAGAAGTGGGTTCAGCAGTTCAAGGATGCCGGCTGGACTGTCACGGGCTCCGTGCGCTACTTCAACCGCGTCGTGAAGGTGAAATCCACGACCAACGCAGCGATCGGCTACTGCGGCGACGAGAGCAAGGGTTACAGCCGGGTCATCAAGACCGGGGAGCTCAAGGGTACGAAGGTGACCAAGGACAACTACGTCGCCTACAGCGCTCAGGTCACTAAGAACGAGCAGGGAGTTTGGCAGCTCGTGAAGATCACGTCGACCCGTGGTGCTGTGGGGTGCCAGGCGTGATCAAGGCGCTCCGGATGGCCGTGGTCACTGTGGCCGTGGGAACAGCCGGGCTGTGTTCCATACCAAGTGCCCTCGCCGCACAGGACCCTCCGGGTGGTTCCCTTGGCGGAGGATCAGGTTCGGGAACGGATGCGCACGCCTCGGCCGGGGTCGACGGTGACAAGGTTTCGTCAGCCGTTTCCGGCGCGATCGTCTTCGACCGCTCCAAGAATGGCACCGGCAGTTCGGTCGGGCCCGTCACGTCGACGACGTCTTGGACTCCCCCTGCCTGCTACTACGCGCCGAAGTACACGCCCAAGGCACTTGAGTCGCAGATGCGGCAGGTGTGGGAAAGCAGCGCGCCTAGCCCCGAGTGGTCGCTGAAGACCCAGAACTATTTCGTCAACGGCGACCCGTACAAGGACTTCAACAAGGACAAGGAAGGCAAGGGCTACTGGTGGGACGCCTACGTCACCGAGGGACGCGAGGCGGACCCGGCGTCCCAGGACTGCGACAAGTTGCCCTTCTGGGTTGACAAGGGGGCGGCGCCGCCGGCTGACGCGCCCCAGGCCATCAGCCCCGAGATGCTCGCCCAGCTCGCCTACGCCGAAATTCGCGTTCCCTCGACCAAGGTCACCCTGGCCCCCGAGGGCACAACGAAGGTGAACCTGCCTACCTGGGCATGGCTGGACACCGCGAACTTCAAGCCGGTTTCCGTCACCGCGTCCGTACCGTTGCTTGGTCTCAGCGCGACAACTACCGCCGAGCCGGTCTCGTTGACGATCAAGCCGGGCACGGACGACGCGGTTACCTATCCTGCCTCCGGTCAGTGCGGGATCCACGACGGGCAGATCGGCGAGCCCTATGCGAAGGGCAAGTCCGACGAGACCCCGCCCTGTGGAGTCAAGTACCTGCGCTCCTCCGGCGACGGCTCGTACAAGCTTCAGGCGACTATCACCTGGGAGATCAGCTGGACGAGCACAACGGGACAGGACGGAGACCTTCCGGACGGCACGTTTGGTGCAGAGCAGGACGTGGTCGTCCAGGAGATCCAGGCCGTCAATCGCTAGCCAAATACACGGGGGTAAGTTCAGGGTCAACGCGTACACCTTGCACAACTGGGTGTAGGTCGGCCGCGAGGCCGGCCGCCAGGACGCGGGCGGCGCGCTGAGTGAGCCGGAGCCTGAGGAACTGGCCCGGCCGCGGCCGCAGAAAGCGCAGTGGGACAAGGAGCGTCCCGAGCTGCTGATGAAGCGTGATCTTCTCAAGCGCTCGGTGGTCTGTGGGTAAAGGACTCGATGAACCAGCGAGCGTGGCGGAGTTCATCGCGTACCAGAAGGCCATGTTCGGCATCCCGCACGAGAGCGCAGTCCTGGCTCCACAAGTGGATCAACCGTGCTCCCACAGCTCGCGAACAGTGCCAGGAGCGGCTGGATGAGGAGAGCAAGCGGCTGTCTGCCGCCTCGGACAGCACGTACGGCTCGCCCCAGATCACTCGCGAACTGCACGAGGCCGGCTGGATCGCCTCCAAGGACACAGGGGCGGCGCTGATGACCGGGCCGGGGCTGTGTGGACGGCGACCGAAACGGCGATGGAGCCTGCCCCGGACGGGCCGCCGGGACCCAGCCGGGGATCTGGTGCACTTGCACCTTCGCCGCTGTCGCACCCGACGTGTTGTGGTGCGGGGAATTCACGTAGATCGACATCGACGAGGGCCGCTCCATCTCGCCACCGTCGAGGACTTGGTCCCCTGCCGGGTACTCGGCCACGCGATGTCCGCCCACGGACCGCGGCTGCTGCCGGGTGGGGACCGTGCAGTTTATGGGGCGAGTCAGGGCGCGCTGGACAACGGTGCCGCCGAGGGAGCACGCCCAAGATCGAGTTCGCCCACCGGCACCACTTGTCCACCTGTGCCGAGGAATGCATCAAGATCTTGACCTGGATCGCGGACCTCTGCTGGCTCAGGGCCGAAATGGCGTAACAAACTCTCCACGCTACGCGGGGATTGACACGCTGGACAGGTCCTCGGAGGGGGATTCGAATGAGATGGTCTGGAGGATGGCAGACATCATGTTGCAGAACTCTGCCCAGTAGTCCATGGCGGCGGTGTCCAATGTGAAGACAACTGTGTACGGCCCCGTGGAGAACGGGACGTGGACCTGGATCTGGCCAGTCAGAAGTTCGACCGGCCCATCGGCGCGTGTCACCTCGGGTTGGACGGTGAGTTCGTTGACGCGCACGCAGGAAACCGCCGGTCCACAGGGCAGGTCGAGCCAACGGGCATCGTTGTAGGGGTTTCCTGACAGCGCGGCGAGAATGCCCTGGGCGGCTATCTCGGTGTCGGTCTGGTCGGTCTTGGCTACGGCGACCGTCAGGGCGCACTGTGCGACCCCTCCTTCCTCTCGCGCGAAGAGCCCCATGGCGGAGTAAGCAAATCCGTTATCGGCCATGTACTCGGCGAGGGCGGCGTAGAAAGGTGCCGAGGGCTCCCAGATTGCCTCGTTGCCACTGGAGTAGAGCTCGCGCACGAACTCACGGGAAAGCCCTGCACGTTCCTCAGGCGAGGGGGCTATGGGAAGCGCGTGAAGGCCGTTCGGCGCGACGAACGAGAACGGTGGGACGATCTCGGACTCGACCTCGACGGTGGTGGTCATTAGATACTCCAGTCGGGTGTCAGAGGTCGTTTGGATCGAATCCGCCGCGTCCGCCCGCCTGACTCATGAAGCAGAAAGGCTTCAGGACGCCCAAATCGGGCTTCACGCGCTGGGTGGTCGTCACTTCGATGAGGAACTTTCCGCTGGGACGGCGGGTCACCACCGGCGCGACGGAGCTGTCCCGATCACTCACTGATGAGAGGTAAGACTCAACGTACGCGCGCTGTCGGGGGGTCAGGGCATCCCAGGGGACGAGCTCGGGGGGATGGACCAAGTGCCGGAGCACAGGCCAGTACTGCCTCTTGTTCGGCGGGGCGAGTCTGCACCATGAACCGTCAGTAAAATGCACCTTCGCTTCGCCGCCCACACTGCTGTATCGCATCCGTTCGACACACGCTATCTGCGACCGCCCGGCCTCCCAGAGGACCTGGTCACGTAGCAGGTCATCGTCGGGGAAACCGGTGATGACCACGCGCCGGTCCGTGATGATGATGTGGGTTCGGTAGTTTTCCGGGCAGCGTGAGGGGTCGATCTGCCAAGGCAGCGTCCGGGCGAGGGTGCCGGATGCCGCCCACAGGACGGGGAAGTCCGTCACTTCGTTCTCCAGTTCCTGCGCGCGCCCGGGACTGTTGCCCGAGCCGGGAAGGAAGCTGCCTGAACCTGCGAGGGTTTCCAGCGCGCCGCCGACAGCGACGTAGAGTGCCCGCAACCCGAACAGGCCGACCTGTCGGCCACGGTGCTTCTCCTCCTCGGGCCGAAGTGAGAAGGAAGGTCCTTCGGGCCAGCCGCACAGTTCACCTTGGATGTCGTTTCGCTGCGTGTCGCGGAACCATCGCATACCGGCCACCGCCGGAGCCGTGCCTGTTGCGAAGACGATCGAGTCGCGGGCGAGGAGCGTTTCGCCGGGTTCAGGAGTCCAGGTCGCCATTGTCCGGTGCGCTTTCAGTGTGAGGTGGCAGCATCATGGAAGCTGTCACCAGGATGGAGCGCTTCTCCGATGTGCTGGGGGATACTGAAGACCTTCGGTAGAGCCTTGATCCCGGCATCCAAGGCGATGCCCTTCATACTCAGGGGATGAAGGTCCAGCCTTCCTCCTGTGACCAGTTTGAGGCCCTTGCTTCCGAGTAGCTGGCCTTGGTGGTAACCCGCTTCGGACAGTCCGGCCAACCGGCTCATGACTCCGCTCTCGTGTGAGATGAGACCGATGTCGCCGAACTTCCCGCCGAGCACGACCTTCTTTCCGAAGAGAGCGAGTCCCCCTTCCACCTTTCCCGCCAGATCACCCGTGGCGAACACGTTCCGGGCGCCGGCGGCGAGCTTCCCGGCCTTGAAGCCTTCGCCGAACTCGCCCGCCGCACGCATCGCCGCCACACCCTCGTCCGCCACCTTCACGCCCTTGCCGAAGGCACCGAGCCCGGGCATGAGTCCGAGCGCGTCGAAGCCCATCTGCATCCAGCTCACGTCGGCTCCGGACGCTTTGGCGATGGAATGCGAGAGTAGAGCCAGACCGCTGGTGAGCAGCGCCGCCGCACCGAAAATGGCTCCCAGCGGCTCGAACGGCAGAGTGATGATCGCCAGCATTCCGAGAATGCCGCTCAGGTCGCTCAGAAGATCGCCTACCAGTTTGATCAGGTCAGCGTGTTCCTTGAGCCACTCGCCGGTGGCATCCCAGGCATGCTCGATGCCCTTACCCAGCTTAGACCAGAACCCTGGCTCGGCCGGAGCGATGTCTCCTGCCTTATCCAGCTCCTTGCCGACCCTGACGGCGGCCTTTCGGTAGCGGTCCTCCAGGTCGTGAACCTTGTTGATGACGACATTGACCTGGCCGGATGCCTTGCCCAGCTCATCGCTGCCCTTGTCACCTGCCTTGGCTTTCGCCTTCGCCTCTGCGTCGAGCTTCTCGCCCGCCTCCTTCTCCAGGCGGTCAGCCTCATCCTGGAAGCCGGACAGTTCACCGGCCCAGCGGTGCAAGGCGTGCGAGGCCTTGTCGAAGGCCTCGAAGCTCTTCCTGATTAGCGGCGTAACGTCGGTTGAGATGTGTTCGCTGAAGGCGACCGCTGTCTTGCCTTTCCAGGCGCCGCACTCGATACGTTCCAACTCCTGCAGAGACTGGCCGAGCTCGCTCGCCAGGCCGCCCAGCTTCTTCGCCAGTTCGCGGGTCTGTTCGACGTCTCCGGGAGTCGGGTCCCAGCCTATGTGGGGGAAGGTGGGGCGTCCCATGGCTCGTCAACCTTCCTTCTTGCCGGACTTGCCTGACTTGCCAACGCCGCCGGACTTCGGCGCCTTCATGGACTCCGCCAGCTGCTGATCCAGCTGACCGAAGGACGAACCGATGTTGTTGATCATCTTGATCGCGTTCTGGTTGTGCTTGCCCAACTGCTTGATGCCGTAGCCCCAGTCATCGGCGAACGCGTGCACGTCGTTTACGAGATCGGGCGGCCCTACCACCGAGCCGTCAGTGTTGCGTAGGGTGCGGCGCGCGGTGTCCATACGGTCGGCGATCGTTGAGAAGGTCCTCTTCAGGTCCTCGAAGATCGTGCCCTCAAGGCGTAGGTCACTCATGGTCGGTCCGTCCCTGCCGTGGGTGTATGCGACGGTGCAATGGCGCGAAGCCCGCCTCAGTGATCCTAGGGTGGTCCATGCCTCCTTCGGGACGAGGGCCGCCAGTCTGTGGTCGGGGCAACTGCCGATCCTGGCATGTTCGATTTCGGCGTTGCGTGAGCGAATCGTGGAGGCCTCGTCTCCACTGTGTGCGGAAGCGAGGACCGTGGCCCCTTGCGTCCCCGGATTTCGCAAGGTCGGTCCCGGATTGCCGACGATGCCAGGCCCTCGGGTTCTCGGCCGTTCTCGTCGCCGACGGCTGGGAGTGAACTGAACTCCCGCTGGCGAAGGCTGGGATGCTTCAGGCAGGCCCTGCTCACCTTGGCTCATCTGCGCACCTGCAGGGTTCGCCGTCTGTCCGGCTGCACGCATGACCTGACCGCGGCCCGCACACACGGTGTGATCCAGGCCTTCTGCCCGTCAGCTTCTCGTCCTCGCCGACCGTGCATACCACGGAACCATGTCACGGTCCGCACCATTCCTAGGGCCGAAGCCTTCGGGAAAAGTACGCCCGATTCAACCGCGACCGCGTCCGACCGCGATGGCTCGGGCGAACACACCTTCGCCCACCCCGAGCAAGGGCAGATCCTTCGCAAATCTCGCTGCAGTGCCAGCCGAGTTGGTTGCTCGTTCGCTGCTGTTCGCGACGTCTAGATCGCTTGGCACTCACAATGAGAAGCCTTCAGTAACACCAGCAGGGTCTCTGTCAGACCCTGCTCTTTTGCCTGCTCACCGGGCGTGTTCCGAGGGATCACTCGGTCGGATGCCAAGATACCGGCGAACAACGGTCAGGAGTCCGACGGCGCCTTGTAGAGCCGTACCGTGGCGGCAATTTTCCGTATCGTCGCATCCGGTACCTCGTTGGGCACGTTCTTGGCGCCGAAGAACGACCAGGAGACCAGGTCCCCTGAGGCGTTCTTGAAGCCGAAGGTCCAGGCCTTGCCGTCCGACGCACACTTTTTCGACTTCTTCACGCCCACGGACCAGGCAGTGCCCAGAGTGCCCTTGAGGCCGGAGTTCGTGGTGAACGCTTCGACGCTGGTCTTCACATTTGTCTTGTCCGGCTGGGTGTACCCGCCGTACACCCAGGTCTTCGGGTCGGAGTCGGCGATGTCCTGAGCGCTTCGGTAACCGTTGTTGCCCCTCGTACCCACCTGAGCCAGCGGTGTGTCCTCCAGCGTGCCGTCCCGGTCGTTGTCGGAGGAACACCACTTCTTCTGCAGCATCGCGACATTGCGTATCGCGATGAGTGGGTTGTCGTTCGGGTCCCCGTCCTTGGCGACATAGGAGACCCAGCCGGCGGACTGGATCTCCCATTGGGGCGGGACGTCGAACGCGATTCCCTGCTCCGGGTTCGTCAGGACCTTCCAGCCCTTGATCGTGGCGGCTTGGGTGTCGGGGCTCCGCGGATTGTCGGAACTCTGCGTCGGAGAGGCGGTGTTGGTGGGCTTCGGATGGGGGCCGTCGTGCTTGTGGTTGCCGAGCACCAGGAGTCCGGTGACGCCCGCGGCAAGTACGACGGCCGTCGCGGCGATGACGGCGACGATGCTGGTCCGGTTCCGGCCGCCGCCCGTCGGCGGAGGCACGGGCGCGCCGGCGGTCGGCTGCTGCGGGGGCATCTGCCAGGGTTGAGGCTGCTGGTACGGGTTCGGCTGGCCGGGACCAGGCTGCAGGTACGGGTTCGACTGATGCCCGTTCGGGTGCTGCTGCGGGTTCTGGTTGCCCCTCGACGGCTGCTCTCCTGGCCACATGTGCCGTAAGGATACGGTGGCCAACTTTCGGAGCGCGAACGAGGGCACTATGAGTGGCCGGTGACGTGGGCCGCGACTTTCAGCGCCTTCAGCCAGCCGCTAAACCGTGTACACGGCAACGGCAAGGCCTAGTCCATGAGCAATGCCCGAGGGCTCGTCAACGGTTAGCTACGAAGGAGCGATCCGCTTGCGGAAATCTTCAGAGATCTGCTCCAACTTGGGCCGCGCCGGGTTGAATTCGAACACGGGTGAACTGTACGTAGCCCCAGCAGTACAGGCATAGAAGCTCACATCATGACCAGGTAGCCACAGACGGCTCTACGGTTGTTCGGCAAGAGACCGCGGCGACGGAGGCGACCGTCCCGGGGCATGACCGCTGGCTCGCGCCGGGCAGCCAGGGCGGATACCTGTCGAGCCTGGCCGACGACATCGAGGTCGCACAACTGGACGCAGGCACGACCTGCTCTCCTGCGCCTGAAAGGTGTTGGCCGATCCCTCGGCGCCGTACGCCGAGGTGCAGTACGCCGGATCCGGTTGACCGAGTGCCTGGGTGACGCCCCGCGGTGGGCGGCATCACGCGGCAGCGTAAGCCGACGGCCTCGCTGCTGGTAGTGCCCTTGAAGATCGCGTCATCCATTACGTCGGCTCCTGCGCACACGGCCTCCTGGAGTTCCGCGGGCCCTGGCAGCACCTTGGCATCAGCTTTGCATCGTTCTCAAATTTCCTCCGGAAGCGAGGCAAGGAACCCCTCGACGTCCGGTTTCACGTAACCCGACAAATTGGTCAACATGGTTACCGCTTCCTTTAGCTCCCGGGCGAGTTCAGGAAACTCCGTCCACATCTGCGGGCTGACGGTGACCACCGCATACAACAAGTCGTCGTCATAGAAGCCGCCCGCTGCCTGACCGGGTGCCTTTTCTCTCAGGATCTCCACCGCCAGCGGAAGTAGCGAAGGAAGTCCGACGTTCTGGGCGATCAGTCGGGCAAGCTCGTGGGGCTGTAGTGTTCCGACGGGACGCCGACGCAACTCATGGACGGCCTTGACCAATGAGGTTGTGTCCTCCGGAGGGGCTGGCCAACGACCCTCCAGCTGTTCAAGCGATTTACTGCGGTCGACGGAATGAGGCAACGCCGTAACCTTTCTTGTGTGATTCTATTGATGGCGGATGGAGTGCAGGAATCCGTTCAATCGGTCGAGTTCGTCGATGGTTTCCTTTCGCCTTCTTATCAGCACCTCAAGGCCTCGCTCAGTAATACCGTCTGGAGGGTTTTTCAACTCCTTCTCCAGGGCTTCCCGGACGTTGTTCAAACCGTTGCGAGCCTGAGTTAGGTCCTTGATGTGATCGAAGGGGGTCCCATCGGGTTTCATGGCGACCACCTCGCCTCGCGCCTCCCGGCGCGCTGCATTGTAGTGGTTGTGCTTCGGCTGGGAGTTTATATCCTTGAGGGGATCCTTTTTGATGTTCTCAAGCTTCTCGATCGCGTCCAGCGCCGCCTGGCGCAACCCCAGTTCGCGGCACTTGGGCGCCAGCCCCAGTGGATCGGCCCACGACTGTGGGTTGTGGACGTAGGTGAGAGGGTTCGGCGCAGGAACCAGCCCGAGGGGATCAGGGCTAAGGTAGCGGGCACTCTCCGGGTCGTAATAGCGGAAGTGATTGTAGTGGAGGTCGGTTTCTGGATCATAGTATTGCCCGGGGAATCTGAGTGGCGTGTAGGCGGTACTGCCTTTCGCCCAGGCCGTCTTTCCCCAAAGCGTGGAGCGCGTGCGCCACTTGATGGTCCCGTCCTTGTCGAGAAGTTCCGTGGGGGAGCCGACGAGGTCCGTAACGATCGCGAAGAAGCGTGAATCGACCTCTTCTTGAGGGGAGTCAGCGAGAGTGACACGTTCACTTTGGACAAGCGGCTGCAAACCATCGTGATCCCAAGTCAGAGTGAGGCGATGGGGAGTATCCGCAGCGGCGGCGGTCTGCTCGCACAGCGTGCTGGCATCCCAGGTGAAGTCCACCTGCTCCACGGCTGTCGTGGCGTCCTCGGCCAACCGCAGCTTGGCGATGCGGCGCCCCAAAGGATCGTAGAGGTAGCGCCAGAGGGTCCCGTCCGGCGTAACGACCTCGGTGAGACGGTCTTCCGCATCCCAGCTGTAGCGCCAGGTATCCGGCTTGCGAGAGAGCCTGGTCTTCTGCCTCAGGGTGATCCGGCCCAGGCAGTCGTGCTCGTAGCGGACACGCCCTGCCCGTGCGATACGGTTGCCCACGTACTCACGTGGTCCGGTGGCCTCGTGGCCTGGGTGGGCAGACGGCCATTCCGCCATGGTCTGGTTACCGGTTTCGTCGTACGCGTAACGTTCCGTCCAGCCGTCCGCTTGGATCTCCGTGACCCGTCCGATGACATCCAGAGAGATACGCCGACTGCCGCCCAGGTAGCTGTTCAGGCGCTCAAGATAGCCATCCGGTCGATAGCAGTACTCGTGCTTCTGGACAACTCGGCCACCGAGACCCGTTACAGCATGGGAGGTGAGACGGCCCACCGCGTCGTAGGCGCTGGTCAGGGTGACGGACTCGCCGACGCGCCGGATGAGTTCGCGGCCGACCCCGTCATAGGCAAGGTCGATCGTTGCACTTGCGGCACTCAGCTGCACGAGGTTGTCCGCGGCATCGTGGGTGTAAGTGGTTACGGCGCCTGTCGGGGTGATGCGGCTCCTGCGTCGTCCGCCTTCGTCGTATGTGTACCTCATCGTACGGCCGTTGACTGTCTCGGCCGCCAGGTTGCCACCGATGTCGAAGCGCCGATGCATCGACGCATCGGGTCCTGTCGCCTGTACAAGTCGCCCGCTGGTGTCGTACGCGTACGTGGTGACAAGACCGTGGGCGTCTTTGCGGACGACTCGGCCGAGTGAATCGTGGTCAAGCCGGATGTGTTGGCCGATCGCGTTACTCCGGCTGACGAGGCGGCCGGCGGCGTCATGGATGTAGCTGAGCCTACTACCGTCAAAGTCCGTCTCCGCGGCCAGGCGGCCTGCGGGGTCGAACTCGTACCGCCATGAACGGCCCACAGGATTCGTGACGCGTACGAGGCGCAGCTCGCTGTCATGCGTGTACTCGTAGCGCACCCCGTCGGGGTCGACACGCGCTGTCAGCAGGTCGAAGTGACCGTACTCGAAACGAGTTACCGCTCCCGTCGGACTGAAGTGGGCGGTGCAGTTTCCTTCGCCGTCGTACTCCCAGCACTCCGTAGTTCCGTCGGGCCTGATCCGCCGAGCGGGCTGTCCGTCGATCGTCCACTCCAGGCGAGTAGTAGCGCCTAGGGGGTCCGTGATCGCGACGGTGCGGCCAAATGAGTCGCGCTCATACACAGTGACGTTGCCTAGCGGATCCCGGATCTCGAGCGGCAGTCCCACCGGGTCGCTTTGTATGCGTGTGAGGTGTCCCAGAGTATCGGTGATCGACGTCAGGTGCCCCAAGCGGTTGTAGGCGAAGCGAGTCGTCGCCCCGCTTGGGCCCGTCACCGCAACGCAATTTCCGCGCTCGTCGTAACTTTGACGCCACACTGAGCCATCTGGATCCGTCACCGTCTCGACAAGCCCTGGTGCGGTGTATATGGCTGTCGTCTCGTGACCGTCGGGCCGGACGGCTCTGACCAGGTCGCCTTGATCGCTGTAGCCGAATTCTGTGGCGTTCCCCAGCGGATCGACAAACGAGCTCAGTCGCAATCGGTTGTCCCACTCCTGGCCGCTGACGTTGCCGAGGGGGTCGGTCTCGCGGATCAGGCGCAGGTGTTCGTTATGTTCGTAGACGCGGGTGTGGCCGAGGGAGTCGGTCACACGGGTGGTCAGCGTTTCGGTGTCGTAGGTGAGGGTGGAGGCGAGGGCGTCGCCAGTGCCACCGGTGGCGATGGCCCGGCCCTGGTCGTCGTACTGGTACCAGTAGGTGGTGTTGTTGCGGTCCGTCCAGGACGTGATGCGGCCGTCGGTGTCGTAGGTGTACTGCATCGGCAGTCCGGAGGAGTTGTATTCCTCGGCCAGGTGGCCGGCCTCGTCGTAGCCGAAGGTGAACAGGGTGGTGCCGGGGCGGTTCGGGTGTGCGGGGTCGATCAGGCGCAGGCCGATGATGCGGGAACGCGCCCGGTCGTGGTCGAGGGCGATGCGGTAGCCGCCGGAGTGGACCACCGCGCCCGGGACATCGCCGTCCGAGTACTCGACGGTGATGCGGTTGCCATTGCGGTCCTGGATGCATTGCAGGGGCAGGTCCACGACCGTGTCGTCGGCAGCCGCGACCGGGCTGTGAAATACATACGACAGCCCGGCATCCGGATCGTGGACGCGGATGCCGCCGTCGATGTCGGTGTCCCAGGACAGAGTGAGGCGGGAGCCGGGCGTCTCCGGGCCCACAGGCGTGTTTGTCTCGTCATCCGGGCGGGGGAAGCACAGGCGGGCGCCGTCAGCGGTGGCGTAGACGAAGCCGTCTTCGTCCGCCTGAACACGCTGGTCCAGGGTGGAGGCCCAGGACGGGCCGAACCAGCCGCCGTAGTGGTAGGACGATATGTGCGTGCGCTCCAGGACCAGGGGGAGCACGCCTGGCAGGGTCACGTCCGTGCGGGTCAGGGCCATATCGCCGGTGGCCACGTCGATCGGGTCCCGGACGAACTTCTTGACCATGTTGCGGATGGAGGCGGGTAGCTTGTCGAAGCCCGGGTTCAGGCGCAGCCGCTCGAAGGCCGCGCAGTCCAGGCCCATCGACTTGCTCAACTTCGCCAAAGCCGCCGGGCCAAGGGCTTTGAGGCCCTTGCCCAGCGCCTTGCCCAGCATGCCGAAGCCGACGCCCATCAGCGCGCCCTCGGTCAGGATCCCGGCCAGCTTCCCCGGATCCTTGAACGCCGACGGATCCTCCAGCATCGTCTGGAATGCCGTGAACTCCAGCCCCTCCTTGGCCATCCGGCCAGCCGCCGCGACGCCCCGGATCTCCTTGAGCGCCTTCAACGCCCGCTCGACCTGCTCGATGACCTGCATCACCCGGCGCACCACCGTGCCCAGGGTCGTGCCCTCCTCCTCGATCCGGCCGACCAGCGCGACGACCTTCATCGCCCGCTCGCCGGACATCAGCGTCGAGGCCACCTCTGAGGCACCCGCGGTCAGGACGGACAGGGCCAGGCCCGCGATCTCGTACTCGGCGATCTCCGCCAGAATCACACCGATCTCGGACAGCAACTCATGTGCTTTGTCCGCAAAATCGTCCAGTCCGTTCGCACCCTCACGCAGCGAATGCGCCATGTCCCCGGCCTGCTTACGCGCCGCTTTCGACCGCTTGTGGAAGGCCTTGGCCGCCTTGCCCTCCCACTCCACCCCCGACAACGCCCCATCAGCGGCGGTGGAGGCATCATCCAGGCCCTGGGCCAGATGCCGCCACTTCTTCGCTATCTCCCGCACCCCGTCCGGATCCACCGCAGGATCGGAGATGCCCAGAAACTCAAGACCACTGGCGACACTGTCGCCGAACATGTGGTTGAACTTGTTGATGTAATGCAGCGGATTGAGATCCACCATGACCCGACGCCTCAGCCCTTCTTCCCCTGAGCCGCCGCCAGCAGCACATCCAGCAGATCGAAAGCATCGGAGACCTCACCGATGAACTTCGCCTCCGACTCCCACTCCTGCTCCAGCTGCTTCGTCAGCTTGGACAGAGTGGCCATGCCCTTCTCGATCTCGCTCTTCGCACCCAGCAACGAGCCCAGCGCCCCCAGCGCCTTCAGATCGTGCTGCTGCGCCGAGAACTCCGCCAGTGGCTTCGCCGTGTGCTGTCCCACCCCTCGCAGCCCCGACGCCGCCTTGTGCATGGATGAGGCCTGCTTCTTCAGGTCCGACATGCCACCCGCCCCCGAATCTCACTCTGTGCACATGCCAACGCCTCGACGGTAGTCGGGGGCATTATGTGAATGGCATGGACTCGTCCAATGGAGAGTAAAGCTCCCTGATGCGAGACCGAGAACCCCAGCGCTATCGCTGGGCAAGGCCTTCGTACAGATCGGCGTTGCTGCCTGCCGCACGATGGTGTCTTCTCGGTGTCGCCTGCTGTGGCCGGCCGCGCTCACGGAGGTGCCTGTCTCGGTGCCGACCCGCCGCGAGCAGCGGAGGGGGCAGCGGTACCGCCGCGGCGATGGCCAAGATCAGGTGGTCCAGAGCGTAGCCAGGGATCTCCCGCGGCCGACGGTCCACCCTGCTCCCTCGCGGCTGTTGGTGGTGCAAGTGCGGCGGCCGTAAATTTCCGCAACCGCGGCCTGGCTGATCCTCCAAGTTACTGCGATCCCGCTCGTTCCGCCTGCTACCTGTTGACCGCCTGAATCTCCTGCACGGTGACGTCCTGTGTCGTGCCGAAGGTGCCGTCGGGTAGATCGCCACCCGCGCCACCGGTTCCCGTCCAGGTGATCCGCCAGGTGACGGTGGCCTTCAGCGGGAACGTGCCGCTGCCGGAGGAGCGGAGGTACTTGATGCCGCAGGGCGGGTCCTGGTCGGCCTTGCCCGTGGCGTACGGCTCGCCGACGGAACCGTCGGAACTGACTGCGCATTCACCCGACGCCGGGTAGGTCTCGGCGTCAGCGATGCCGGGTTCAAGCTTGAGAGATACAGGTTCAGCGGTCGTGGTGGCCTGGATGTTCAGGCCGGCTACGTTCAGTGAGGCGGTTACGGAGACCTTCTTGAACCTGGCCTTGTCCAGCCAGGCCCAGGTGGAGAGATTGACCTTGGTGGTGTCCCCCGGAGCGAGCGAGACCTTGGTGCCCGGCAACAGAATACGGTTGTAGGCGAGTTCGGCGAGGACCTCCGGGGAGATCGCGTTCTTGACGGGTGCGATGTCGCCGTTCTTCACCCAGGAGGGAAGGTCGCTGCAGGTCCATGCTGCCGGGTCGTTGAGCCGTGTCGGGTCCTGCACGGAGACCCACCAGTTGCCTTCGTCGGCCTTGTCCAAGTTGTAGTTCTTATACTTCCCGTCCTTGTACATGTCCCGGTATTCGGCGGTTGCCTCCTTGGCGTAATTGGGTTGTTGTGGGTCGTCGACCACCTGCTTGTAGCCGTCTTCCATCTCCTTGGAGAACTGCTGTGCCGAGATCGGTTCGTACCAGCAGGCGGGTGGGGCCCAGTTGCCTACGGGGGTGACTGCGGGGGACGACGAGTCGCTGGGGTTTCTGGTGGAGCCGGAGAAGGTGACTCGAGACTCGATCGACTGCCCGTCCCGCTTGGACGACGTGGTCGTATGGCCCTGGTTACCGCCGCCTGGGCGGAAGCTTGCCCAGGCGGGTGGCGTGAGTACGCCGCAGGCGAGAGCGGTGGTGCCCGCCACGACGGCCCATCTTCGCAAGCTGGTCGTTGAGTTACCCCTGGTCAGGGAGTGCATGCCTTGTTCCCCCTGTCGCTCCGGAGAGCATTTGTCTGCCAGACCCCTTTGTCGTTCTTCTCCAGGCGCGTGGTGTAGAGGAGGTACGAGTCGTTGGTCACGGGATCCTTGTTGATTTTGCCGGTCTTTCGGCTCTTCTCGTATGCCCTGCCTTCGAATGAGCAGTAGCTGAGCGTGGCGCTGTTCGCCGCGTAGATATTGACTCGGGGATTGAAGTAACGAGTTGTCCCTGTGAGGACGACACCCGCGTCCTTAGCTTGTTTGACCCACTGGGCGGCTCCCACGAGGGCATCCCCTGTGTAGTAGAAGCCGAGCGACGGCTCGTCGGGGTTTGCCTGCGAGAGGGCGTAGTTCGTGGCGTCGATGCGTCGTTCGGCGTCGGCGAGCACCGGATCGGTCTTGGGGTCTCCGGCCTTCCATCCTTCGAAGACGTCCTGGACATCGCCGGGAAGCGTGATCTTGGGGCGGCCTGCACCGTCGTCCGAGGAAGGGCTCGGCGATGCCGAGGTCTTCGTGCCGTTGGTGTCGGCGCCCGCGATCTTGTTGTTGTCCTTCGACGAGCTGCCACCACTGCCGCATGCCGTCAGCAGGAGGGCTGCAGTCGCAGTCAAGGCGACGGCAACGGGTAGAGAACGGCGGCTCACGATCGACTCCCAACAGGAAGAGGTCTTATGTCGGTTGGCCAATGGGTCTGACGCTACAGGCGTGGTTCTCGGTTTCACCAGAGCGAACCGACCGCAGGAGCCGCGGCGGCCTGCTGCCTACGTCACACAGGTGGTCTGAGGTCGGCTCGGCCGGGTGCACGTGCGCGCCAGTGGGATGCCGGCTCACGTGAGTGAATTGTGCAGGCCTGATGAGTGGTACGTGAGGAACAGGTCTCCGTCTTGGCGACGAGAGCAAGGAGCCGGGACGCGCCTTGAGGGGCTTATGTGCGGCTGATACGGTGCGATGGCTTGACACTGGCCCCGGCGCTGGTTATCCAGGCGCGGCAAGTCGGCGGAGTGTCCCGGGCGTCGTGAACGGCCCGGTTGTGAGCGGAATCTGACAGGCGAGACTTTCTTGGGTGTACGGGGAGCGTTTGCGTGAAGATCCAAGAGCGTGCGGGGGCTGGCGCCGGTCGGGCCGGTGCTGCGGCTCAGGGGACGGTCGGCGAGCGGCTTCCCACTCCGCCGCGGGAGCGCAAGCCCGCCCTGGCCGCGCTCGCGGTGCTGCTGATCCTGCTCGGTGCGCTGGGCGCGACCACGCTGGTGCTGCGTGCCGGGAACCGGATCGAGGTCGTCAAGGTGACGCAGCCGATCCAGGCCGGGCAGGCCGTCAACAGCGGCAACTCCACGTCCGTGATGGTCGCCGACGACAGCAGCATCGACTACGTCCGGTGGGACCAGTTGGGCGCCCTGAAGGACTACAAGGCGCGGACCACGATCTACCCCGGCACTATCGTCGTGGGCCAGATGTTCACCAAGGGGAATGTGCTGCCGGCCGGCAAGGCCGTCGTCGGTGTCTCCCTCAAGGACGGCCAGTACCCGGCGGACATCCAGCCCGGTGACACGGTCGCCGTCTACAACGTCGGCAGCAGCAGCTCCAGTTCGAGCAAGACCGGCACCGGTGCCGGCGCCTCCTCCGGCTCCTCCTCTGGTTCCTCCGGCGATCCCCTCACCACCGCCAAGGTGGGGAACATGAAGGACGCCGGCGACGCCACCATCAGCACCGGCAATCTCTCGCTGACCCTGATCGTCGACCAGGCCGACGCCGCCGCCGTGGCACGCGCCGCCTCCGACCAAGCGATCGCCGTCGTGCACGTCTCCGGCTCCGGCAACTAGAAGGCGGCCCCCACCCCATGGCGCTCATCGCTCTCGCCGCCGACAAGGGTTCCCCCGGTGTCACCACGGCGGCCGTCGCGCTCGCCGCGGTCTGGCCGCGCCGTGTCCTGCTCGCCGAGACCGACCCGGCGGGCGGTGACCTCGTGTACCGCAGTACCGCCGCGCACGGTGGGCCGCTCAACCCCAACACCGGCCTGCTGTCGATAGCCGCGACCGCCCGGCGCGGGCTGGTGCCCGATCAACTGTGGGACCACGTCCAGCCGTTGAGCGGCGGGCTGGAGGTACTCGTGGGCCTCGGCATAGCCGAGCAGGCCGCCGGGCTCGCCAGCCTGTGGCCGACCCTCGGACGCTCCTTCGCCTCCCTCGCCGACTCGCCCCAGGCGCCCGCCGACGTCATCGCCGACTGCGGACGCATCAGCGGCGACACCCCGGCCGTCGAGCTGTTCCCGCACGCGGCGCTCGTGCTGCTCCTCTCCCGTACCGAGCCGGAGGCGCTGGCCCGGGTCCGGGACCGGGCCGCCCACCTGTCCACGCGGCTGCACGGGGGGTCGCGCGGTGCCGCCGCCCTTGCCACCCCGCTCATCGGTGTCGTTCTGATCGACGACCCGGCCGGCTCCGGCAAGCTCGTCAACCAGGTCAACGACATGCTGGTGCACGCCCAGACCGGCGCCCGGGTCGTCGGCACCCTCGCGGACGACCCGGCCGGCGCCGACATGCTGGCCGGCCGTAAGCGCGGCCGCCTCGACAAGTCTCTGCTGGTCCGCTCGGCCCGCAAGATCGCCGCCGATCTGAACCAGCAGTACGGCGCAGCCTGGGCCGTCTCCGCCCAGGCTCAGCAGACCCAGTACCCCCAGGCTCAGCAGACCCGGTACCCCGAGGCCCAGCAGGCCCAGCAGGCCCAGGCCCAACAGGCCCAACAGGTCCAGTACCGCCAGGCCCAACAGGGCGCGCATCAGCAGCCCCAGCAGGGCGGACATCCCCAGGTCCAGCAGGGCGGGTACCCTCAGGCTCAGCAAGGCGGCTACGGCTACCCCCAGGCTCAGCAGGCCCAGCAAGCCGGCCACCCCCAGGCTCAGCAGCCCCACCAAGGCGGGCCCCACCAGCCGCAGCAAGGCCAGTCGCAGCCGCCGTACCAGCCCCAGCAGGGTCACGCGGAGGCCGGCCGATGACCGCTGTCGACCACCAGTTGGTCAAGCGGTTCCGGCAGGACGCCGGTGACCGTATCGCCGAGCAGCGGCGGCTGGACCAGGTCAGTGGCGTCGCGCCGATGTCCACCGAGGACGAGCGGCAGTACGCCCGCGCGGTGATCGCGCAGATCCTGGAAGAGCACGCTCGCGCCGAGATCAACGCGGGCCGGACGCCGCTGGACGCCGAGACCGAGGAGCAGTACGCCGCCGCCGTGCACGCCGCGCTGTTCGGCGTGGGGCGGCTTCAGCCGCTGCTGGACGACCCCGAGGTCGAGAACATCGACATCAACGGCTGCGACCAGGTCTTCGTCGGATTCGCCGACGGGCGTGAGGTGAAGGGCGAGCCCGTCGCCGACTCCGACGAGGAGCTCATCGAGCTGATACAGGTGCTCGGCGCCTACTCCGGTCTGTCCTCGCGGCCCTTCGACTCCGCCAACCCGCAGCTGGACCTTCGGCTGCCCGACGGCTCCCGGCTCTCCGCCGTCATGGATGTCGCCCGGCGGCCCGCGCTGTCCATCCGGCGTGCCCGTATGGGCAAGGTGTTCATATCCGACCTGGTCGGCAACGGCACGCTGACGCCGGAGGTCGCCCATTTCATGGCCTGCGCGGTCCGCGCCCGCAAGAACATCATGATCGCCGGTGCCACCAACGCCGGTAAGACCACCCTGCTGCGGGCGCTCGCCAACGAGATCCCGCCGCACGAGCGGCTCATCACCGTCGAGCGCGCCCTGGAGCTGGGCCTCGACACCTTCCCCGACCTGCACCCGAACGTCGTCGCGTTCGAGGAGCGGCTGCCCAACTCCGAGGGGCAGGGCGCCATCCCCATGGCGGAGCTGGTGCGCCGGTCGCTGCGTATGAACCCGTCCCGCGTCATCGTCGGCGAGGTGCTGGGCGACGAGATCGTCACCATGCTGAACGCGATGTCGCAGGGCAACGACGGCTCGCTGTCCACGATCCACGCCAACAGCTCCAGCGAGGTCTTCAACCGCATTTCGACGTACGCGTTGCAGGCGTCCGAGCGGCTGCCCATCGAGGCCAGCCAGATGCTGATCGCGGGCGCGGTCAACTTCGTCGTCTTCATCCAGCGGCGCAACAACTTCCAGAGCGGCGGCCGGCTCCAGCGCATGGTCACCTCCGTCCGCGAGGTCAACGGCGTCGACGGCCGTGTGCTGTCCAGTGAGATCTTCGCCGAGGCCCCGGACGGACGGGTCGTACCGCATGCGCCCATCGCCTGCCTGGAGGACCTGATGGCCCAGGGCTACCGGCCCCACGGAAGCTGGGGGTGACCATGGACTTCGGCGCACTCGGGGCCCTGTTCTCGACCGCGGTCCTGTACTCCATCGGCAGCGGCGTCGCCGTCGGCGGCGGACTCGCGCTGCTGCTGATCGCGATCCGCGGCCTGCCCGCGAAGCCCGAGCACGAGAAGCAGCGCGCCAATGAACGCGCCGCCGAACTCGTCCGGTTCGCCGGGCGGCGCGGCTCGCTCGCCGTCATCGTCGGCCTCGCCGTGCTGCTGCTGACCCGCTGGGCGGTGGCGGGCATCGCTGCGGGCGTCCTCGTCTTCTTCTGGGACCGGCTCTTCGGCGGTGCCGCCGAGGAGCGCGCCGCCATGCGCCGCGTGGAGGCCCTCGCCTCCTGGACCGAGTCCCTGCGCGACACCATCGCCGGCGCCGTCGGCCTGGAGCAGGCCATCCCGGCGTCCGCGCGGGCGGCCGCCCCTGTCCTGCGGCCCCATCTCGACGCGCTCGTCGACCGGTTGCGTGCCCGCACTCCGCTGCCCGACGCGCTGCACATCCTCGCCGACGAGATCGACGACGCGTCCGCCGACATCATCGTCGCCGCGCTGATCCTCAACGCCCGGCTGCGCGGCCCCGGTCTGCGGCAGGTGCTCGGCGCCCTCGCCAAGTCCGCGCGCGAGGAGGTCGACATGCGCCAGCGGGTGATGGCCCAACGCGCCTCCACCCGGCGCTCGGTGCAGATCGTCGTCGCCGTGTCGGTCGCGTTCGTCCTCGGACTCGCCGTTTTCAACCGGGACTTCGTAGCACCGTACGGCACCCCCGTCGGACAGCTCGTCCTCTCCGTGGTCTGCGCCCTGTTCGCACTCGGCTTCTGGTGGCTGCGCAAGCTGTCCACCATCGAGACGCCCGAACGGTTCCTGGTCCGGGACGAGTCGGCGGTCCTGTTCGTGCGGCCACGCACGCCGGCGGCCCAGGAAGAGGGGGTACGGGGATGAGTCTCACGCTGCCGATCGTCGTCGGAGTCGCCTTCGGTCTGGGCGTCTACGCGCTGATCCGGGCCCTGATGCCGTCCAGACGCAGCGCGGTCGCCCAGGTCGCGCGGATCGACGCGCTGAGGGCGCGCGGAACGGCGTACGGTTCAGCGCGCCAGACGAGGGAGGCCCAGGGCCGGCTCGGCTCGCTGCGCGCCCGCGTCGGAGTCCGCGTCTCGGAGTTCTACCTCCAGCAGGGCTGGGAACAGCGCTCGCTCCGCGCTGACCTGGCTGTCCTGGAACGGAGTTGGGAGAACTTCCTCGCGACCAAGGTGCTGCTGGCGGTGGCCGGTCTGATCTTCGGGCCGTTCCTCTTCGCCGTGGTCTGGACGATGGGCTTCGGCTCCAGCCCGGTCATCCCGGTCTGGCTAGCCCTGCTGTGCGCGGCTCTGTTCTTCTTCCTGCCCGATCTGGAGGTACGGCGGGACGCGGCCGACAAGCGCCGGGACCTGCGCCGGGTCATCGGCGCGTACCTGGACCTGGTGTCGATGAGCCTGGCCGGCGGACGCGGTCTGCCGGAGGCGCTGATGGCGGCGGCCGAGATCTCCGACGGCTGGGCCAACCAGCGCATCCGCAACGCACTGGCCGACGCCCGGATCACCGGGCACAGCCAGTGGCACGCCCTGGGGATGCTCGGCGAGGAGCTGGGCGTGGAGGAGCTGAAGGACCTCTCCGCCTCCCTGGCGCTGGTGCAGGACGACGGCGCCAAGGTACGCGAGTCACTCGCCTCCCGCGCCGAGACCATGCGGCACCGCGAACTCGCCGAGATCGAGGGCAGTGCGGGCGAGAAGTCCCAGTCGATGCTCGTGGCACAGTTGCTGCTGTGCGCCGGCTTCCTGGTGTTCCTGATCTTCCCGGCGGCGATGCGGGTGTTCCAGGTGTGAGCCCTCTTCCCTGAGCGTTTCCCCAAATGCGCGAACCTACTGCCAACTGCTGTATCGAGAGAACAATGGGGGACAACCCACAATGAACACACGGAACTTCAACACCGGGATCCCAGGGCTGGACTTCCTGGTCACCTTCTTGCGCGGGCGCGTCGAGCGGGCCCGCTCCGGTGAACTGGACCGCGGTGCCTCGGCGGTGGAGTGGGTCATCATCTCCGCGGTCGTCGTGGCGATCGTCGGCGTGGTGGCCGCGATCATCAACGAGGCTCTGAAGGGCGGCGCCACCAAGGTCGGTGACTGCATCAAGGGCGCGAGCGCGGACAAGACCTGCTGAACGGTCGTAGGGCAGAACGTCGTAGAACGTCGTAGGACAGAACGGGGAAGACGGGGTAGTGGTGAGTCTCGGCAGCTGGGTGCGCCGCCGGGCGGCGGCCGCACGTGGCCGGACCGCCGACTCCGGCATGACCGCGATCGAGTTCGTGCTGCTCACGCCGGTCCTCTTCTTCATGATCTTCGCGACCGTCCAGTTCGCCCTGTACTTCTTCGCGGACCACGTGGCCCAGGCCGCGGCCCAGGCGGGGGCCCGCAAGGCTCGTGCCACGGCCGACGAGCAGCCCGGCGCATGGCGCGGTGAGGCGCGGGGCGTGGCCGACTCCTACATCCGCCAGCTCGGTCCGCAGCTGGTGCTCTCACCGGACGTACAGACCGTCCAGCCGGAGCAGCACACGGTCGGGGTGGAGATCTCGGCGCGGATACCGACCGTGTTCCCGGGCCTGGACCTCACTGTCCACGCGCGGTCGGTGGGGCCGGTGGAGCGGTTCGTGAAGGAGGGCGGGAACTGATGCTCTCCGGGCCGAGGGGGCGGGTGCACTTCTGGCGAGGACAGGTGCGGTCCTGGCGGGGGTCGGTGCGGTCCTGGCGGGAGCCGGTGCACGCCTGGCTGGGACGGCGATACGCCTCCCGACGCGGACCGGCCGCCGCCGACCAGGGCCTGTCCACGGTCGAGGTGGTCATCCTCGCCCCCGTGATGATCCTCTTCATCCTGGTGCTGGTGGCCTTCGGGCAACTCGTCGACGGGCGGGGCGCGATCGACGGCGCGGCCCGGGACGCGGCACGGGCCGGCTCCATCCAGAAGGACCACGCGCTCGCGATGTCCGAGGCGCGCAGGGCCGCCGAGTCGGATCTGGCGGACGTCTGCTCCGGCCCGGTCTCGGTGGTCCAGACGAGTAGCGGTTTCAACCCGGATGTCGACCCGTTCTTCACGGTGGAGGTCAGCTGCCAGGTCAGGGGCCTTGCCACGCTGGGCCTCAATGTGCCGACCCAGCTGTCCGCCCGCTTCTCCTCCCCGCTGGACCCGTACCGGAGGTCCGCGTGAGAGACGTCGTACGCACCTGGTGGGCCGGGCGCCGGGGCCGCCTGGACGACCGGGGTTCGGGCGCGGGCGCGGTCATCATCTTCGCCCTGGTCTTCCTCTCCCTGGCGGCCTTCGTGATCGACGGCGGCCTGTCCATCTCCAAGCGGGAACGGGCCGCCGACATCGCGGAACAGGCCGCCCGGTACGCCGCCCAGGACATCGACAAGGACGCCCTGTACGAGAACCAGGGCGCGGCGCCGATCAAGTACCAGGACTGCGACGCCCGGGTGAAGGCGTTCGCCCGCGAGATGGGCATGAGCGGCGCGGACGTCGGCGCGACCCACTGCGTCACGGCCGACGCCGAGCATGTGGAGGTCGAGGTCCAGCTGACCTACCAGCCGGTGTTCACGGGCCTGTTCTACGGCGGCGATGTGGTCGTGCACGGCAGCTCGGTGGCGAAGAACGAGGTCGGCTGACCCGGGCTCACCGGTTGACGGACCGGATCTCCTGGACGTTCATGTCCTGAGTGGTCTCGAAGGTGCCGTAGGGGAGGGTCGCGGCAGACTGAACTTTTCGTGGGTGCGGCGAGCCACGGTCGAGTCTCCCCCGGAGGTCGGTGTGTGCAGCAATGGACGAAAGTATCAGGGGGGTATGACAGCCACTTGGGGAACAGCGGGGGGATGTGCGGAACTTGTGCAGAGTCGGCGAGTGACCGGCGCGAAGGCTGCCCGAGCAGGCCTGGGTTCGCGGCGTCGGCCCTGCCGCCCCTTCGACGCTGTCAGTCCGAGTCAATAGGATCTCTGTAGGCTCTCAGCACCCCGACCACATTTCCCGCCCATACGACCCAGGAAACCCGCCATGGCGCGACGCAGCACATCAGGCTCGACGGGAAGTTCGACGGGCCCGCGGAATCGGACACCCCAGCCGGTGCGCGTGCGCCGTCGTACGTTCGGGGACTTCGTCATGGCGTTCCTCGCGTTCGTCGCCCTGCTCGCGCTCGTCGTCGGTGTACCCGGTGCGCTGGCCTACTTCGTGGGCTGGCCGCTGCCGCACGGAATGCCGTCGCAGGACTGGCTGACGCAGGAGATCACCGTGCAGACCTTCCTGCACGTCCTCACGGTCGTCGTCTGGCTCGCCTGGGCCCAGTTCACCGCCTGTGTACTCGTGGAGGTCAGAGCCGCCGTCTCCGGTGTCGGCCTGCCGGGCCGCGTCCCGGGCGCCGGCCCCAGCCAGCTGCTCGCGCGGCAGCTCGTGACCGCGCTGCTCCTTGTCGGGGCCACCGCCGCCAGCCTCACGCCCGGGCTGTCGCAGCTCGGGCACAACTCCGGCCTGGAGGGCAACCACAAGGGCACGGTCGCCGCCGCCCAGCAGACCCCGGGGCTGCTCTCCCAGCAGCAGGCCAAGGCCACCGCGGCGGCCGTCGCCGAACAGGCCGACCACGTCGCGGCGCAGGCCAAGGCCGACGGCGGCAAGCACGGAGCCACGAAGTTCTACCGGATCCAGCCGCCCGAGGGCCGCCACCACGACTCCCTGTGGGAGATAGCCCAGCGCCACCTCGGCGACGGCCGCCGGTACAAGGAGATCTACGAACTCAACAAGGACCGTCTCCAGGCCGACGGCTCCCGCCTGACCGAGGCCAGTCTGATCCGTCCCGGCTGGATCATGGAGATGCCCGGCGACGCCCATGGCGGCGAACTCGTCGAGATGCCCGACGCGCACATCTCCCATGCCGCGCAGAAGCAGATCCAGCAGTACGACAAGACCGGCCACCACGCCCACGAACAAGGGCAGCACGCCCACGGACAAGACCGGCACGCCCAGGGCGGCGGCCATGCGTCCCTGCCCGCGCAGCGGGGTTCGGCCACCGGCACGGGTGCCGACGGTGCCGGACAGCAGACCCGGCAGCACGCCACCGCGTCCCAGGACCACTCCTTCGGTCTGTCCGAAGCCCTCGTCGGCGCCCCCCTGCTGGCCGCCGGTCTGCT
>NZ_CM002285.1:3855858-3872639 GCF_000497445.1 Streptomyces roseochromogenus subsp. oscitans DS 12.976 | reverse complement strand
AACCGCCCACGCCGACCGGCGACGCCCAGAACGCCCAGGACGCGCTGCTCGTCGGCGCCGACCCCGAGGCCGTACGGCTGCTGGACCGGTCGCTGCGCGGGCTCGCCGCCGCCCTCGCCGCCGAGTCCCGCCCGCTGCCCGTCGTCTACGCCGCCTGGCTCAGCCACGGCGACCTGCACCTCCAGCTCGCCCAGCCCGCAGGAAAGCCGCCCGCGCCCTGGCGGCCGGGGCAGGATCAGACCTTCTGGATGCTGTCCCGCGCGGACGCCGAGCGCTACGGCGACACCGAAACCGCCGCCCCCTACCCCGGCCTGGTCAGTCTCGGCACCATGGACGACTCCCGGCTGCTGCTCAACCTCGAGGCGGTGCCCGGCATCGTCTCGCTGAGCGGCCGCGCATCCGACCGGGCCGCCGTGTTCGCCTCGGTCGCCGCCGAACTCGCCACCAGCGGCTGGTCGGACCGCATGACCATCACCGTCGTAGGCTTCGGCGAGGACCTCACCGCGCTCGCGCCCAACCGCCTGCGCCACCTCGACGGCATCGAGGCACTGATCGAGACCATGGAGGCCGAGACCCGGCAGCGGCGCGGCGCACTCGGTGCCGCAGGCCACGACTCCGTCCTCACCGGACGCACCGGCCCCGCCCAGCACACCCGTTGGGCCCCCCACCTGGTACTGCTGGCCGCGCAGCCTTCCGCCGAGGACGCGGTCAAGCTGGCCGAACTCGCCGCCGACGCCAGCCGCCTCGGCATCGGCTACCTCGTCGGCACGGAGACCGACGACCTGCCCGGCGCCGCCTGGGAGATGCAGATCACCCACGAGAGCAAGCTGCTCGCGCCGCTTCTCGGACTGGAGCTGAACGCCCAGCTGCTGCCGGCCGCGCAACAGCGCGCGGTCGTGGAGCTGTTCGCCCAGGTCGATCCGGAGCGCGACCCGGACGGGCCGACCACCACCCCGCCCTTCCTCGTCGACGTCAGCGAACAGGGCCGGCCCGCGGTGTACGCGCGCCTGGTCGGGCCGTACGAGATCATCGGCCTCGACACCCCGGAAGGCGACCGGAGCATCCTGCTCCAGGAGGCGCTCGCGCTGCTGCTCATGCACCGGGAGGGCGTCCACCCGCGCGTGCTCGCCGCCGGGCTGTGGCCGCGTGGCGTGACCGAGGACGTCCGCGACGCCCTCATCGAGCGGCTGCGCGCCTGGCTGGGCACCGACCCCGACGGCAGCTCCCGGATGCGGGCCGACGCGGACGGCCGGCTCATCCTCGCCGAGTCCGTCGTCTCCGACCTGGACGTGCTGCGCTCTCTCTACCACGAGGCCACCCAGGGCAGGGGTGTCGACAACCGTGCGGTCCGCGGACGTCTGCTCACCGACGCGCTGGGGCTCGTGCGCGGCCCGCTCCTCGAAGACCGCCCCAAGGACCGGTACGGCTGGCTCAGCCACGAGATCATCGACGCCCAGCTCCCGCTGCTGGTCGCGGACATCGGTCTCGCGCTCTCGGCGTTCCACCTGGAGAAGGACCGCGCGGAGAAGGCGATCGAGGCACTTGAGGCGGCCCTGAAGACGGCGCCGACGGACGAGCGCCTGTGGAACGAGTTGCTGCGTGCCACCCACGCCACCGGCGACCCGGAGCGGCTGCGCGCCCGCGCCGCCGACCTCCTGTCCCGCAGCGGCGCCCGTGGTCTCCCGCCGCGCACCGAGGCTCTTCTCGACGAACTCCTGCCGACCTGGCGCGAGGGCGTCGCCGCGGCCGGATGAGCGACGCACTGCTGTGGGCCCTCTCCGCGCTGTGGGGCACGGCGGCGGGCGTGCTGCTCCCGAGGGCCGCCTACCGCTTCGCCGTCGTGGCGGGGGAGGGCTGGCGGGATCGGTGCCCGCATGGGCATGCGCTCCGGGGCTGGCTCGGGCCGGCGCGCTGCGGGGAGTGCGCGCGGGGCGGCGCACACCTTACTGAACCGGCGCATCCGGTCGAGACTGAACCGGCGCATCCGGTCGAGCTTCCGCAGCAGACCGAGCCGCCGTACGCCGCCGCGCCGGCGCATGCCTGCCCCTCTCCGCCCACCGCCACCCCGCCCGGGGTCCCCTCCGCCCCGCTCCTCGCCCTAGCCGCCGCCCTGACCTGCGTCGCTCTCGCCGCCGCCACCGGTGCTCGCCCGGAGCTGGCGGTCTGGCTGCTGCTCGCGCCCGTCGGGGTACTGCTGGCCGTGATCGACTTCCGGGTGCAGCGGCTGCCCGACCCGCTGACCCTGCCGCTCGCCGTGGCCGCCCTCGCCCTGCTGGGCCTCGCCGCGCTGCTGCCCGGGCACGCCGGCCACTGGCTGACCGCGTTGTACGGCGCCCTCGCCCTGGGCGTCGGCTATTTCGTGCTGTTTCTCATCAACCCGTCCGGCATGGGGTTCGGTGATGTGAAGCTGGCGGTCGGCATGGGCGCCGTACTCGGTTGGTACGGCTGGCCGACGGTCCTCCTCGGCACCTTCGCCGGCTTTCTGCTCGGCGCGGTGTACGGCGGTGCGCTCGTCGTCGTGCGGCGGGCCGGGCGCAAGACGGCGATCGCGTTCGGGCCGTTCCTGATCGCGGGGGCGTTCCTGGGGCTGCTGGCGGGGGCGTACGCGGCGTAGTGCGCAGGACGGACTGGGAGCCACGACACCACACCGTCGCGTCCGGCCAAGGAGCCCTGAGCCGGATCCTCGACGCCAACGGGCCTGGCGTAGGCTGGTTCGGTCCGTCCACAACCCTTGAAGAAAGGGACGCCCTGTGACCGAGAAGGCCGACCTCCAGTCTGTCCTCGACCGTGCCGCAGCCGGTGGGCGGATCACCCCGGAAGAGGCGCTCGACCTCTACCGCGACGCCCCGCTGCACGCGCTGGGCGCCGCCGCCGACGCCGTACGCCGCCGCAAGTACGCCGGCATCGAGCACATCGCGACGTACATCATCGAGCGCAACATCAACTACACGAACGTGTGCGTCACGGCGTGCAAGTTCTGCGCCTTCTACGCGGCTCCCAAGGACAAGGACAAGGGCTGGACCCGCGACCTCGACGACATTCTGCGCCGCTGTGCAGAGACCGTCGAGCTGGGCGGCACCCAGATCATGTTCCAGGGCGGCCACCACCCGGACTACGGTGTCGAGTACTACGAGAAGCACTTCAAGGCCATCAAGGACGCCTTTCCCCAGCTGGTGATCCACTCCCTCGGCGCTTCCGAGGTCGAGCACATGGCCCGGATCTCCGGCGTCTCGGTCGAGGAGGCCATCGCCCGGATCCACGAGGCGGGCCTCGACTCCTTCGCGGGCGCCGGCGCGGAACTCCTCCCCGAGCGCCCCCGCAAGGCCATCGCGCCCCTCAAGGAGTCCGGCGAGCGCTGGCTGGAGATCATGGAGACGGCGCACAAGCTGGGCGTGGAGTCGACGTCCACCATGCTGATGGGCACGGGCGAGACCAACGCCGAGCGCATCGAGCACCTGCGCATGATCCGGGACGTCCAGGACCGTACGGGCGGCTTCCGGGCCTTCATCCCGTACACCTACCAGCCCGAGAACAACCACCTGAAGGGCCGCACCCAGGCCACGCTCTTCGAGTACCTGCGCATGATCGCGATCGCCCGCCTCTTCCTGGACAACGTCCAGCACATCCAGGGCTCGTGGCTCACCACCGGCAAGGAGGTCGGCCAGCTGTCGCTGCACTACGGCGCGGACGACCTCGGCTCGATCATGCTGGAGGAGAACGTGGTCTCCTCGGCCGGCGCCAAGCACCGCTCCAACCGCCTGGAGATCATCGACCTGATCCGCAAGGCGGGCCGCGTCCCGGCGCAGCGCGCCACGACGTACGAGCACCTGGTCGTGCACGACGACCCCGCGAACGACCCCGTCGACGACCGCGTGGTCTCCCACATCTCCTCTACGGCCATCGAGGGCGGCACGGCCCACCCCGAGCTGAAGCTGCTGGCATCCAACTAGGCGCGCTGTGCTGACACTTCATGTGGCCGAGCGGTCCCCCGAGACGGCGGTTCTGGTCGACGGGGCGTCCGTCGCCGCCGTCGGCCCGTACGAGGAACTGGCCGCCGCCGAGCCCCGGGCCAAGGTGCGGCGGTGGCCCGGCATCCTCACCCCGGGGCTGCTGAACCCGTACGGTCCGGAGCTGCTGGAGGCCACTTACCACCCCGACCCCCGCGAGGCCGACGTCCTCGGCACCGAGCCCATCGGCGGGGAGCGCGCCCGGGAGATCCTCCGCGGCGATCCCGCACGCCTCGGCGCGAGCGCGCGACGCGGGGTGCAGCGGATGCTGGCACACGGCACGGTGGCGGTGGCCGGGGAACTGCGGTCGCGGGCCGTGGTCGACGCGGTGCGCAGGGCCGGGCTCGCGGTGGGGCAGCGGCCCGACCGCCTTCCGGGCCCGGCAGCGCTGTCCCCGACCCCGCTGATCATGCTGCCGCGGCTCGTCCCGGGCGGGCCCGCCCGCTTCGCCGTGTTCGACGTCGCGGACCGTGCCGAACTGGTCCGCCGCGGCGCTGGAACCTGCGTGGCGACCGTGATCGGCGGGCGGTTGGTGTACCGGGGCCGCTGACCCCGGGGTGCCGGACGGGCGCGGGACCTCGCCGGCCGGGCCGGGCGTGCGCCGCGCGGGCGTAGGCGAGGGCGCTTCCGGGGTGCCGTACCCCCTGCTGCCACAATGGGCGGGTGACCCGCGCTTCCCTGAACAAGCAGCCGCACGAAGTCGCCTCGATGTTCGACGACGTGGCGGAACGGTACGACCTGACCAACGCCGTGCTGTCGCTCGGCCAGGACCGGAGCTGGCGCAAGGAGGTGGCGCAGGCGGTCGACGCGCGCCCCGCGCAGAAGGTCCTCGACCTGGCCGCCGGTACGGCCACCTCCTCACTGCCCTTCGCGCGGTCGGGCGCGTACGTCGTCCCCTGCGACTTCTCGCTCGGGATGCTCCAGGTCGGCAAGAAGAAGCACACCTGGCTGCCGTTCACGGCAGGCGACGCGACCAGGCTGCCGTTCAAGGACGACACCTTCGACGCCGTGACGATCTCCTTCGGGCTGCGCAACGTCCAGGACACGGACGCGGCCCTGCGTGAGATGTACCGGGTGACCCGGCCCGGCGGGCGCGTGGTGATCTGCGAGTTCTCGCACCCGACCTGGGCGCCGTTTCGCACCGTCTACACCGAGTACCTGATGCGGGCGCTGCCGCCGGTCGCCCGCGCGGTCTCCTCGAACCCGGACGCCTACGTCTACCTGGCCGAGTCCATCCGTGCCTGGCCCGACCAGCCCGCCCTCGCCGAACGGCTGCGCAAGGCGGGCTGGTCCAAGGTGGCTTGGCGCAACCTCACCGGCGGCGTGGTCGCACTGCACCGGGGCTTCAAGGAGAGCTGAGCCCTTTTCGCTGAGCCTTTTCGCTGCGCCCTTTTGCCGTGCTCTTTTCGGCCGAGGCTCAGCGGTTGATCATCTCGAACGCGTCACCGGGCTCACCGAGTTCGCGTTGCATTCCGCCTGCGGGCGGCCGCGGGATGCGTGGCTCGCGCACGCCCCCGCCGCCCTCTCCGTCACCGAAGTCGAACCACACGTACACCATCGACTCCCGCGGCACCTCGGCGCCGGGCTGCGGGTACTGGCGTACGACGTAGTCGACGACCGTGAGGTGGAAGTCCGGGCGGTCGGGCGCGTTGAGGAACAGGCCCTGCGCCCGGGCCGTTTCGCGCGCGTCCACGGCCATCAGTCCGACCAGCCGCGGCACGCGCACTTCGGGTGTTTTGGGTGTTATGCGCACAGATGTCACCCCCAGCGGTACTGGAAGAGTAACTCCCGGGCGCCCCGGCCGGAAGGGATTGGTGTCTTTCTGTAACAGATGATTACTGTCCGTGATGGAGTGTGAGCCGGAAGCAGAGGGCTCGCTCGTCCAGCGTGGGATGCGGATAGGTCTCCGCCGGCTCCATGCCGAGCCGCCGGGTCACCGCGATCGACCGCTCGTTGCCCGGCCGGACCATCGCCACCACCTGCCGCACTCCGGCCGCCCGCACCCGCTGAAGCGTCTCGCGCGCGGCCGCGGTGACATAGCCCTTGCCCCAGTGCGCCCGTCCGAGCCGCCAGCCGATCTCTATCTCGCCGACCGGACCCCAGTCGGGCCGCCAGGGCTGCGCACCGGTGAAGCCGATCACCTCGCCGGACTCGTCCAGCATGGTCCACAGACAGAAGCCGAGTTCCGCGTCGTGCCGCCGCTGCCGCGCGGTGAGTTCCTCGTAGACCGACAGGGAGGCCGGCCTGCCGCCGTAGAACTCCATGACCTCGGGGTCGCTGAAGACCCGGTGCCAGCCGATCGCGTCCTCATGGGTGGGGACACGCAGCCGTACCGCGGGGAGGGGTCGGTTCACAGGGCAGCCCTTCAGCTGGGTGATCAATTCTGCTGAATAGACTGCCCATGTCCAGTGCCGGTCGGCACGCAGATTTCGAACTTGGGGAGATCCCGCCGTGACCGTCGTGAAGGAGCCCCTCTCCGAGAACACCGCCGATGTGATCGTCGTCGGCGCGGGGCCGGCCGGCTCCACCACCGCGTACCACCTCGCCAAGGCCGGTCTCGACGTCCTGCTCCTGGAGAAGACCGAGTTCCCGCGCGAGAAGGTCTGCGGCGACGGCCTCACCCCGCGCGCGGTGAAGCAGCTCGTGGCCATGGGCATCGACATCTCCGAAGAGGCCGGCTGGCTGCGCAACAAGGGTCTGCGCATCATCGGCGGCGGCTCCCGACTCCAGCTGGATTGGCCGGATCTCGCCGCGTACCCGAACTACGGCCTCGTCCGCAAGCGTGACGACTTCGACGAGCAGCTCGCCCGCAACGCCCAGAAGGCCGGTGCCCGCCTCTACGAGCGCTGCAACGTCTCCGGCCCCGTCCTCGACGACCGCACCGGCCGTATCACCGGCGTCACCGCCAAGCTCGGCGAGGAGAAGCGCGAGGTCACCTTCCACGCGCCTTTGGTGGTGGCCGCCGACGGCAACTCCACCCGCCTGTCCCTCGCGATGGGCCTGCACCGCCGCGAGGACCGCCCCATGGGCGTCGCGGTCCGGACCTATTTCGAGAGCCCCCGCCACGACGACGACTACCTGGAGTCCTGGCTGGAGCTGTGGGACCGCCGCGGCCCCCAGGACCGGCTGCTGCCCGGCTACGGCTGGATCTTCGGCATGGGCGACGGCACGTCCAACGTCGGACTCGGCGTGCTCAACACCTCCGCCTCCTTCAAGGAGCTGGACTGGCGCGAGATCCTCAAGGCCTGGTGCGCCTCCATGCCCGAGGACTGGGGCTACACCCCCGAGAACATGACCGGCCCGATCCGCGGCGCCGCCCTGCCCATGGCCTTCAACCGCCAGCCGCACTACACGCGCGGCCTACTGCTGGTCGGCGACGCAGGCGGCCTGGTGAACCCCTTCAACGGCGAGGGCATCGCCTACGCCATGGAGTCCGGCCAGATCGCCGCCGACGTCATCGTCCAGGCCCACGCGCGGGCCACGCCCGCCCAGCGCGAGATCGCCCTGCACCGCTACCCGCGCGTCCTCAAGGACACCTACGGCGGCTACTACACGCTCGGCCGCGCCTTCGTGAAGCTCATCGGCAACCCGAAGGTCATGCAGATCGCCGCCCAGCGCGGCCTCACACATCCGCTGCTGATGAAGTTCACCCTCAAGCTCCTCGCGAACCTCACCGACCCCACGGGCGGCGACGCGATGGACCGCATCATCAACGGCCTGAGCAAGGTGGCCCCGAAGGCGTGAGCCTCCTCCAGGGCCTCCAGGGCCTCCAGGGCCTCCAGGGCCTCCAGGGCCTCCAGGGCCTCTTCTAGGTCCGGCTCAGCTCCTCGGCCCGGGCGGCCCGGCGGGCGAACACCTCGTCCCGCCGGTCCGCCATCTGCCGCAGTGCGTCCTTTTTCTCCCGCTTGGAGAGCCGATCCAGGTAGAGGTACCCGTTGGTGTGGTCGGTCTCGTGGATGAGGCAGCGCGCGAAGTACCCCGTGCCCTCGATGACGACCGGCCGGCCGTCCCTGTCCTGCCCGCGTACGACGGCCCGGTCCGGCCGCGGTACGGCCATCACGGCACCCGGCACCGACAGACAGCCCTCGCCCTCGTCCAGCAACCGCCGCCCGCTCGTGGGCGTTTCGAGCACCGGATTGATGATGTGACCGACATGTCGGACACCGTCGTCATCGGGGCAGTCGTACACGAAGAGCCGTAGATCGACCCCGACCTGATTCGCCGCCAGTCCCGCTCCTTCGGCGACATACAGGGTGAGGAACATGTCGTCGATGAGTGCGGCGAGGTCGGGCCCGAACTCCGTGACGTCCCGGCACGGCTTGTGCAGGACCCCCTCGCCGACCTCGGTGATCCGGCGCACCGCACCGCGCCGGGCCTCGGGGGTGTGGCGGGGGTGGTAGTCGGCGGGCCTTCCCTGTACGAACACGCGTGGCATCGCGCGGTCTCCTTCGCTCGAGCACGGACCGCCGTCCGGCGGCCCGTGCTCGAGCTTGCCAGGAACCGCGCCCTGGTGTGCCGGGAACGACGCAAGGGCCGCTGCCCCCGAGCGGCTGCGGCCCTACGCGCGTTGAGAGGCGCCTGGAGCGCTCAGAGCACCCGGACCGCCCCGGTCGGCGGGTCGTACGACAGCGGCTTCTCGACGATGCCGGTGGACGGGTTCTGTGCGCCGACGAACATACCGTCGCCGACGTACACCGCGACGTGGTACGCGCTGCCCGCGCTGCCCCAGTAGAGGATGTCGCCCGGCTGCAGGTTGCTCAGCGAGACCTGCGTGCCGGAGGTCGACTGGTCCTGGGAGACGCGCGGCAGGCTGACGCCGATCTCCTTGAAGGCGGCCTGTACCAGTCCGGAGCAGTCGTAGGCGCTCGGTCCGGAGGCGCCCAGGACGTAGGACTTGCCGATCTGGGCCTTCACGAAGGAGATGACGGACGCGGCCGAACCGGTCGCTGTGGAGGTGCTGCCGGAGTCCGACGTGGCGGAGAGCGTCGTCCGCTCCGCGCTGCGGGAGGCACGGGCGGCGGCCTCCTTGCGGGCGGCCTCCTCGGCGCTCTTCTTGGCCGCGGCGGCCTTCTGCTTGGCCTCGGCGAGGTCCGCCTTGGCCTGCTTCGCGGCGTTTGCGGCGGCCGCGTCACGCTCTGCCCGCAGCTGGTAGTTCGCGGCGGCCTGCTGGGTGGCGTCCGCGGACTTGGCCGCCTGAGCGGCCAGGTCGGCCGTCAGGGTGGGCAGTTCGAGGGTCTGCGTCACCGGCTCGGCGGCGTTGGCCGAGCTGGACGCCCCGGCGACTGCCAGGGTGCTGAGGACGCCACCGGCAACTCCGGTCCGCATCGCGAGGGACGACGCGCTGCGGCGGGGCTTCCGGTGGCTGCGTATGTGAGCGGTGTGGGACATGGGAATAACCGGTACCAGGGGCTCCTTCATATCTACAAGAAACGTGTGCTGCGCCACAGTTGCTCAATCGAGACCGAGAATCCCGGGTGTGTCGCCCTTTATTGACGCCGTAACGGACATTGCGGACGTCGGTGATCAAGCCCTTGATCACGGTCTTTGATCATTACGCCCGAATTGCCCCCCGCCTACCACTGGTTGGGATGGTTGGCCAAGCCCGCTTCTCGGGGGCCGCTCATCGATGTGGCGGAGGTCACGGAACGGTTACCGGAACCGTCGCGTCCCGTGCGTGCGGAGCTCGTGAACGCGTGCACGCGTTCGTACCGCGTCCACATCCCGCTCCGCCCCTCCCTCTCATGCGTGAACGGGGTCTCCTATCAGCCAGCTGCGTCCAGCGCCAATTTGCATGCAGCGGAAGTCTCTTGATATTGAGACGACCCCTCCGGCCTGCGATGACTGGCGAGAATGTCACTTCTGGTGATCAACTGAACGCTTCGCGTATGAAGATCACCCATCATCCGACTTCATGATCCTTCGTCAGGTGGTGGAGATCACAAAGCTTGTGGAATACGCCGTGTCGCAGATCACAGAGCGGCGGGCATAAGATGCGTGGCAGCTGGGCTTGTGACCTGCTTCACATGTTCTCGATCTTCGCCCGGGACAAGCGGGGCTCGTGGAACCGGTGAGGCGGATGTGAGTCCGGTGCACCAGTGCAACCGCCAGCAGTCAGCGCCGACTGAGAGGAGCGAGGAGCGGTGAACGCGTATGCGCCCATCCTCGTACTGGGAGCCCTCGGGGCAGGCTTTGCGATCTTCTCCGTGGTCATGGCCACGCTGATCGGTCCGAAGCGGTACAACCGCGCCAAGCTCGAGGCCTACGAGTGCGGTATCGAGCCGACCCCCACGCCGGCCGGCGGCGGGCGCTTCCCCATCAAGTACTACCTGACGGCGATGCTCTTCATCGTCTTCGACATCGAGATCGTCTTCCTCTATCCCTGGGCCGTCACCTTCGACGCCCTGGGGATTTTCGGGCTCGTGGAGATGCTGCTCTTCGTGCTCACCGTCTTCGTCGCGTACGCGTACGTATGGCGGCGCGGCGGCCTGGAATGGGACTGAGGGGCCTTTAGACATGGGACTCGAAGAAAAGCTGCCGAGCGGCTTCCTGCTGACCACCGTCGAGCAGGCCGCGGGCTGGGTGCGCAAGGCGTCCGTCTTCCCCGCCACCTTCGGCCTCGCCTGCTGCGCCATCGAGATGATGACCACCGGCGCCGGCCGTTACGACCTGGCGCGCTTCGGCATGGAGGTCTTCCGCGGCTCGCCGCGCCAGGCGGACCTGATGATCGTCGCCGGCCGGGTCAGCCAGAAGATGGCGCCGGTCCTGAGGCAGGTCTACGACCAGATGCCCAACCCGAAATGGGTGATCTCCATGGGCGTCTGCGCCTCCTCAGGCGGCATGTTCAACAACTACGCGATCGTCCAGGGCGTCGACCACATCGTCCCGGTCGACATCTACCTCCCGGGCTGTCCGCCCCGCCCCGAGATGCTGATGGACGCGATCCTCAAGCTCCACCACAAGATCCAGACCTCCAAGCTCGGCGTCAACGCCGAGGAAGCCGCCCGCGAGGCGGAGGAGGCCGCGCTCAAGGCCCTGCCCACGATCGAGATGAAGGGGCTGCTGCGGTGAGCGACGCGAACGGCAACGGCGCAGGCGGCGTGAACGGGTCCGCGAACGGGGTGAACCCCGAGAAGGACCTCTCCGCATCCAACCTCCCCGGCCAGCGCGGCCAGGGCGGCGAGGAGATCCGCGTCCAGCGCGGCATGTTCGGCGCCGCAGGCGGCGGCGACACCTCCGGCTACGGCGGCCTGGTCCGCTCGGTCCGGCTCCCGGGACCGGCGACTCGCCCCTACGGCGGCTGGTTCGACGAGGTCGCCGACGAACTGGAAGGCGCCCTGGAGGAACAGGGACTGGCCCCGGACAACGCCGTCGAGAAGACGGTCGTCGACCGCGACGAGATCACCTTCCACATCGAGCGCGAACACCTGGTCCGCGTCGCCCGCACCCTGCGCGACGACCCGGCCCTGCGCTTCGAACTGTGCACCGGCGTCAGCGGTGTCCACTACCCGCACGACAAGGGCCGCGAGCTGCACGCCATCTACCACCTGCGCTCGATCACCCACAACCGGCTGATCCGGCTCGAGGTCAGCGCCCCCGACGCCGACCCGCACATCCCCTCGCTCGTCCCCGTGTACCCGACGAACGACTGGCATGAGCGCGAGACCTACGACTTCTTCGGGATCGTCTTCGACGGTCACCCGGCCCTGACGCGGATCATGATGCCGGACGACTGGCAGGGCCATCCGCAGCGCAAGGACTACCCCCTCGGCGGCATCCCCGTCGAGTACAAGGGCGCCCAGATCCCGGCTCCGGACCAGCGGAGGTCGTACTCGTGAGCACGCAGTCTGCATCCGACGCGTCGGCCGCTTCGGCGCGCGAGACCACCGAGGGCACCGTATACACGGTGACCGGTGGCGACTGGGACGAGATCGTCCAGTCCGCGACCCGCGCCGACGACGAACGCATCGTCGTCAACATGGGTCCCCAGCACCCCTCCACCCACGGAGTGCTCCGTCTGATCCTGGAGATCGAGGGCGAGACCGTCACCGAGGCCCGCTGCGGCATCGGCTATCTGCACACCGGCATCGAGAAGAACCTCGAGTTCCGCACGTGGACGCAGGGCACCACCTTCGTCACGCGCATGGATTACCTGACGTCCTTCTTCAACGAGACCGCCTACTGTCTCGCCGTCGAGAAGCTCCTCGGCATCGAGGACGAGATCACCGAACGCGCCAAGATCATCCGGGTGCTCCTGATGGAGCTGAACCGGATGTCCTCCCACCTGGTGTGCATCGCCACCGGCGGCATGGAACTGGGCGCCACCACGATCATGATCTACGGCTTCCGTGATCGTGAAATGATTCTCGACCTCTACGAGCTCATCACGGGCCTCAGGATGAACCACGCGTACATCCGCCCCGGCGGACTCGCCCAGGACCTGCCGCCCGGTGCGGTGGACCAGATCCGCGAGTTCGTGAAGAAGATGAAGAAGAACCTCCCGGAGTACGACAAGCTCGCCACCGGGAACCCCATCTTCAAGGCCCGCATGCAGGACATCGGCTACCTCGACCTGGCCGGCTGCATGGCCCTCGGCGCCACAGGCCCGATCCTGCGCTCGACCGGCCTGCCGCACGACCTGCGCAAGGCACAGCCGTACTGCGACTACGAGACGTACGACTTCGAGATCCCGGTCGCCGACAGCTGCGACGCCTACGGCCGCTTCCTGGTCCGGCTGGAGGAGATGCGCCAGTCGCTCAGGATCGTCGAGCAGTGCCTGGACCGGCTCCAGCCCGGACCGGTCATGGTCGCCGACAAGAAGATCGCCTGGCCCGCCCAGCTCGCTCTGGGACCGGACGGACTCGGCAACTCCCTCGATCACATCAAGAAGATCATGGGCACCTCCATGGAGGCCCTGATCCACCACTTCAAACTCGTCACCGAGGGCTTCCGCGTCCCGCCGGGACAGGCGTACGCGGCCGTCGAGTCCCCCAAGGGCGAGCTAGGCGTGCACGTCGTCTCCGACGGTGGCACCCGCCCCTACCGGGTCCACTTCCGCGACCCGTCCTTCACCAACCTGCAGGCCATGGCGGCGATGTGCGAAGGCGGCCAGGTCGCCGACGTCATCGTCGCCGTCGCGTCCATCGACCCCGTGATGGGAGGCGTCGACCGGTGACCACCTCTTCTTCTGAGCGGGGCGTCAGCCTGGGCATGCCCGAACTGCCCGCGCCCGCGTACCCGGACGACGTCCGGGCCCGCCTGGAGGCGGACGCGCGCGAGATCATCGCGCGCTACCCGGACTCCCGGTCCGCCCTGCTCCCGCTGCTCCACCTCGTACAGTCGGAGGAGGGCCATGTCACGCGCACCGGAATGCAGTTCTGCGCGGACATGCTGGACCTGACCACGGCCGAGGTCACGGCCGTCGCCACCTTCTACACCATGTACCGGCGGGGGCCGTCCGGTGACTACCAGGTCGGTGTGTGCACCAACACCCTGTGCGCGGTGATGGGCGGAGACGCGATCTTCGAGACCCTCCAGGAACACCTGGGCGTCGGCAACGGCGAGACCACCGACGACGGCAAGGTCACCCTGGAGCACATCGAGTGCAACGCGGCCTGCGACTACGCGCCGGTCGTGATGGTCAACTGGGAGTTCTTCGACAACCAGACGCCGGGCAGTGCCAAGCGCCTGGTCGACGATCTGCGCGCGGGACGGCCCGTGCAGCCCACGCGCGGGGCGCGGCTGTGCACGTTCAAGGAGACCGCGCGGATCCTGGCCGGCTTCCCCGACGAGCGGCCAGGGGCCGTCGAGGAGAGCGGCAGTGCGGGACCCGCGTCGCTGGTGGGCCTTCGCCTGGCAAGGGGAGAAGCCGCACCCGCGCGCGTGGTCCATCCGCGTGCACAAGAACCCCAGAATGCGCCGTCCGCGGGCGAGGCTGAAGAGGAGGGGGAGTGATGACCGTGGCAGCCGAACTCAAGGACACGAGCCCCGAGAAGCTGCTCGCACCCGTGCTGTCGGCCTTCTGGGACGAGGACCGGTCCTGGACTCTGGACGTCTACCGGAGGCACGAGGGGTACGAGGGGCTCCGCAAGGCGCTCGCCATGTCACCGGACGACGTGATCGCGTACGTCAAGGACTCCGGGCTGCGCGGCCGCGGCGGCGCGGGATTCCCGACCGGAATGAAGTGGCAGTTCATTCCGCAGGGAGATGGGAAACCGCACTATCTAGTTGTCAACGCCGACGAATCGGAGCCCGGGACGTGCAAGGACATCCCGCTCCTCTTCGCGAACCCGCATAGCCTCATCGAGGGCATCGTGATCGCGTGCTATGCCATCAGGTCGTCGCATGCCTTCATCTATCTGCGTGGTGAAGTCGTCCCCGTTCTACGGCGGTTGCACGAGGCCGTGCGTGAGGCCCACGCGGCGGGCTACCTCGGCGAGAACATCCTGGGCAGCGGGCTCGACCTCCACCTCACCGTGCACGCGGGCGCCGGCGCGTACATCTGCGGTGAGGAGACCGCACTGCTCGACTCGCTCGAAGGCCGCCGTGGTCAACCGCGGCTCCGTCCCCCCTTCCCTGCGGTGGAAGGCCTCTACGCCTGTCCGACTGTGGTGAATAACGTCGAATCCATCGCGTCGGTTCCCGCCATCCTGCAAAACGGAAAAGAATGGTTCAGGTCGATGGGCAGCGAGAAGTCCCCGGGCTTCACGCTCTACTCGCTCAGCGGCCACGTGGCGAGCCCCGGCCAGTACGAGGCGCCGCTCGGCATCACGCTCCGCCAGCTCCTCGAGATGAGCGGCGGCATGCGGCCGGGCCACCGCCTGAAGTTCTGGACCCCGGGCGGCTCCTCGACGCCGATGTTCACCGACGAGCACCTCGACGTCCCTCTTGATTACGAAGGAGTGGGCGCCGCGGGTTCCATGCTCGGCACGAAAGCCCTGCAGTGCTTCGACGAGACGACCTGCGTGGTGCGGGCGGTGACCCGCTGGACCGAGTTCTACGCCCACGAGTCCTGCGGCAAGTGCACGCCCTGCCGCGAAGGGACTTACTGGCTGGTGCAGTTGCTGCGGGACATCGAGGCCGGCAAGGGCACCATGGCCGACCTCGGCAAGCTCGCCGACATCGCCGACAACATCAACGGCAAGTCCTTCTGCGCCCTGGGCGACGGCGCCGCGTCCCCGATCTTCTCCTCGCTGAAGTACTTCCGCGCGGAGTACGAGCAGCACATCACGGGCCGGGGCTGCCCCTTCGACCCGGCCAAGTCGACGGCCTGGGCGGACCGCCCGGAGGTGAACGCATGACCGTGACCACGAGTTCCCCCACCGGAGGGGGAACGGCGGCGGTCCCGCCGGAGGACCTCGTCACACTGACGATCGACGGCATCGAGATCAGCGTGCCCAAGGGCACTCTGGTCATCCGGGCCGCCGAGCAGCTCGGCATCGAGATCCCCCGGTTCTGCGACCACCCCCTGCTCGACCCCGTCGGCGCCTGCCGGCAGTGCATCGTCGAGGTCGAGGGCCAGCGCAAGCCGATGGCGTCCTGCACCATCACCTGCACCGACGGCATGGTGGTGAAGACCCAGCTCACCTCGCCGGTCGCCGAGAAGGCCCAGCACGGCGTGATGGAGCTGCTGCTCATCAACCACCCGCTGGACTGCCCGGTCTGCGACAAGGGCGGTGAGTGCCCGCTGCAGAACCAGGCCATGTCGCACGGCAACGCCGACTCCCGCTTCGACGGCAAGAAGCGCACCTACGAAAAGCCCGTACCGATCTCCACCCAGGTGCTGCTGGATCGGGAGCGGTGCGTGCTGTGCGCCCGCTGCACCCGGTTCTCCAACCAGATCGCGGGTGACCCGATGATCGAGCTGCTCGAACGCGGCGCGCTCCAGCAGGTCGGCACCGGCGAGGGCGACCCGTTCGAGTCGTACTTCTCCGGCAACACCATCCAGATCTGCCCGGTCGGCGCGCTGACCTCGGCGGCCTACCGCTTCCGCTCCCGCCCCTTCGACCTGGTCTCCTCGCCGTCGGTCTGCGAGCACTGCTCAGGCGGCTGCGCCACCCGCACCGACCACCGGCGCGGCAAGGTCATGCGGCGGCTGGCCGCCAACGACCCCGAGGTCAACGAGGAGTGGATCTGCGACAAGGGACGCTTCGCGTTCCGGTACGCGCAGCTCAAGGACCGCCTCGACACCCCGCTCGTCCGCAACGCCGACGGTGTCCTGGTGCCCGCCTCCTGGCCGGAGGCGCTGGAGGCGGCCGCGCGCGGACTGAGCGCGGCACGCTCCCGGGCCGGTGTCCTGATCGGCGGCCGGCTGACCGTCGAGGACGCCTACGCGTACAGCAAGTTCGCGCGCGTGGCGCTCGACACGAACGACATCGACTTCCGCGCGCGCGTGCACAGCGGCGAGGAAGCCGACTTCCTGGCGTCCCAGGTGGCCGGCCGCGGCCGTGACCTCGACGGTACGGGCGTCACGTACACCTCCCTGGAGAAGGCGCCCGCCGTCCTGCTGGTCGGCTTCGAGTCGGAGGAGGAGGCACCCGGCGTCTTCCTCAGGCTGCGCAAGGCCTGGCGCAAGCACAAGCAGCAGGTGTTCGCGCTGGCCACGCACGCGACCCGGGGCCTTAAGAAGGCGGGCGGCACCCTGCTGCCGGCCGCTCCGGGCACCGAGACCGAATGGCTGGACGCCCTCGGGAGCGGCGTCGGCCTGGAGGAGCCCGGCAGCCGGGCCGCCGAGGCTCTGCGCACCGAGGGCGCGGTCATCGTCGTCGGCGAGCGCCT
>NZ_CM002285.1:3842628-3855250 GCF_000497445.1 Streptomyces roseochromogenus subsp. oscitans DS 12.976 | reverse complement strand
AGGCGGGCGCGGTGCCGTCGCTGCTGCCGGGCGGCCGCCCGGCGACCGACCCACGCGCACGGGAGGAGGTCGCCGCCGCCTGGGGGCTCGCCGAACTCCCGCTGCGCTACGGCCGCGACACCCACCACATCGTCGAGGCCGCCGCCACCGGCGAACTGTCGGCACTCGTCGTCGCCGGCGTCGAGGTCGCCGACCTGCCCGACCCGGCACGCGCGCGTGAAGCACTCGACGGCGTCGGCTTCCTGGTGTCGCTGGAGCTGCGGCCCAGCGAGGTCACCGAGCATGCCGACGTCGTCCTCCCGGTCGCCGCGGTCGCCGAGAAGGCGGGCACCTTCCTCAACTGGGAAGGCCGGCTGCGGTTCTTCGACGCCGCGCTCAAGCCCGACCAGATGACCCGCCGCCTGGCACCGACGGACGCGCGCGTGCTGCAGATGCTGGCCGACACCATGGACGTCCATCTGGGCCTGCCGGATCTGCGCACCACGCGCGCGGAGATCGACCGGCTCGGCTCCTGGGCCGGCCCGCGCGCCACCGGACCCCAGGAGTACGCCGGCGTGCTGCCCCGCCCGGCCGTCGGCGAGGCCGTACTCGCCGGGCACCGGCTGCTCTTGGACCAGGGCGTCCTCCAGGAGGGTGACGAGGCGCTCGCCGGTACCCGGCACGCCGCCCACGCGCGCGTGTCGGCGGCGACGGCCGCCGAGGCGGGCGTGAAGGACGGCGACGCCCTCGCCGTCACCGGCCCCACCGGCACCGTCGAACTCCCGCTGCGGATCACCGAGATGCCGGACCGGGTGGTCTGGCTCCCGCTGAACTCCATCGGCGCGGGCGTCGCCTCCGACACCGGGGCACGGCCCGGCTCACTCGTCCGCATCGGCTCGGCGGCACCCGCCGAACAGGCCCCCGAGGAGGTGGAGGCATGAGCCCGTACCTCGCAGCTGAAGACCTCTCGATGTTCGGCCGCGACCCCTGGTGGCTGGTCGTCATCAAGGCCGTGTTCTGCTTCGCCTTCCTGATGGTGACCGTGCTGTTCTCCATCGTGTGGGAGCGCAAGGTCGTCGCCTGGATGCAGCTGCGCATCGGCCCCAACCGGCACGGCCCCTGGGGCATGCTCCAGTCGCTCGCCGACGGCGTGAAGCTGATGCTCAAGGAAGACGTCATCGTCAAGCGCGCGGACAAGGTCGTCTACGTCCTCGCGCCGATCGTCGCGGCCATCCCGGCCTTCATGGCGATCGCGGTGATCCCGTTCGGCCCGGCCGGCAACGAGATCTCGATCTTCGGCCACCGCACCACGATGCAGCTCACCGACCTGCCGATCGCGATGCTCTACGTCCTCGCGGTCGCCTCCGTCGGCATCTACGGCATCGTCCTCGCGGGTTGGAGTTCTGGATCCACGTACCCGCTCCTCGGCGGCCTGCGCTCCTGCGCGCAGATGATCTCCTACGAGATCGCCATGGGTGCCGCGTTCGCCTCCGTGTTCCTGTACTCGGGGTCGATGTCGACGTCCACGATCGTGGAGCAGCAGCACGACCGCTGGTACATCCTGCTGCTGCCGGTCTCCTTCATCCTCTACATCGTCACGATGGTCGGCGAGACCAACCGGGCCCCCTTCGACATGCCGGAGTCCGAGGGCGACCTGGTCGGCGGCTTCAACACCGAGTACTCGTCCATCAAGTTCGCGATGTTCATGCTCGCCGAGTACGTGAACATGGTGACGGTCTCAGCTGTGTCGACCACCCTGTTCCTCGGCGGCTGGCGCGCCCCCTGGCCGATCAGCTCCTTCTGGGCGGGCGCGAACCACGGCTGGTGGCCGCTGCTCTGGTTCGTGATCAAGGTCCAGTTGCTGCTGTTCTTCTTCATCTGGCTGCGCGGCACGCTCCCGCGGGTCCGCTACGACCAGCTCATGAAGCTCGGCTGGAAGGTCCTCATCCCGGTCTCGGTGACGTGGCTGATGCTGGTGGCGACCGTACGGGCCCTGCGCAACGAGCATTACGACTTCGCTGACATCGCCCTCTACGTCGGCGGCGGAGTCCTCGCCCTGCTGCTGATCTCCTTCGTCGCCGACATGTTCCGCGAGAAGGCCAGGACGGCCGAGCGCCCCGACGCCGAGCAGGCCGGATTCGACCCGATGGCCGGCGGGTTCCCGGTACCGCCGCTGCCCGGACAGGAGCTGCCGCCGGTGCCGAGGCGCCGCCCGCGCCGCGAGCGGGAGCTGATTGTCAGTGGTGGGTCGGACACTGTCAGTGACGGATCTTCGGATGGAAAGGAGGCGTCTGATGGCTGAGGAGCCCAAGGAGACCAAACCCGGTTTCCAGAACCCCGTGGCCGGCTTCGGCGTGACCTTCAAGGCCATGTTCAAGAAGCGGCTGACCGAGCAGTACCCGGAGCAGAAGAAGACCACGGCTCCGCGGTTCCACGGACGGCACCAGCTCAACCGCCATCCGGACGGCCTGGAGAAGTGCGTCGGCTGCGAGCTGTGCGCCTGGGCCTGCCCCGCCGACGCCATCTACGTGGAAGGCGCCGACAACACCGACGAGGAACGCTACTCGCCGGGCGAGCGCTACGGCCGCGTCTACCAGATCAACTACGCCCGCTGCATCCTGTGCGGCCTGTGCATCGAGGCGTGCCCCACGCGCGCGTTGACGATGACCAACGAGTTCGAGCTGGCCGACTCCAGCCGCGCCAACCTCATCTACACCAAGGAACAGCTCCTCGCCGGCCTCGAAGAGGGCATGGTCGACACACCCCACGCGATTTTCCCGGGGACCGACGAACAGGACTACTACCGGGGCCTGGTGACACAGGCCGCGCCCGGCACGGTCCGCCAGGTCGCCGTCTCCAAGGGAGAGACGCCCGAGGACCAGGAGGTGGACGCATGAGCCCGCAGCTCGCCGCCTACGCGACCTCCACCGGTGAGGCCTTCCAGTTCTGGGTGCTCGGCACCGTCGCGGTGATCGGCGCCCTGTGCACCGTCTTCATGAAGAAGGCCGTGCACAGCGCGCTCTGCCTCGCCGGCACCATGATCGTCCTGGCGGTGTTCTACCTCGCCAACGGCGCCTACTTCCTGGGCATCGTGCAGATCGTCGTCTACACCGGCGCGATCATGATGCTGTTCCTGTTCGTGGTGATGCTCGTCGGTGTCACGGCCGCGGACTCCTTGAAGGAGACCATCAAGGGCCAGCGCTGGCTGGCCGTTCTGTGTGGAGTCGGCTTCGGCGTCCTGCTCTTCACGGGCATCGGCAACGCCTCCCTGAAGGAGTTCAACGGCACCGGCCAGGCGAACGCGAACGGCAATGTGGAGGGCCTCGCCTCCCTCATCTTCACCAAGTACGTCTTCGCCTTCGAAATCACCGGCGCCCTGCTGATCACGGCCGCCGTCGGCGCCATGGTGCTCACCCACCGCGAGCGCACCGAGCGCGCCAAGACCCAGCGCGAGCTGGCAGAACAGCGCGTCCGCGAAGGCACGCACGTCCCGCCGCTGCCCGCCCCTGGCGTCTACGCCCGGCACAACGCCGTGGACATCGCGGGCCTGCTCCCCGACGGCACCCCGTCCGAGCTGACCGTCAACAAGACGCTGCGCGAGCGCGGCCAGATCCGTGATGTGTCCGCCGAGGCGCTGGGCGACCTGCGGGCGCTGGAACAGCGCGCGGAGGAACGCCTGGAGCGCACGGAGATCGAACCGGCGACGTTCAAGCGGCCCGAGGAGGCGTCGAAGTGAACCCGGTCAACTACCTCTACCTCGCCGCCCTGTTGTTCACGATCGGCGCGACCGGCGTGCTGATCCGGCGTAACGCCATCGTGGTCTTCATGTGCATCGAGCTGATGCTGAACGCCTGCAACCTCGCGTTCGTCACCTTCTCCCGGATGCACGGCAACCTCGACGGCCAGATCATCGCCTTCTTCACGATGGTCGTCGCCGCCGCGGAGGTCGTGGTGGGCCTCGCGATCATCGTGTCGCTGTTCCGTACCCGCCATTCGGCCTCGGTCGACGACGCCAGCCTGATGAAGCTGTAAGGGGTCGGAAGAATCGTGGAGAACCTGATCGCGCTGCTCATCGCGGCGCCCCTGCTCGGAGCGGCCGTCCTCCTGGCCGGCGGCCGGCGCCTCGACCGCGTCGGCCACTGGATCGGCACGCTCCTGTCGGCCGCCTCCTTCGTGTTCGGCCTGATCCTCTTCGCCGACCTGCTCGGCAAGAACGCCGAACACCGCACCCTCATCAAGCACCTGTTCAGCTGGGTCCCGGTGGCCGGCTTCCAGGCGGACGCCACCCTCCGCCTGGACCAGCTGTCGATGACGTTCGTCCTGCTCATCACGGGCGTCGGCTCGCTGATCCACCTGTACTCGGTCGGGTACATGGAGCACGACGAGCGCCGCCGCCGCTTCTTCGGCTACCTGAACCTGTTCCTCGCGGCGATGCTCCTGCTCGTCCTCGCCGACAACTACCTGCTGCTGTACGTCGGCTGGGAGGGCGTGGGTCTCGCCTCGTACCTGCTGATCGGCTTCTGGCAGCACAAGCCCAGTGCAGCGACCGCCGCGAAGAAGGCCTTCCTGGTCAACCGCGTCGGCGACATGGGGATGTCGATCGCCGTCATGGTGATGTTCACGACATACGGCACCTTCGCCTTCGGCCCCGTCCTCGGCCACGCGACCGAGGCCTCCCAGGGCAGGCTCACCGCCATCGGCCTGCTGCTCCTGCTCGCCGCCTGCGGCAAGTCCGCCCAGGTGCCGCTGCAGTCCTGGCTCGGTGACGCCATGGAGGGCCCGACCCCGGTCTCGGCCCTGATCCACGCGGCGACGATGGTGACCGCGGGCGTGTACCTCATCGTCCGCTCGGGAGCCATCTTCAACGCGGCCCCGGACGCCCAGCTCGCCGTCACCGTCGTCGGCGCGGTCACGCTCCTCTTCGGTGCGATCGTCGGTTGCGCGAAGGACGACATCAAGAAGGCACTGGCCGGCTCGACCAATTCGCAGATCGGCTACATGATCCTCGCGGCGGGCCTCGGCCCGATCGGCTACGTCTTCGCGATCATGCACCTGGTGACACACGGCTTCTTCAAGGCCGGTCTGTTCCTCGGCGCGGGCTCCGTCATGCACGGCATGAACGACGAGGTCGACATGCGCAAGTACGGCGGTCTGCGGCAGTACATGCCGGTCACCTTCATCACCTTCGGCCTCGGGTACCTCGCCATCATCGGCTTCCCCGGCCTGTCCGGCTTCTTCTCCAAGGACAAGATCATCGAGGCGGCCTTCGCCAAGGGCGGTACCGAAGGCTGGATCCTCGGCGGCGCGGCCCTGCTGGGCGCGGCCATCACCGCCTTCTACATGACGCGCGTGATGCTGATGACGTTCTTCGGAGAGAAGCGCTGGCAGCCGGACGAGAACGGCAACGAGCCGCACCCGCACGAGGCTCCGAGGGTCATGACGATCCCGATGATCGTGCTGGCCGTCGGATCGGTCCTCGCCGGTGGCCTCTTCAGCGTCGGCGACCGCTTCCTGCACTGGCTGGAGCCGGTCACCGGACACAGTGAGGGCCACTCCCCGGTGGGCGCCTGGACGGTCACCAGCGCGACCATGGTGTGTCTGGTCATCGGCGTAGGTATCGCCTGGGCGCAGTACGGCCGCAAGCCGGTCCCCGTCGTCGCCCCGCGCGGCTCGTTGCTCACCCGCGCGGCCCGCCGCGACCTGCTTCAGGACGACTTCAACCATGTGGTCCTGGTACGCGGCGGCGAGCACCTGACGCGCTCCCTGGTGTACGTCGACCACACCCTGGTCGACGGTGTCGTCAACGGCACAGCGGCAAGCTTCGGCGGCCTGTCCGGGCGGCTGCGCCGGCTCCAGAACGGCTTCGCCCGCTCCTACGCGGTCTCGATGTTCGGCGGTGCGGCACTCCTGGTCGCCGCGACCCTGCTGATGAGGGCGGTCTGATACCGATGTCCTTTCCTCTGCTGACAGCGACGGCGGCGCTCCCGGCCGTAGGGGCCGTCGCCACGGCCGCCGTACCGGCCGCGTGGCGCACCGCCGCCAAGTGGCTGGCGCTGCTCGTCTCGCTCGCCACGCTCGCCCTGGCGGTCACCGTCCTGGTCCGCTTCGATCCGAACGGCGCCCGCTACCAGCTCACCGAATCCCACGCCTGGATCAAGGACTTCGGGGTGCGGTACGAGCTGGGTGTCGACGGCATCGCGGTGGCACTGATCGCGCTGACCGCCGTACTGATCCCGTTCATCATCCTCGCCGGCTGGCACGACGCCGACCCGCTGGAGACCGGCAGCCGGCGCTGGCGGCCCACCCAGGGCTTCTTCGCGCTGATCCTCGCCGTCGAGGCGATGGTGCTCATCTCCTTCGAGGCCACCGACGTCTTCGTCTTCTACATCTTCTTCGAAGCCATGCTCATCCCGATGTACTTCCTCATCGGCGGCTTCGGAGACCGCGCCCATGCGCAGGGCGAGAAGGCGGCCTCGACGCAGCGGTCGTACGCGGCTGTGAAGTTCCTGCTCTACAACCTGGTCGGCGGCCTGATCATGCTGGCCGCGGTGATCGGCCTCTACGTAGTGGCCGGAAACTTCAGCCTCCAGGAGATCGCACAGGCCCGTGCCAACGGCTCGCTGCACATGGCGACGAGCACCGAACGCTGGCTGTTCCTCGGCTTCTTCTTCGCCTTCGCGGTGAAGGCGCCGCTGTGGCCGCTGCACACCTGGCTGCCCAACGCCATGCAGGAGTCCACCGCCCCGGTCGCCGTCCTCATCACCGCGGTCGTCGACAAGGTGGGCACGTTCGCGATGCTCCGCTTCTGCCTCCAGCTGTTCCCGGAGGCCAGCAAGTGGGCGACGCCCGTCATCCTCGTACTGGCGCTCATCAGCATCGTCTACGGCGCACTGCTCGCCGTCGGCCAGCGGGACATCAAGCGCCTGGTGGCGTACGCGTCGATCTCGCACTTCGGCTTCATCATCATGGGTATCTTCGCGATGACCAGCCAGGGCCAGTCCGGCGCCACGCTCTACATGGTCAACCACGGCATCTCCACGGCCGCGCTGATGCTGGTCGCCGGCTTCCTGATCTCCCGGCGCGGCTCGCGGCTCATCGCCGACTACGGAGGCGTGCAGAAGGTCGCGCCGGTGCTCGCCGGCACCTTCCTGATCGGTGGCCTCGCCACCCTCTCGCTGCCCGGACTAGCCCCGTTCGTGAGCGAGTTCCTGGTCCTGGTCGGCACGTTCGCGCGCTATCCGGTGATCGGCGTCATCGCCACCTTCGGCATCGTCCTCGCCGCGCTCTACACCCTCGTCCTGTACCAGCGGACGATGACGGGCCCGGTGAAGCCCGAGGTCTCGGCGATGCCCGACCTGCGCGCGCGTGAACTCGTGGTCGTCGCCCCGCTGATCGTGCTGCTGATCTTCCTGGGCGTCTACCCGAAGCCCGTCACGGACATCGTCAACCCGGCGGTCAAGCAGACGATGTCCGACGTACACAAGACCGACCCCAAGCCCTCGGTGGAGGCGGCCAAGTGAGCACAACAGCCGTCCACAGCCTGTGGACAACCGCGGCCGACCCGATCTCGAAGATCCCGGCACCGAAGATCGAATACGGACAATTGTCGCCGACGCTGATCGTCGCCGGTGCGGCACTGGTCGGCGTGCTGATCGAGGCGTTCTTCCCACGCAAGTCCCGTTACTACTCACAGGTGTTCGTGTCCGTCGTGGCCCTGTGCGCTGCGTTCGCCGCGGTCGTCGCGCTCGCGGCCGACGGCTACGGCACCACGAAGGCGCACATCGCGGCGATGGGCGCGATCGCGGTCGACGGACCGTCCCTGTTCCTGCAGGGCACGATCCTGCTGGCCGGTCTGATCGCCCTGTTCACCTTCGCCGAGCGGCGCCTGGACCCGGCCGCGCACGGCAACCGCGTCGACTCCTTCGCCGCGCAGGCCGCCTCGGTACCGGGCAGCGACAGCGAGAAAGCCGCGGTGAAGGCCGGCTTCACCACCACCGAGGCCTTCCCGCTCCTCCTCTTCGCGATCGCCGGCATGCTGGTGTTTCCCTCGGCCAACGACCTGCTGACGCTGTTCGTGGCCCTGGAGGTCTTCTCCCTGCCGCTGTACCTGCTGTGCGCGCTGGCCCGCCGCAAGCGGCTGATGTCGCAGGAAGCCGCGGTCAAGTACTTCCTGCTCGGCGCCTTCGCCTCCGCCTTCACCCTGTTCGGCATCGCCCTGCTGTACGGCTACGCGGGCTCGGTGTCGTACGCGCGCATCGCCCAGGTCGTCGACGGCACGGTCACCAACGTCGACCCTGCGCTGGCCAACACCATGGGCAACGACGCACTGCTGCTCCTCGGCAGCGCCCTGATCGTGATGGGCCTGCTGTTCAAGGTGGGCGCGGTGCCGTTCCACATGTGGACGCCGGATGTCTACCAGGGCGCTCCGACGCCCGTGACCGGCTTCATGGCCGCGGCGACGAAGGTGGCCGCGTTCGGCGCGCTGCTGCGCCTGCTGTACGTCGTCCTGCCGGGCATGCGCTGGGACTGGCGGCCGGTCATGTGGGCGGTGGCGATCATCACCATGCTCGGCGGTGCGATCGTCGCGATCACGCAGACCGACATCAAACGGCTGCTGGCGTACTCGTCCATCGCGCACGCCGGATTCATCCTCGCGGGTGTCATCGCCACGTCGAAGGAAGGCGTCTCGTCGGTCCTCTTCTACCTGGCCGGCTACTCCTTCGTGACGATCGGCGCCTTCGCCGTGGTCACCCTGGTCCGCGACGCGGGCGGCGAGGCGACCCACCTGTCGAAGTGGGCGGGTCTCGGCCGTCGCTCCCCACTGGTCGCTGCGGTCTTCGCCGTATTCCTCCTGGCCTTCGCCGGCATCCCGCTGACCTCCGGTTTCGCCGGGAAGTTCGCCGTGTTCAAGGCGGCGGCGGACGGTGGCGCGGCGCCGCTGGTCGTGGTCGGTGTGATCTCCTCGGCGATCGCCGCGTTCTTCTACATCCGCGTGATCGTGCTGATGTTCTTCAGCGAGCCGAGGCCGGAGGGTCCCACCGTGGCCGTACCGTCGCCGCTGACCATGGCGGCGATCGCCATGGGCGTGGCGGTGACCCTGGTCCTCGGTGTGGCTCCGCAGTACTTCCTGAACCTGGCGAGCCAGGCGGGAGTCTTCGTGCGCTGACGCTCGTCGCTACATGCCGTTGCCCGGCACCCTCCTTCGTGAGGGCGCCGGGCAACGGTGTGTTTCCAGGGTCACTAACTCCTGTCGCGGCGCGCCTTGATCTGTGTCAGGTCGAGGTCCACCGGGAACGGCACGTCCAGCTTCATACGCTCGCGGAAGATGCCGGTGCTGGTGTAGGTGCCGGTCGTCGGCTCCAGCTCGAAGACGTGCACCGCAGCCCGGCCCTTCTCGTTCTCGACCCGCCAGTAGTGGGGGATCTTGGCTCGGGCGTACTTCAGCGGCTTGGTCTCGCGGTCGCGGGAGACGGAGTCCTCGGAGACGACCTCGATGGCCAGGACGACCGATTCCACCGGGAAGCGGGTCTGGTACGGGTCCTCCACCACGTCCGCCTGCACGACGACCACGTCTGGTTCGGGCCGGTTCTGGCGGTCCAGGTCGATGGTGAACTCGCGGAACACCTCGAACTCCTCAGGTGCCAGCGACTGGAGCTGCCACTTGAAGTAGTCGATGGTGCGCTCGTGAAAGATGGTCTGCGGGCTCACGAAGACCAGGCTCCCGTCGATCAATTCCGTGTGCGGAGGAAGATTCGGGAGGCGGTCCAGGTCGTCGGCGGTCCAGCCGCCCTTCGGCGGCATCGGCCAGCTGGACGCGGACGCCTTCGGTGCGACGCTCATCAGTGCTCCCATGGGACGGAGTCTCGCCGGTGCATCCAGACTATCGGCGGGAAACCGGCAGGTCTCTCGCGAACGTGTGAACGATGATCGTGTCCTTGACGTGGGCCATCTCGGTGAGCCTGTGGATAACTCCGAGGCTGTCGGTCCGGACCCCTATCGTGGATGCAGCGGTCGAGAGACGACACACGGGGGACCGGCGGGGGACAGGACGATGAGCGCGACGGGCGGGATCAGCGAGATGCCACAGGTGACCGAGGGGCCGGGTGCGGCCGACAGCGAGGCGCTGGCCACGCTGCACCGGGTCTTCGGATACGAGGCCTTCCGGGGCGAGCAGGGAGCGATCATCGAGCATGTGGTGGCGGGCGGAGACGCCGTCGTCCTCATGCCCACCGGCGGCGGCAAGTCGCTGTGCTATCAGATCCCGGCCCTGGTCAGACCCGGTACAGGCGTGGTGATCTCCCCGCTGATCGCCCTGATGCAGGACCAGGTGGACGCCCTGCGCGCCCTCGGCGTGCGGGCCGGCTTCATCAACTCCACGCAGGACTTCGACGAGCGGCGCGTCGTCGAGGCCGAGTTCCTGGCCGGCGAGCTGGACCTGCTGTATCTGGCACCCGAGCGGCTGCGCCTGGACACCTCCCTCGACCTGCTCTCGCGCGGCAAGATCTCGGTCTTCGCGATCGACGAGGCGCACTGCGTGTCCCAGTGGGGCCACGACTTCCGCCCCGACTATCTCGCCCTGTCCCTCCTCGGTGAGCGCTGGCCGGACGTCCCGCGGATCGCCCTCACCGCCACGGCCACTCGCGCCACGCACGAGGAGATCACCCAACGGCTGAACCTGCCGACGGCCCGCCACTTCGTCGCCAACTTCGACCGGCCCAACATCCAGTACCGGATCGTGCCCAAGGCCGACCCCAGGAAGCAGCTGCTCGCCTTCCTCAGGGAGGAGCACGCGGGCGACGCGGGGATCGTCTACTGCCTCTCCCGGAACTCGGTGGAGCGGACGGCCGAGTTCCTGACCGCCAACGGCATCGAGGCGGTGCCGTATCACGCGGGCCTGGACGCGGGCATGCGTGCCGCGCACCAGTCGCGGTTCCTGCGCGAGGAGGGCCTGGTCGTGGTGGCGACCATTGCCTTCGGCATGGGCATCGACAAGCCGGACGTACGGTTCGTCGCCCACTTCGACCTGCCGAAGTCGATCGAGGGCTACTACCAGGAGACCGGCCGCGCGGGCCGCGACGGGCTTCCGTCCACGGCCTGGATGGCGTACGGCCTGAACGACGTCATACAGCAGCGCAAGCTGATCCAGTCCGGCGAGGGCGACGAGGCGTTCCGCCGCCGGGCCGCCGCTCACCTCGACGCCATGCTCGCGCTGTGCGAGACGGCCCAGTGCCGCCGTGGCCAGCTGCTCGCCTACTTCGGCCAGGACCCCGATGCGGCGGGCTGCGGCAACTGCGACACCTGCCTCACCCCGCCGGAGACCTGGGACGGCACGATCGCAGCGCAGAAGGTGCTGTCGACGGTGGTACGGCTGCAGCGCGAGCGCGGGCAGAAGTTCGGCGCCGTACAGATCGTCGACATCCTGCTCGGCAAGCGCACCGGCAAGGTCATCCAGTGCGACCACGACCAGCTGTCCGTCTTCGGTATCGGAACCGACCTCACCGAAACCGAGTGGCGGGGCGTCGTCCGGCAGCTGCTGGCGCAGGGACTGCTCGCGGTGGAGGGGGAGTACGGCACTCTGGCGCTCACCGAGGCGAGCGGCACCGTACTGCGGAGCGAACGGGAGGTGCCGCTGCGCAAGGAGCCGAAGAAGCCGGCCATCTCGCGGTCGCGCTCCACCGGCGCCTCCGGTGGCGACCGCAAGGCCAAGGCCGCCGCGGCCGAGCTGCCCGGCGAACTGCTGCCCGCCTTCGAGGCACTGCGCGCCTGGCGAGCCGAACAGGCTCGTGAACAGGGCGTACCGGCGTACGTCATCTTCCACGACGCCACGCTGCGGGAGATCGTCAGCCGTCGCCCCGCTTCGGTACGTGAGCTCGGCACGGTGAGCGGTGTCGGCGAGAAGAAGCTGGCGACGTACGGCGAGGGCGTGCTGGCCGTGCTGGCCTCCCTGGACGGGCCGGCCCCGGCTGCCGGCGACGCGCAGGACGCCGACTGGCCGGAGCCGGACGAGGAGCCGGAGCCCGACGACTGGATATAGCCGACCGGACGTGGACGACTGGCTTCAGCGGGCCGGTCCGAGGCGATGCCGGGGGCGTTGGATGCGTGGCTGAGCTGTGGCTTTCCGTCAAGGGCGGGAAGGTCTGCCACCCGGTGGGACGGTCAGGACAGTGCCGTCAGCCCTGGAGCGAACGTGATCAGGAGCGGCAGCAGCGGCACCAGGGCGGCCACCGTCGTCGTCAGGGCCCGGTGCCGGCGCAGCAGCCGGGGCGGCGGCTCCAGCAGGCGGTTCACGCGCTCGCCGAGCAGGCGGCGGCTGGAATCGCAGGACAGGACGCCCCGGTGCTGGTTCAGCTCGATCAGCGCGAGGGCCGTGGTGAGGTGGCCGCAGCGGCGGGACGCCGTGTCGTCGGCGGCCAGCTCGACCAGGCGGTGCGTCTGGTCACAGAAGTGCGCGAACAGCGGCACGCGCGGGAAGCCGGTGGCGAGCGCCGTGGACAGGTGCAGCAGCCAGTCGTGGTGGGCACGCGCGTGCCCGCGTTCGTGGGTGAGGACGGCGTCCAACTGGTGGTCGGTGAGGCGCTGCAGCGCCCCCGTGGTGACGACCAGCTGCGGCGGGTGTCCCGGCATCCACCAGGCGTCCGGGTAC
>NZ_CM002285.1:3823717-3841902 GCF_000497445.1 Streptomyces roseochromogenus subsp. oscitans DS 12.976 | reverse complement strand
GGCGCGCTCGCGCAGCTGCGCGCGGGCCTGGCCGCGGCTGCGGCGCGCCTCGACGAGTTCCCGGGCCAGCATCGCCGTCGTCCAAGCCGCCCCGCAGGCCAGCAGTACGGTGAGGGCGGCGGCCCACACCGGTGCGGAGGAGAGGTCGTAGGCGGCGGTGACGGAGGGCGGTGCGGGGGCGAACACGCGGTCGCGGACGGTGTGGAAGACGGCTGCCGTGCCCAGGATCAGGGCGGCCAGGCAGCACAGCAGGACGGTGGCGACCAGGCACTGCCACACCCACAGCGCGACCACGGGTTCCCGGTCGGGCCAGGTGGCACGGGTCAGCGCGCGCGGTGCCGGCAGGGCGGCCGTCAGGGCGACGGCGCTCAGCAGGAGCAGGCAGACGGTCATGCCGGGGCTCCGGTTCCTGGTCGGAGAGTTGTGCGGGTGTCGGGTGGTGCGGGGCGATGCGCCGAGGGCGCGTCGCGTGGTGCGTGTGCGTGGTGCGTGTGCGTGTCCGCCCAGTATGACGGTGAGGAGCCGCGGGAGTCAGGTCTCGGCAGTGATCCGTCTCGTGGTTCCCGCACTCTGCTTCCCGCATGTCCGGCTTGCCCGCCCGCGGGGAGTGGTGGTCTTACGTCTTCCGCGCCCGCAGGGCTTGCCGTACCGCCTCCAGGATGTCGTCCTCTCCGAACTCCAAGGCCACCGCCCAGGCCACGAAGTCCCTGGTTCCGGCGGCGAGTTCCGCTGTCTCGTGGCGGCGGGCGCCCGGTGGCGGAGGGGCCACGCGCGTGCCCGCGCCGCGCCGGGTCCGGATCAGGGACGCGGCCTCCAGTTCGCGGTAGGCGCGGGCCACGGTGCCCGCCGCCAGGCCGAGGTCCGCGGCCAGTTGCCGTACGGTCGGCAGCCGCTCGCCCTCGGCCAGCTGTCCGCTGCTGATCAGGGCGGCGAGCTGGGCGCGGATCTGCTCGTACGGCGGGACCGGGCTGGTCGTGTCGACCCGGACGGCCGCGCCACTCACCGGCGCACCCCTCGGTCCGCCCCGCGGAGCCGCCCCGCCCGGGGCGAGCAGACGGTGAAGAGCAGCCACGGAGCGGTCACCAGCGAGACCAGGGCCAGCGGCACCAGGAACCCAGTCGACACGGTTCCCGCGGTCCCGTCGCAGCTCATGCGCAGCAGGGCGGCCGAGGCCGTCACGGCCGCGCCCAGCAGCGAGGTGGAGACGACGATCCCCCAGGCGGCGACGATCGCCAGCGAGCGGTCACGGCGGGACTGCTCGTCACCGGGCCGGGTGGCGATGCGCCGCAGGGACCAGCCGCAGGCGCCCGTGGCGACGGCGAGGGAGGCCAGCACGGGCAGGCCGTAGTACAGGCCGGGCCAGGGGCCGTGCGCCTCGGTCACCCCGTTGCAGGTCAGGGCGAGTTGACGGCCCGCCCGTCCCAGTTCGTCCGGCGAGGCCACCGCGCCTGCCGTCGCCAGCAGCGCCACCAGGGCGACCGCGAGGACGGCCAGCAGCGAGGTCATCCGGGGCGGCGCGTAGTCGCGTACCCGGCGCGGCTGGAGCCCGGCGGTGCGGACGGCTCCACGGGCCGGCGCGGTCAGCGCGTCGCCGGCCAGGACGCCGGCGACCGCGCACAGTCCGAACGCCGGGAGGGCGTACAGGACGCCGTTGCCGTGGTCGAGGGGGGACAGCAGGCAGGCCGCCAGGGCGCCCGTGGCGACCCCCGTCCAGCGGGCGTAGCGGTCGACCGGGCCCCGCGTGGCGGCCGATGGGAGGGTCACGTCGAGATCGGTCATGGAAGTCCCCGTGGAAGCACGACTTGTACTCACCGCTTGTATCAAGCGGTGAGTACAAGATGCAGGCTCCGCCAGGCTTGTGTCAAGCTCTTGCTACAAGATGGCGTTCACCCCGCCACGACCCGCCCGCTGACCTCCCCCAGTCCGACGCGGCGCCCGTCCGCCCCGGGAGCCCAGGCCGACAGGGTCACCACGTCGCCGTCCTCCAGGAAGGCCCGCTTGCCGTCGGGGAGTTCGAGGGGGTCCTGACCGTTCCAGGTCAGCTCCAGCAGGGAGCCGCGCTGGCGTTCCTCGGGACCGCTCACCGTGCCCGAGCCGTAGAGGTCGCCGGTGCGCAGGGAAGCGCCGTTCACCGTCATGTGGGCGAGCTGCTGGGCGGCGGTCCAGTACATCGTCGAAAAGGGCGGCTCGGAGACCACATGGCCGTTGATCGCGACGGAGATGCGAAGGTCGTAGCCGCCGGCCTCGTTGCCGGGCGCCGAGTCGTCCAGATAGGGCAGTAGCGGGTGCGTGCGCTCGGGAGGCGCCACGCGCGCGTGCTCCAGCGCTTCCAGCGGGGTGATCCACGCCGACACCGAGGTGGCGAAGGACTTGCCGAGGAAGGGGCCGAGAGGGACGTACTCCCAGGCCTGGATGTCCCGCGCGGACCAGTCGTTCAGCAGACAGAGGCCGAACACGTGGTCACGGAAGTCGGCCAGTGCGACCGGGCTGCCCAGCGCGGACGGCACGCCCACGACGAAGCCGACCTCGGCCTCGATGTCCAGCCGGACCGACGGGCCGAAGACGGGCGCCGGATCGGCCGGCGCCTTGCGCTGCCCGGACGGCCGTACGACGTCCGTGCCGGAGACCACCACCGTGCCGGAGCGGCCGTGGTAACCGATCGGCAGGTGCTTCCAGTTGGGGGTGAGGGAGTCCGCGGCGTCCGGGCGGAAGATCTGGCCGACGTTTCGCGCGTGGTTCTCCGAGGCGTAGAAGTCGACGTAGTCCGCCACCTCGAAGGGCAGGTGCAGGGTTACCTCGGAGAGATGGCGGAACAGCGGCTCGACCGCCTCGTGGTGCGCGGGGTCCGTGATCCAGGACGTGATCACGCGCCGTACGTCCGACCAGACCGGGCGGCCGGCGGCGAGCAGCGCGTTGAGGGTGGGCCGCGCGAGCAGGGAGTGGTACGGCGAGCCCAGGGCGGCGGCAGCGGCGCCCGCGTCGAGGACGTGGTCCCCGAACCGGACACCGACCCTCCGTTCCGTGCTGCCGGACGGCGAGAACACGCCATAGGGGAGGTTGTGCGGGCCGAAGGGGTCGCCCTCGGGGACGTCGAAGGGGGGCATGGGGTACTGCCTCACTCTCATCCGGGCCGTGCGTGGCGATGCGTTCCATATGGTCGCGCCACACGTTACGGCCGCAACGCGTGTCTTGGGCAGTGCCTCGAGCAGCACCCTCATGGGTGTCCGAAACGCGCGTGTAGCGATGTCTTCGAAAGGTTGCTCGCACCCTGTCTAAAGAGTTCGCAATGTCCGAATGGGCCTTGTCGGAGGCGGCAATTCCGGCTTAGCGTCCTTTGGGGACACGGACGGGGTGGGTCCGTTCCAAAGGGGGGACACGTGGGGGGACCCGTGGCCGAAAGTGTCGTCGGTGTGCCGTTCGAGGCGGACCGTGATGTGCCGGGACTGATCGTCAAGTTCGGCGACTATCCGCTGCACCATGGCGGCGTCGGAGCGATCCGCAGCCTGGGCCGGCTCGGCGTGCCCATGTATGCCGTCACCGAGGACGCTTACACGCCCGCGGCCTCCTCGCGTTACCTGAAGAAGGCCTTCGTGTGGCCGACGACCGGTGCTGAGGACCCCGGCCACCTGGTCGAGGGCCTGCTGCGCATCGGCCGCCGTATCGGCCGTCCCAGCGTCCTCGTCCCGACCGACGAGGAGGCCGCCGTACTGATCGCCGAGCACCAGGACGAGCTGGCCGGATCCTTTCTCTTCCCGCGGGTCGACCCCGCGCTGCCGCGCCGGCTCGCCAGCAAGCAGGGCCTGCACGAACTGTGTGTGGAGCACGGCATCGCGAGCCCCGCGTCGGCGTTCCCGGAGTCGTACGACGACATCGTCGCCTTCGCCGACACGGCCCGCTTCCCCGTGGTGGCCAAGAACCGCGAGGCGTTCGTCCGGCGCAGCAGGCCCGCGGTCAACGGCACCACGAGGATCGCCACCCGCGAGGGCCTGCTCACCCTCGCCCGTGACTGGGGCGACGAACCGGGCGTGATCCTCCAGGAGTACCTGCCGCGCGAGGAGGCCGAGGACTGGATCGTGCACGCCTGCTTCGACCAGGACTCCAGCCCCCTCGCGCTGTTCACCGGCGTCAAGGTCCGCTCATGGCCGCCGCACGCCGGTATGACGGCGAACGCGTACGTCGTCGACAACCCGGAACTCACCGACCTCGTCGCGCGTTTCATCAAACAGATCGGCTACAGCGGCATCATCGACCTCGACCTGCGCTTCGACCGGCGCGACGGACAGTACAAGCTCCTGGACTTCAACCCGCGCATGGGCGCCCAGTTCCGCCTCTTCGAGAACGAGTCGGGCGTGGACGTCGTACGCGCGATGCACCTGAATCTGACCGGCCGCGCCGTACCGGAGGGGGAACAGCGCGCCGGCCACCGCTACATCGTGGAGAACATCGACCTCCCCGCCCTCCTCGCCTACCGCCGCAGCGGCTATACGACGCCGCACGCGCCGGCCCGGGCGAGCGGGACGGAGCTGGCCTGGCTCGCGGGTGACGACCCGCTGCCGTTCCTCACGATGCTCGCCCGCTTCGTGCGCCCGGGCGCGAAGCACCTCTATCAGCTGTGGCGGACCAACCGCCGCGGCAGCACCACCACGAAGTAGGCAAGGCCACCAAGGAGTGGCGCACCGTGTCCTGGGGAGGGACTTCGTGACTCGACCGGTTGCAGTCATCGGGGCCGGGCCGTTCGGCCTGTCCACCGCCGCCCATCTGCGGGCGCGCGGCATGCCCGTCCGCGTCTTCGGCGACCCCATGGTCAGCTGGCGCGACCACATGCCCGAGGGCATGCTCCTGAAGTCGACACCCGCAGCCTCGAACTTCGACTGCCCGCAGCCCGGCCACACCCTCGCCGACTACTGCGACGCGGCCGGGATCCGCCGCCTGGTGGCCGACGAGGACATCATCCCGGCGGATACGTTCATCGGCTACGGCGAGTGGTTCCAGCAGAAGCTGGTGCCCGACGTGGAGCGGGTGCGGGTCGTCGCCGTGGACCGCGCCGGGAGCGGGAGCTTCGAACTGAAGCTGGACTCGGGTGAGTTGTTCACCGCGCGCGCGGTTGTCGTCGCCACCGGACTCTCGGGCCTCGCGCACCTGCCGGCGGAGCTCGCGGGAGCCGCGGCGGACGGACCGGCGCCCACGGGCCCGGTCTCGCACAGCTCCCAGCACCACGACCTGAGCCGGTTCGCCGGCAAGGAGCTGATCGTGGTCGGCGCCGGCCAGTCCGCGCTGGAGACGGCGGCGCTCGCCGCCGAAGCGGGGGCACGCGTGCGTGTCGTCGCGCGCGGCCGCGGCCGGGTCGCCTTCGGCGCCCCGCCCTGGGAGCAGCCGAAGCTGCGCCCCGAGTCCCCCTTCGGCAACGCGTGGTCGCTGTGGGCGCTCAGCTATTACCCGCATCCCTACCGCTATCTGCCCGAGGCCACCCGCCACCACCTGGTCCGCCGCGTCCTCGGACCGCTCGGCGCCTGGTGGCTGCGTGAGCGCTTCGAGAGCGCCGTGCAGGTACAGGAGGTCGAGCGGGTCGTGGCCGCCGAGGCGGCGGACGGCAGCCCCGTCCTCACGGTGCGCACGCACGGCGGGAGCGCCGAGCGGCTCACCGCCGACCATGTCATCGCGGCCACCGGCTACCGCGTCGACATCGCGGCGATGGACTTCCTCGGTCCCGGACTGCGCACCCGGCTCGCGGTGAGCCGCGGAACGCCCAAGGTCGGCCCTGGCTTTGTCTCCTCCGTGCCCGGTCTGTACTTCACCGGCCTGCCGGCGGCGTCGTCGTACGGCCCGGTGATGCGCTTCGTCTGCGGCACGGAGTTCGCCTCCCCACGGCTGACGAAACACCTGGCGGCGGCCCACGGCTGAATCCGCGGGGGGCCGGAGCGAGCGCTTGAGGACGTCATCAAGGAGGCGGCGGGCACCACTTGGGCTGATCAGTACGTAAGTACGCAGGACGACAAGATGAGTCGGCGGGGCGCGGTATCCGTATTCTCTGATCATGGCAGCCTCCCCCGCGTATGCACTGATCGCCACCGACCTGGACGGAACGCTGCTGCGCGGCGACGACACCGTCTCCGAACGGTCGCTCGCCGCGCTCGCGCGGGTGGCGCGGGCCGGTGCCCGGCACCTGGTGGTGACGGGCCGCCCGGCCCCGCGGGTACGGCCTCTCCTCGCATACCTCGGCTGCACGGGACTCGCGGTGTGCGGGCAGGGCGCACAGGTCTACGACGCCCTATCCGGGCGCCTGTTGTGGTCGGTGCGGCTGGATCGGGACCTGGCCGAGACCGCGCTCGGCAAGATCGAGGCGGAGGTGGGGCAGGTCTACGCGGCTGTCGACCAGGACGGTGTCGACGGGCTCACGCTTATCGAGCCCGGCTATCTCATGCCGCACCCGACCCTGCCCGCGGTGCGGGTCGGCCGGCGCGACGACCTGTGGTGCGAGCCCATCAGTAAGGTGCTGCTGCGCCATGCCACCCTGTCCGACGACGAGTTGGCCGCCATCGCGCGCGTGGTGGTGGGCTCGCTCGCGACGGTCACCATGTCGGGGCCGGGGACCGTGGAACTCCAGCCGTCCGGGGTGACCAAGGCGACCGGTCTCGCACTGGCCGCCGAGCGGCTCGGCGTCGCCGCACAGCAGGCCCTGGCGTTCGGCGACATGCCCAACGACATCCCGATGCTGGACTGGGCCGGACACGGGGTCGCCATGGCCAACGCACATCCCGAACTCAAGGCGGTGGCCGATGAGATCACCCTGTCGAACGAGGCTGACGGCATCGCGGTCGTCCTCGAAAAACTGTTCCCGACCGACTGACCGGCACATCAGTACACAACCGATGGACCGGCACGTCAGTACGCGACCGATCGACCGGCACATCGGTACACGACCGGCTGACCGGCATATCGGTGCGTGGCCGTCCGTGGCAGGCCCGGTGGATGCCCGGCGGCCGCCCGGCACGCCCCCGTCCGTCAGGTGCGGGTACGCGCCGGACGGCCGGGGTCATTCCGGTCCGCCGGACGGGCGGGGCCTGTCAGTACGCGCTGTAGACGTTGTCGATCGACCCGTAGCGCGCGGCGGCGTAGTTGCAGGCCGCGGTGATGTTGGCGACCGGGTCGTAGAGATCGAACGCCGTACCGGCCACGTGGTAGGTGTTGAAGGTCGGCTGGATGACCTGCAGCAGGCCCTTGGACGGGGTGCCCGCGGCGGCGTTGGAGTCCCAGTTGTTGATGGCCAGCGGGTTGCCGGAGGACTCCCGCATGATGTTGCGGTAAATGCCGTTGTAGCTGCCCGGGATGCCCTTCTGGGCCATGATCGCGAGCGACTCGCGGATCCAGCCGTCGAGGTTGTTCGAGTACCCGGCGCGAGTGGTGGAGGCCACCTTGGTGGTCGTCGTGCCGGTGGCCGCGGAGGCGCTGGTGGCGCCGATGAGCGGCAGGGCGAGGACGGCGGCACCGGTGCCGAGGACGGTGAAAGTGCGGAAGAGACGGTTGGTCCGGGTACGGCGGTGCTGAGCGGAAGCAGGCATGGGGAAGTCCTCTCCGACGCCTGCGAGGTGAGCTGTCGGGTTCGGGCGGGGAGGTGCCCGGCCGTGCCTCGGGAAAGGCACGGCTTCACCCCTAGCCGTTCCGGTGCGACGTGTGCCGTTCCGGTCCGGCGACTTACCTGGGTCCCCCGCTCCTGCCGTATGAATCAGTTCGTCGAGTGGGTTACGCGGGCGGCGGCAGGATTCGGCGTCCGCCCGGTGGCCGGGAACGTATGCGAGAGCACATGTCGGGAACAAGGGCCTGATTCACAGAAAGCACTATTTGACCTTGTTCTGTGCCCTATAGGGTGCTTGATCCTTTGCGGTTGCCAATTCTCAACTCGCCGACGCGGCAGGGCGGAAGGGATGTCGGGTCAGTGGGGGGTGCGGGTGGGTGCCAGTGACCCAACTCACGAAGTGACAAAATAAGGCAAAGTGGACATAGGGGATTTGGATGGTTCGGCTGGGTGGTGGAGCCTGTGGCGCGATGCCCGTCGTTGCCGTGGTGGTCGCGTCCACGAGAAGGGTTGCAGCGGGAGCTGCCCGGGAGGGGTGTGCGGGATGGGGGTGCGGAGGGAGGCGTGCGTGTTACTCCGCTCGCCTCTCGGTTCGCGACAAAGTGGGCGGATTCCTGTTAAGTCGATAAATGTCCGTTATTAGCACTTGATCAAAAACATACCGGTCATGATCTGATACCGCCTGGGCTGGACCGGTGGGCGCTATCGGTGATCGAAAGAGGACCGGATACGCTGACTTGAGTGATGGCAGCGACCTATCGACAAACCGTGTAATCGCCAGCAGACACCAGCAGACAGGAGACCCCTCGTGACCGTCGTCGGGCCGTTCGGGCTGAGCGTGCGGGACCAGGCTCTGGAAGCCGATGTCCAGGTCGGATTGGCGGCTGTCGAGGAAGGCTTGCTCGAGGCCACCAAGAGCGAGGTCCCGTTCATCACGGAGGCCGCGCAGCACCTCGTGCGAGCCGGCGGGAAGCGGTTCCGGCCGCTGCTCGTGATGCTCGCGGCCCAGTTCGGCGACCCCTATGCTCCGGGCGTCGTGCCGTCGGCCGTGGTCGTGGAGCTGACCCACCTCGCCACGCTGTACCACGACGACGTCATGGACGAGGCGGCCGTGCGGCGCGGTGTGGACAGTGCCAACACGCGCTGGGGCAACTCCGTCGCGGTCCTCACCGGCGACTTCCTCTTCGCCCGCGCCTCCCAGATCCTCGCCGACCTCGGCCCCGAGGCGGTCCGGGTGCAGGCCCTCGCGTTCGAGCGGCTGGTCACGGGCCAGATCCTGGAGACCGCCGGCCCCTCGGACGGCCGCGATCCGGTCGAGCACTACCTGGACGTGCTCGGCGGCAAGACGGGCTCGCTGGTGGCGGTCTCGTGCCGGTTCGGCGCGATGATGTCGGGCGCCGACGAGACGGTCGTCGATGTGCTCACCCAGTACGGCGAGCGGCTCGGGGTCGCCTTCCAGCTCGCCGACGACGTCCTGGACATCGCCTCCGACTCGCATGAGTCCGGCAAGACTCCCGGCACCGACCTGCGCGAGGGCATCCCCACCCTGCCCGTGCTCCGGCTGCGCGAGCGGGCGGCCCGGCTCGGCCTGCCCGAGGACATCGCGCTGTGCGAGCTGCTCGACTCCGACCTCAGCGACGACGCCCGGCACGCCGAGGCGCTGGCCGCGCTGCGCGCGCACCCCGCGCTGGAGCAGGCCCGCCGGGACACCGTCCGGTACGCGGAGGAGGCCCGGGCCGCGCTGGCGCCGCTCAGGGAGTGCGACGCCAAGGCGGCGCTGATGGAGCTGTGTGACGCGGTGGTTCACCGCGCCGGCTGACGCCCGGCCGATCATCTCGGCCGGCCCCTGGCTGACCGCGGCGGCCGATGCCCGGTCGGCCGTGTCGGCTCGCCTCATGTCGGCCCCCGGTCGGCCGCCGACGGCCACCATGGATCACGCCTTGCGGTGCGGCCAGTCGTACGGCCACGTGCGACCCCTTACGGCCCCGTTCGTTCCGGTGAGACCCTTACGGGTCGGGGGAGCGACCGCCCCTCCATGTCATACCGCAGTCGTACACGGAGTTGGCTCCGTGGTCTGACGCTTCCTCAAGGCTGATTTGGTGAGATGGAAGCCACGGAAATCACCACTCCTCACCGATTCGGGTGAGAATGGCGGCTCTGGTGGACCAACGTGAGGACAGCCGCCGCCGACGACGGAGGTAAGGCACACATGGCACCGTACGAATCCGACGACGCAGTGGACGCCGCGCGAGCGGACGCCGCTCGGGACGAGGACCCGCGCGCCGGACGCCGCAAGGCCGCCCGATACGCGGTCCCGGTCGCGGTGGTGGGGGTGGCTGCGGCCACGATCGGGCTGGTCCCGGCGCTCGCCGCCTCCGGTGACCCCGACTTGCCCAAGATCACTGCCAAGCAGCTCATCGAGAAGATCGCCAAGTCGGACGTGCAGCAGCTGTCCGGCACCGTGCGAGTCAGCACCGACCTGGGCCTGCCCAACCTCGGCGGCCTGGAGAACAACCTGGCCTCCGGCGCCGCCAAGGGCTCCGGCGACGGCTCTTCCGCCGACCCGCAGTCCCAGCTCACCTCGCTCGTCTCCGGCACGCACACGCTGCGCGTCGCCGCCGACGGCCCGGAGAAGCAGAAGCTGTCGCTGCTGGAGAGCGGCTCCGAGTACAGCCTGATCCACAACGGCAAGGACGTGTGGGGCTACGACAGCAAGAGCAACGCGGTCTACCACTCCACCTCGGCCGACTCCGGCAAGGACCGCAAGGCCGAGCCCCCGGCCACACCGAAGGACTTCGCCGACCAGGCGCTGAAGTCGGTGGACGACACCACGTCCGTCACCGTCGACGGCACCGAGCAGGTCGCCGGCCGCGACGCCTACAAACTGCTGATCAAGCCCCGGCAGTCCGGCACCACGGTCGGCGCGATCAGCATCGCCGTCGACGCGAAGACGGGCATGCCGCTGAAGTTCACGCTGACGCCGAAGAGCGGCGGCGCCGCCGTCCTCGACGCGGGCTTCACCCAGGTCTCCTTCGCCAAGCCGGCCGCCTCCGCCTTCGACTTCACGCCGCCCAAGGGCGCGAAGGTGACGCAGGAGAAGCAGGGCTCCGCGGCCCGGGAGCACGGGCGCGAGTCCGGCGAGGGCTTCGCCAAGGGCATGCAGGGCACGGGTGTCCTCGGCAAGGGCTGGACGTCCATCGCGACCTTCGACACCGGCTCCAAGGGCGGCCTGCCGACCGGCTCCAAGGGCGGCGACCTCGGCGGGTTCGTCGGCTCACTCGGCGAGAAGGTCTCCGGCAAGTTCGGCAAGGGCACGGTCTTCTCCACTCGCCTGGTCAACGCCCTGATCACCGACAACGGCAAGGTCTACGCCGGCACGGTGACCAAGGACGCCCTGGTGAAGGCGGCCGACGCGGGGAAGTGAGTGACCCCTTCCGGGCACGGCGGGACGTGATCGTACGTTGACCCTTCGGGGGGCAGGACGAATCGAGGGGGGAGCCGATGGACGAGCCGTCCGCCACGGAGCGGGAAGCGAGGGGTGCGGGGGAAGCGGGGGACGCCGAGCAGCGTGCCGCGGCTCCGGGCCGGGCGGAGGCGAGCGGCGCCGTCACCGCCCCGGAGCCGGGACGGACGCAGGACGGTGTCATCGTCACCCGTGGTCTCACCAAGCGCTACCGCGGCGGACAGCTCGCCGTCGACGGGCTCGACCTGACCGTCCCGGCGGGCAGCGTCTTCGGCTTCCTCGGTCCGAACGGCTCAGGTAAAACCACCACCATCCGGATGCTGATGGGCCTGATCGAGCCGACGGCGGGCACGGCCCGCGTGCTGGGCCGCCCGATGCCCCGGGCGGCCCGTGCCGTCCTGCCGCAGGTCGGTGCGCTCATCGAGGGCCCGGCCCTGTACGGCTTCCTCTCCGGCCGGGACAACCTGCTGCGCTACGACGCAGCCGACCCGACCGCCGACCCCCGGACCCGGCGTGCCCGCGTCGCCGCCGCTCTGGACCGGGTGGGCCTCGCGGCGGCAGCGGGCAAGAAGGCGAAGGCGTACTCGCTCGGCATGAAACAGCGCCTGGGCCTCGCCGCCGCGCTGCTCCAGCCGCGCCGGCTGCTCGTCCTGGACGAGCCCACCAACGGCCTCGACCCGCAGGGCATGCGCGAGATCCGCACCCTGATCCGGGAGTTGGCCGCCGACGGCACCACCGTCTTCCTCTCCTCCCACCTCCTCGACGAGATCGAGCAGGTGTGCACGCACGCGGCGGTCATGGCGCGGGGCCGGCTTGTCACGCAGGGCGCCGTGGCCGACCTGGTGGCCGGGGCGCGCCGCCGGCTGGTGGTGACCACCCCGGATCCGGCCGAGGCGGCCAGGGTGCTGAAGGAGCAGGGCGTCGGGGACGTCACCGTCGACGGCGACCGGGTCACCGGCGAACCGCCCGCGCGGGACCTCGCCGAGGTGAACGCGACCCTGGTCGCGGCGGGGGTGCGGGTCCGCGGCTTCACGGTCGAACGGGCCTCGCTGGAGGACGCGTTCGTGGCGCTGACGGGGGAGGGCTTCGATGTCGCGGGCTGAGACGGCAGCCGGAGCAGAGACCGTTGCCGGAGGCGAGTCGGTTGGCGGAGGCGAGTCCGTCCTTGGATCCGCCGTCCCCCGGCCGAGTCCGCTGTGGACGTTCGGTCTGCTGCGCAGCGAGCTGGTCACGACCGTCCGGCGCTGGCGCACGCTCGCCCTGCTCGGGGTGCTGGCCGCGGTGCCGGTGCTGGTCGGGATCGCCGTGAAGATCCAGACGCGGGGCGGCGGGACGGCGGACCACAGTGGCCAGGGCCCGGCGTTCATCTCGCAGATCACCAACAACGGCCTGTTCCTGGTGTTCACCGCGCTGGCCGCGACTTTGCCGTTCTTCCTGCCGATGGCCGTCGGAGTGGTCGCGGGCGACGCCATCGCGGGCGAGGCGGGCGCGGGCACCCTGCGCTATCTGCTGGTCGCCCCGGCCGGCCGCACCCGGCTGCTGCTCACCAAGTACACGGCGGTGATGGCCTTCTGCGTGCTGGCCACGCTGGTCGTCGCCGTCTCGGCGCTGCTCGTCGGCGCGCTGCTCTTCCCGCTGGGCGACCTCACGACCATCTCCGGCACCCGGATCAGCTTCGCCGAGGGCCTCGGCCGGGCCCTGCTGATCGCCCTGGTGGTCGCCGCCTCACTGGTCGGCGTGGCGGCGCTCGGCCTGTTCGTGTCGACACTCACGGGCAGCGGTATCGCGGCGATGGCGACTACCGTCGGCCTGCTCATCACCGTGCAGATCCTCGACCAGATACCCCAGTTGCACGCGCTCCAGCCGTACTTCTTCTCGCACTACTGGCTGTCCTTCGCCGACCTGATACGCGACCCCGTCTACTGGGACGACATGGTGAAGAACCTCGGCCTCCAGGCGCTGTACGCGGCCGTGTTCGGCTCGGCGGCATGGGCTCGGTTCACGACGAAGGACATCAGTGCCTGACCCTCTGAGGCATCTCAGGCGGTCTGGTGAGGGAAGCGCGCGAGGGGCGCGTCCTGTGCGAAGAACGTCTTTGCGCGGGCCAGCGCGTCGGTGTCCTTCAGCACGTCGCCGCGGGCGCTGCCGTTGCCCAGCAGCACCCCGCCGAAGCGCATCCCCATATAGGCGGCCGAGTTGTGGAGCGTGCCGGCGTAGGGGTCGGCGACCGACGGCTCGCTGTCGGCGAGCGCGGCGATGCCCCAGAGCGTGCGGCCGGCCAGGGTCGCCTTGAAGTCGAGACCGGGGGTGCGCAGCCAGCCGGACCAGTGGTCCAGGTAGCGCTTGGTGAGGCTGGACACCGAGTACCAGTACAGCGGGGAGGCGATCACGATGTCCGTGGCCGCGAGTGTGGCGTCCAGCAGCAGACCGGTGGCGCTGTCCGAAGGCGGCCGTACGTGGTCGCTGTCGTGCCGCTGGTCCACGAAGTCGGGCAGCGGGTGCTCGGCCAGGCGGATCCAGCGTTGTTCGACGTCACCGGGCAGTTGCTCGGCCGCGGTGCGGGCCAATAGTTCGGTGTTGCCCTCGGCGCGTGCGCTGCCCAGGACGAAGAGGAAACGACGGCTCATGGGTCCCCCAGATGAGTACTGCCGTACGAGGAATAGAGGCACATGCATTTTATGCACACGCAAGCAAACTTGACCAGGGTGCGGCTGGTGCGAGGCTGTGACGCTGCGGTGACGCGGAAGCCGGGGCGAGCCGACACACTGGTGGGCAGGACGCGTACGACCGGATCGCGCGACGCCGGGGGAGTGAGGGAAAACCGATGTCTCGACTCAGCTTCGAGAAGAAGCGGGCGCAGCAGCCCGCGGCGCATCCGGCGGTGGTACCGGTCCGGGTGTTCGGCGCGGGCGGCGCGTCGGTGGGCGGGACCTCGGTGGCGGCCGCGCCGGGCGAGGAGATCCGGCAGGCCGTCCTCAACCACCTCCAGCGCCTGGCCATCAGCCTGGGCGCTCCCGTACGCGCCACGATCCACGACGACAGCGCGGGCTGTGTGGTTCCCCTGGAGGTCTCGGCGGACGGCTCCAGCCGGATGACGGGGGAGCCGGTACGGGTGGCCTCGCCGGAGGGTGCTCGGGAGGGCGTGCCGCGGGGCGTCAGCGGGGCGCCCTCGCCCGGGGGCGTGCGGGACGTACCCCCGGCCGACAACCCGGAACCTGTGCCGGCCGGGACGGCGCAGGCGCCGATGGGGCAGTTCGGGCCGGCACCGGTCATGCCGACCAGGCAGGCACCGGCGCCCGTTACCGACATCCGAGACCCCGAGCCGGCCTACGCGGCGCCCGTCTCGGCCCCGGCCCCGTTCCCTGTGCCCACCCCCGTGGCCCCCGCCTTCGCCCCACTCTCGCACTCGACGCCGGCCCCCATGTCCCCCGCACCCGCCCCGCTCCCGGTCTCCAAGCCGGCACCCACGGTTCCCGCCTCCGCTGCCGCCCTGTATCTCGAGCCCGACCCCGCGGTCTCCGCCGCCGACCCCGGTCCCACTCACACCCCCGCGCGAGGCTTCGACGCCGTTGCCGAGGAGGTGCTCGGGGACGGGCCCGTGACCGAGACCGCGGAGGGGGCCGAGCTGCTCACCGAGCCGATGACGCGGATCAACGAGGCCGTGCGGGCCGGCCGTATCGAGGCGGCGGCGGAACTCGCCGACCATACGGTCACCGAGGCGACCACCGTGCTGGGCCCCCGCCATGCGGAGGTGCTGCACCTGCGCGAACTGGCCGCCTACATCGCCTACTTGGGAGACGAGCCGGTCCGTGCCTTCCAGCTGTCCCTGGACCTGGCCCGGCTGCGCCGGCAGGCGCGGGACGCGGAGGCCGCCTACGGCAATGTGCGGAGCGCGGCGACCGCGTGGCGTGCCGTACGTGACCCCGAGGAGGGCCTGCGGCTGGGCCGGGACCTGATCGAGCTGTGGACGGACCTTGCCACCGAGCCGGGCCCCGCCGCCGACGACCCGGGCCCGCTGGAGTCCGCCCGTGCCCGTATGGCCCGCCTGGCCGACCGGGCGGCCCGCGCCGCGCGGCCGTAACCGGCGGCATGCGCGGCAACGCGCCCTACTGCAGGCAGAATTCGTTGCCCTCCGGGTCCGTCAGCACGAGCCACTCCCCACCGGGCTCCTTCACCTCGCGCACCACCCGCGCGCCCAGTGTCTGAAGCCGGGCCAGTTCCGCCGCGCGCCGCCCGGGGCCGGCGTGCAGATCCAGGTGGAGCCGGTTCTTGACCGTCTTCGGCTCCGGGACGCGTTGGAAGAGCAGGCGCCGGCCCAGTCCGGTGCCGGTCTCCGGGTCGTACGGGTCGTCGGGATGCCGTACGGCGATCAGGTCACGGAAGGCGGGGCGGCCGTGGTACTCGACCGTGGCCTCGCCGGGCAGCGCGCCTGCGGACAGCAGCCGTTCGACGAGGGCGCTGTTGTCCTCGGCCGCGTAGTGCAGCGCAGCGGCCCAGAAGTCGGCCTGTGCGTGCGGGTCGGCCGTGTCGATGACGAGCTTCCAGTGCAGGGGGCCGGGGACCTCGGTGGGTGACTGAGTAGACATGGTCACCACTTATAGCGGCGAGCACTGACAGCGGCGGCGTCCACCGGATCGCGCGCTCCAGGGGTTCGGAGGCCCACCGGTTCGAAGGCCCGCCGGTTCGGAGATCCGCCGGTTCAGGCTTCCACGGGTGCGGAGTCGGGCGTGTCCACCCGGGGCGGGCCAAGAGGTTCCCTCGGCCGGCGTGCGGTGCGCAGCGCGTCGCCCGTGAGCAGCAGCAGCGCCAGCCAGACCAGCGCGAACCCGGCCCAGCGCTCGGGCGGCATGGCCTCGTGGAAGTAGAGGACGCCGAGCAGGAACTGGAAGACGGGCGCCAGATACTGCAGCAGGCCCAGCGTGGACAGCGGCACGCGGATCGCCGCCGCGCCGAAGCAGACCAGCGGCAGTGCGGTGACGACACCGGTGGAGGCGAGCAGGGCCGCGTGCCCGGCGCCGTCGTTGAGGAAGCTCGCCTCGCCGTGCGAGCCGAGCCACAGCAGATAGCCGAGCGCGGGCAGGAACTGGATCGCGGTCTCGGCGGCCAGCGACTCGACACCGCCGAGGCCGACCTTCTTCTTGACCAGGCCGTAGGTGGCGAAGGAGAAGGCGAGGACCAGCGAGATCCACGGCGGTCGGCCGTAGCCGACGGTCAGGACGACGACGGCGGCGAAGCCGGTCGCGACCGCCGCCCACTGCACGGGCCGCAGCCGCTCCTTCAGCAGCAGCACACCCATCGCGATGGTCACCAGCGGGTTGATGAAGTAACCGAGGGAGGACTCGACCACATGGCCGGAGTTCACGGCCCAGATGTAGACGCCCCAGTTCACCGTGATGACGGTGGCGGCCACGGCGACCAGCCCGAGCCGGCGCGGCTGGCGCAGCAGCTCTCCGGCCCAGGCCCAGCGCCGTACGAAGAGCAGTGCCACGGCGACGACGGCGAGGGACCACACCATGCGGTGGGCGAGGATCTCCACCGCCCCGGCGGGCTTCAGCAGCGGCCAGAACAGGGGCACCAGGCCCCACATGCCGTAGGCGGCGAAGCCGTTGAGCAGGCCTATTCGGTGCTCACCCCTGGACGTCCCGGTCACCGGCCCCTCCCTCTCACATCAGGCATGCGAGAACGAAGGTAACGCCGGGCGCCCCCGTCTGTCATGTGTGTATCGGCATACGGTCATGACAGGCGAGGGCTTCGGAGGGATCAGCTCTTGAGCGGAAGGATCAGCTCTTGAGCGCGGCGGTGACCGCCTCCGTCAGCGGCGTCGTCGGGCGGCCGGTCAGGCGCGACAGATCGCCGGAGGAGATCACCAGCTCGCCCTTCTCGATGGAGGCATCCACGCCGGCCAGGGTCGTGGCCAGCCGTCCGGGCAGCCCGGCGCCGGTCAGGATGCCGGTGAAGGCCTCGGCGGAGACCGGGGTGTAGACGATCTCCTTGCCGGTCTGCCGGCTCAGCTCGGCCGCGTACTCGGCGAAGCCGAAAGCCTCGTCGCCGCCCAGCTCGTACGTCTGGTTCTCGTGGCCCTCGCCGGTCAGCACCGCGACCGCGGCGGCGGCGTAGTCGGCGCGGGAGGCGGCCGAGACCCGGCCGTCACCGGCGGCCTGGACGACCGCGCTGTGCTCCAGCACCGGGGCGAGGTTCTCGGTGTAGTTCTCGAAGTACCAGCCGTTGCGCAGCAGCGTGTACGGCAGGCCCGAGGCGAGCAGCGCCTCCTCCGTCGCCCGGTGGTCGTCCGCGAGCGCGGCCGTGAGGCTGCCCGGCGCGCTGGTGTACGCGAGCAGCGCCACGCCGGCCGCCTTCGCCGCGTCGATGACGACCTGGTGCTGGGCCGGACGGCCCTTGTCGAACTCGTTGCCCGAGATCAGCAGGACCCTGTCGCCCGCGGCGAAGACGTCGTCGAAGGTCTCGGGCGCGTTGTAGTCGGCGATCGCGAGCTTCACCCCGCGGGCCGCGAAGCCGGCGGCCTTCTGTTCGTCGCGCACGACAGCGGTGATCTGCTCCGCCGGAACCTGTTCCAGCAGCTGCTCCACGACGTGGCGGCCGAGGTGTCCGGTGGCTCCGGTGACGACGATGCTCATGGTTCAGAACTCCTAGTCGGGGGGTGCCTTGTGACACTCACCCTAGGAGGGGCGCTAACCTTTTGAAAGTACCCACTTTGAAGTAAGGTACTGGCATGGCAGTAAGCAAGAACGCGGCGGATGCCGAGGCCGTGTGCCCCTACCGGCTCGTCCTGGAGCACGTCACCAGCCGCTGGGGTGTCCTTGTCCTGATCGAGCTGCTGGAGCGGCCGTACCGGTTCAGCGAGCTGCGCCGGGCGATCAGCGGCCTCGGCGGGCGGACCGTCAGCGAGAAGATGCTCACCCAGACCCTGCAGACCCTGGAGCGCGACGGCCTGGTCCACCGGGACGCCAAGCCGGTCATCCCGCCCCGCGTCGACTACTCGCTCACCGGCCTCGGCCGTGAGGCGGCGGAGCAGGTGCGCTCCCTGGCCCAGTGGACCCATGACCGCATGCCGGCAGTGGCAAAGGCCCGCCAGGCATACGACGAGGCCCGGGAAATCCAGTCCCGGGCCTCGTAGCTGAGCGAAGGTTT
>NZ_CM002285.1:3820788-3823692 GCF_000497445.1 Streptomyces roseochromogenus subsp. oscitans DS 12.976 | reverse complement strand
CAGCCGATGACTGTCCAGGTGTCCCCGCCTGCCAGGAGTGCGGCGAGGTCGCCCTTGCCTTTCTGTTCGATGGCGGTGTCGAGCTGGTCGGCCATCGCGGTGTCGTAGACGGGGCGTTCGACGGAGCGGAAGACTCCGATCGGGGTCTGGTGCAGGGTGTCGGGGTCGGCGAGGCGGGACAGTGCGAAGGCGGTGGTCGGGGAGGTGGCGTGGGCGTCGTGGACCAGGATGTCCGCCTCGTTGTCCGCGGTGACGGTGACGGCCTCCAGGTCCCCGGTGGCCCGGTTGCGCACGACACCGCGGGCGCCGTCGGTGCCGAAACGGATCGGCTGTCCGTGTTCCAGGCGGATCAGTGCCTCCTGGGCCTGCTGCGTGTCTTTCAGGGCGTCGAAGGCGCCGTCGTTGAAGATGTTGCAGTTCTGGTAGATCTCGATCAGGGCGGTGCCGGGGTGGTCGGCGGCCTGGCGCAGGACCTCGGTCAGGTGTTTGCGGTCGGAGTCGATGGTGCGGGCGACGAAGGACGCTTCCGCGCCGATCGCCAGCGAGACCGGGTTGAACGGGGCGTCCAGGGAGCCCATCGGGGTCGATTTGGTGATCTTGCCGAGTTCGGAGGTCGGCGAGTACTGGCCCTTGGTCAGACCGTAGATCCGGTTGTTGAACAGCAGGATCTTCAGGTTGACGTTGCGGCGCAGGGCGTGGATGAGGTGGTTGCCGCCGATGGACAGCGCGTCGCCGTCACCGGTGACCACCCACACGCTCAGGTCCCGCCTGCTGGTGGCCAGGCCGGTGGCGATGGCCGGGGCGCGGCCGTGGATGGAGTGCATCCCGTAGGTGTTCATGTAGTACGGGAAGCGGGAGGAGCAGCCGATGCCGGAGACGAAGACGATGTTCTCCCTGGCCAGGCCCAGCTCGGGCATGAAGCCCTGGACGGCGGCGAGGATCGCGTAGTCACCGCAGCCCGGGCACCAGCGCACCTCCTGGTCCGACTTGAAGTCCTTCATCGACTGCTTGGCCTCGGCCTTGGGGACCAGCTGCAGCAGCCCGCCTGCGGTGTCAGTCATCGATGGCCTCCTTCAAAGCCCTGGCGAGCTGTTCCGCCTTGAACGGCATGCCGTTGACCTGGTTGTAGGAGTGGGCGTCGACCAGGTACTTCGCCCGGATCAGGGTGGCGAGCTGCCCGAGGTTCATCTCCGGGATCACCACCTTGTCGTACCCCCGCAGCACCTCGCCCAGATTCCGCGGGAAGGGGTTGAGGTGGCGCAGATGGGCCTGGGCGATGGGCTCGCCGGCCCGGCGCAGCCGCCGTACCGCCGCCGTGATCGGCCCGTACGTCGAACCCCAGCCCAGCACCAGCGTCCGCGCGCCGTCCGGGTCATCGACCTCCAGGTCCGCGACCTCGATGCCGTCGATCTTGGCCTGCCGGGTGCGGACCATGAAGTCGTGGTTGGCCGGGTCGTAGGAGATGTTGCCCGTGCCGTCCTGCTTCTCGATACCGCCGATACGGTGCTCCAGACCCGGCGTGCCCGGGATCGCCCACGGCCGGGCCAGAGTCCTGGGATCCCGCTTGTAGGGCCAGAACACCTCACTGCCATCGGCCAGCGTGTGGTTCGCACTGGTGGCGAACTGCACCCGCAGGTCCGGCAGCTCGTCCAGGTCCGGGATCCGCCACGGCTCCGAGCCGTTGGCCAGATACCCGTCGGAGAGCAGCATCACCGGTGTGCGGTACGCCAGCGCGATCCTCGCCGCCTCCAGCGCCGCCCCGAAACAGTCCGCCGGCGTGCGCGGCGCGACGATCGGCACCGGCGCCTCACCGTTGCGCCCGAACATCGCCTGCAGCAGATCCGCCTGCTCGGTCTTGGTCGGCAGACCCGTCGACGGCCCTCCCCGCTGGATGTCCACCACCAGCAGCGGCAGCTCCAGGGACACCGCCAGACCGATCGTCTCGCTCTTCAACGCCACCCCCGGACCCGACGTCGTCGTCACCGCCAGCGACCCGCCGAACGCCGCACCCAAAGCGGCACCGATCCCCGCGATCTCGTCCTCCGCCTGGAACGTGCGCACACCGAAGTTCTTGTGCCGGGACAGCTCATGCAGGATGTCGGACGCCGGCGTGATCGGGTACGAGCCCAAAAACAGCGGCAGATCCGCCTGCCGGGAAGCAGTGATCAGACCGTAAGCCAGGGCGAGGTTGCCGGAAATATTGCGGTAGGTACCCACCGGGAACGCCTTCGCGGCCGGGGCGACCTCGAAGGAGACCGCGAAGTCCTCCGTCGTCTCCCCGAAATTCCAGCCCGCACGGAACGCCGCGATGTTCGCCGCCATGATCTCAGGCTTCTTCGCGAACTTCGACCTCAGGAACCTCTCCGTGCCCTCAGTGGGCCGGTGGTACATCCACGACAGCAGACCCAGCGCGAACATGTTCTTGCTCCGCTCGGCCTCCTTACGGGAAAGATCGAACTCCTTCAGCGCCTGAACCGTCAGCGTGGTCAACGGCACCGGGTGCAGGCTGTAACCGTCCAGCGAACCGTCCTGAAGCGGGGAAGCGGCATAGCCCACCTTCTGCAGGGCACGCTTGGTGAACTCGTCCGTGTTCACGATGATCTCCGCACCCCGCGGCAGATCACCCACGTTCGCCTTCAACGCGGCCGGGTTCATCGCGACCAGCACATTCGGCGCATCCCCCGGAGTGAGGATGTCATGATCGGCGAAATGAAGCTGGAAGCTGGAGACGCCGGGCAGAGTGCCCGCGGGCGCGCGGATCTCAGCGGGGAAGTTCGGAAGAGTGGAAAGGTCGTTACCGAAGGACGCAGTCTCCGAGGTGAACCGGTCACCGGTGAGCTGCATACCGTCACCCGAGTCCCCCGCGAACCGGATGATCACCCGGTCCAGACGCCGCACATCCTT
>NZ_CM002285.1:3814654-3820763 GCF_000497445.1 Streptomyces roseochromogenus subsp. oscitans DS 12.976 | reverse complement strand
GGCGCCGCCCGGTGTGCGCTGCTCTCCCACGACGGTTCCGTCGGCCTGCTCCGTTGGGCTGCTGACCTGGCTGGTCACTGAACTGGACCTCCTTCGAGGCGGCTGTCCGGGGTGTGGTCGTCCCACGGACCATCCCAGGATCAACACTACGTCGGTTAGGGTCGCCTTCCCGAGGCGATCCGCAGATTGGTCGACATTTCGAGTCGGCCTGTAGCGCTATCGAGGCGGCACTGAGCGCTGATTCGAGTCGGTCTTGAGCGCTGACGCGCGTAACGTCTTTCCCCGTTGCCTCCTCGCCCCTTAAGGTCTTCCACCTCGGTATCCGGCTTCCCGCGGAAGCCGGACGGTCTGACGCGTTGCTGACGGCGTGTGCGGACAGTGTGCGGACAAACCGCGGACAGAGCGTGCGGACGGATTGCGCCGACCGAGTGTCGTCCGCTCAGGAGTTCAGGTAGGTGAGCACGGCCAGAACACGCCGGTGATCACCGTCGCTCGGGGCCAGGCCGAGTTTCAGGAAGATGTTGCTGACGTGCTTCTCCACGGCCCCGTCACTGACCACCAGTTGCCGGGCGATCGCCGAGTTCGTCCGTCCCTCGGCCATCAGCCCGAGCACCTCGCGTTCGCGCGGGGTCAGCCCCGCGAGCACGTCCTGCTTGCGGCTGCGGCCGAGCAACTGCGCGACCACCTCCGGGTCCAGCGCCGTACCGCCTTCGGCCACCCGCACCACCGCGTCCACGAACTCGCGCACCTCGGCGACCCGGTCCTTGAGCAGATAGCCCACACCTCGGCTGGAACCGGCCAGCAGCTCCGTGGCGTAGCGCTCCTCCACGTACTGCGACAGCACCAGCACCCCGAGCCCCGGATGCGCCTTACGCAGCCGTACGGCCGCCCGTACGCCCTCGTCGGTGTGTGTCGGCGGCATCCGTACGTCCGCCACGACCACGTCGGGCAGCGTGCCCTGTGCCTCCAGATCGGCGACGGTCTTCACCAGTGCCTCCGCGTCCCCCACACCGGCCACGACATCGTGCCCGCGGTCGGTCAGCAGCCGGGTCAGGCCCTCTCTGAGCAGCACTGAATCCTCGGCGATGACCACCCGCACCCTGTCCTCCACGATCTCCTGGCCCCCCAAGCCCGATCCCGCTCCCCGACGACGGTCGTCGGTACCCCCGGTACGTCGCCACGTCAGCACGGCGCTGAGTCAGCACGCCGGTACGTCGTACGAAGGTCCAGCATTCCAGCATTCGGTCCGTGCCGCCGCCCCACCGGAACAATTCCCCCGCCGCGGGAGGGCGGGGGACCGGCGTCATCGCTGTGAGTGACTGCTTGGTGGCGAATGAGTGACGAGGGATGGGGGCCGGGGACGGGGAGGGGGACGGGGGCGGGTGGCTGCCGGCGAGTGCTGTCCCGGGTTTCAGGTCCGCCAGGGCAGTTCCGCGATCACCTGGGTGGGGCCGCCCGTAGGGGAGTCGACGACGAGGACGCCGTCCACCGCGTCCAGGCGTCCGGCGAGACCGGCCAGGCCCGAGCCGAGGGAGACGTCCGCGCCGCCCACACCGTCGTCGGTCACCTGCAGCATCAGCCGGTCCTCCGTGCGCCAGACGTCCACCGACGCGGACCGGGCCCGGCTGTGCTTGCTGATGTTCTGCAGCAGTTCGGAGACCGTGAAGTAGGCGATGCCCTCGATGGCCGGCGCCGGGCGGGCCGGCAGATCGACCTCGACCCGCACCGGGACCGTGCAGCGGGAGGCCACCGAGGACAGGGCCGCGTCCAGGCCCCGGTCGGTCAGCACGGCCGGGTGGATGCCGCGGGCGAGGTCGCGCAGCTCCTGCAGCGCCGTCTTCACCTCGCCGTGCGCCTCCTCCACCATCGCCGCCGCCGAGTCCGGGTCCTCCAGCAGCTTCTCCTTGGCCAGGCCGAGCCCCATGGCGAGGTTGACCAGCCGGGCCTGTGCCCCGTCGTGCAGATCCCGCTCGATGCGCCGCAGATCGGCGGCGGCCGTGTCGACCACGACCCCGCGGTCCGACTCCAGCTCCACCACCCGCGCCGACAGCGGCGACGGCCCCAGCAGCCCCCGGACCAGCAGCCCGTCCACCGTCGTCAGGGCCCGTACGATCCACGGCGTGGCCAGCGTGAACAGCAACCCGACCAGCGCGGTCACGGTGATCTCGAACGGGTTGTCCAGATAGACGCTGTGGTGCTCGTCGCCGTACAGCTGCAGCCCGCCCTGACCGGCGTAGGCCGGGAAGACCCAGAACCACAGCGGGTACGTCAGCAGCGTCCAGCCCGTCGTCCACAGGCTCACCGCCACCGAGAACGAGAACACCGCCCACGGGAACTGCAGCAGCGCGTACAGCGCGTTGCGCCAGGAGGTGCCGCTCTTGAGTACCGCACCGATCCAGGCCAGCGCGCCCGGCCCGCGTACCCGCAGCGGCTCCGGCTCGGCCACGTCCAGCCGCAGCAGCCCACGCGCCCGCGCCCGCTCCAGCGCGCCGAAGCCCCGGCAGCCGGCGAGCGCCGCGGCGAGCACCGGGATGCCGATGAAGGTCACCAGCAGGCCGGTGCCGAGCGACACCATGGTCACCGTCCAGGTGAACAGCACGATGGCCAGCGGCAGGCTCAGCAGGACATAGCCGAACTCGCGCCAGCTGCGTTCCTCGAAGGGTGCCCGCAGTGCGGCGGGCAGCCGGTGGCCGGTTCCGGTGGACCCGCCGTCCTCCCGCCCGTGTCCGTACCCGTGTCCGTACTCCGTGGCCATCGTTCTCGTCCCGTTCTCGTCGTCCGTACGGCGGTTCAGCCGTGTTTCCAGAGTCGTGCGCTGTGAGGGTGCCGGGCCATGGAGGCCGTCGGCGTCTTGAGGCGGGGGTTTCCCCCCTTGCCCCCGGCAGTTCGGCCGTTGATCTGTTCCGTTGTCTTCTTGGTGCCGTTGGGCGCGGTTGCCGTAGGGGAACGCCGTAGGGGAACGCCGTAGGGGTCCTGTCGCAGCCCGGGTGCGGGTTTCGTCGCAGCCCGGGTGCGGGTTTCGTCGTGGCCGGTCGCGCAGTTCCCCGCGCCCCTGGGGGTTGCAGCGGCCGCAACCTCAAGGGAAACTGCCGGCTACTCCGTACGGTCCCGCCACGGAAGCTCGGCCGTGACGACCGTCGGGCCGCCCGATGGTGAGTCGAGTACGAAGAGGCCGTCCACCGCGCCCAGTCGCTCGGCCAGGCCCCGCATGCCCGTGCCGGCCTCCAGGCGGGCGCCGCCGCGGCCGTTGTCCTGGACCTGGATGAGCAGCCGGTTCTCCGTGCGCCAGACGTCCACCGACGCGGACCGGGCCCGGCTGTGCTTGCTGATGTTCTGCAGCAGTTCGGAGACCGTGAAGTAGGCGATGCCCTCGATGGCCGGCGCCGGGCGGTCCGGCAGGTCCACGGTGACCTTCACCGGGACCGTGCAGCGGGAGGCGACCGAGGACAGGGCCGCGTCCAGGCCCCGGTCCGTGAGCACGGCCGGGTGGATGCCGCGGGCGAGGTCGCGCAGCTCCTGCAGGGCCAGCTTCACCTCGCCGTGCGCCTCCTCCACCATCGCCGCCGCCGAGTCCGGGTCCTCCAGCAGCTTCTCCTTGGCCAGGCCGAGCCCCATGGCGAGGTTGACCAGCCGGGCCTGTGCCCCGTCGTGCAGATCCCGCTCGATGCGCCGCAGATCGGCGGCGGCAGTGTCGACCACGACCCCGCGGTCCGACTCCAGCTCGGCGATACGGCGTTCCAGCTCGTCCGAGGGCGACAGCAGCCCGCGCACCATGAAGCGGTCCACGTCGGCGAGGCCCCGCGCCAGATACGGCAGCACCGGCCACAGCACGATCAGCGAGGTCAGCACCGTGCAGAAGGTGACGACGCCCCAGGGCAGCCGGATGACGTCGTACAGCATCGTCCGCCAGCCCACCGGGTCCCTCAGCGCCATCCACAGCCGCTGCATCGGCCCGCCGCTCTTCGCGAGCGGCAGCGGTGTCGGCTCCTCCACCCGCACCCCGAGCAGCCATCGGGCGCGGGCCCGCTCCAGCTTCCCCAACTGCCTTGCGCCCAGCAGACCGAACGCGAGCAGCGGGAGACCGATGACCGTGATCGTCAGGGACCCGCCGACGGACAGCGCGGTGATCGCGTAGACGAAGCCGAACACCGTCACCGGCAGGTTCAGCAGGAGATGAAGGATCTCCTTCCACGTGCGCGCCTCGTACGCCGGCCGGATCGGCGGCAGCTGGTCGGTGCCGTCCGCCCGGCCGGGGGCGGAGCTGCTGGTAGCGGTCATACCGGTCAGCCTGCCGTGCCCGGCGCCCTGAGCGCCATGCGGTATGCCGCCCTCCGCCTACGGGGGAAAACCCCACCCCCGGGCCCGTCACCTGTCTCACGCCGTGACGGGCTGCTTACCGCTTCTTTATCAGGGCCTAGACTCCCGTGCGTACAGACCCTCGAATCACGGTGCGTCAGTCGAATCACGGCGCATCTCAGGGTTCACGGTTCACACGAGGTTCAGGGAGCGAGGTCGGACGACGGTGCGGGAGACGTGGGGGGACTCGACAGCCGCCGCGGCGCAGGTCATCGCGGCCGGATACTTCCGGTCGTACTCGGTGGTGGGCCTGCTCGCTGCCATCGGCGTGCTGTTCGTCGCGGTCGCCTTCGGCGCCGGCCGCCTGCTGCGCCCGGTCGTGCCGACCCCCGAGAAACTCCTGACCTACGAATGCGGCGTCGACCCCGTCGGCGAGGGCTGGGCCCACACCCAGGTCCGCTACTACGTCTACGCCTTCCTGTACGTGATCTTCGCGGTCGACTCGATCTTCCTCTTCCCCTGGGCGACGGTCTTCGCCGCACCCGGCTACGGCGCCACGACCCTGGTGGAGATGTTCATCTTCCTCGGCTTCCTCGCCGTAGGCCTGCTGTACGCATACAAGAAGGGGGTCCTGGCATGGACGTGACCCCGGATTCCGTTTACCTGCCGGAGCCCAAGCGGCTCGGCGCCCTGGCCCGCCTGGCCCCCGAGCCGATGAAGGTGGTCCTGAACTGGGGCCGCCGCTACTCGCTCTGGGTCTTCAACTTCGGCCTCGCCTGCTGCGCGATCGAGTTCATCGCCGCGTCGATGGCCCGGCACGACTTCATCCGCCTCGGCGTGATCCCGTTCGCACCCGGGCCCCGCCAGGCCGACCTGATGGTGGTCTCGGGCACGGTGACGGACAAGATGGCCCCGGCCGTGAAGCGCCTCTACGAGCAGATGCCCGAGCCGAAGTACGTCATCTCCTTCGGCGCCTGCTCCAACTGCGGCGGCCCCTACTGGGACTCCTACTCCGTCACCAAGGGCGTCGACCAGATCATCCCGGTGGACGTGTACGTCCCCGGCTGCCCGCCGCGCCCGGAGGCGCTGCTCCAGGGCATCCTCAAGCTCCAGGAGAAGATCGCCCGCGAGTCCCTGGGGGAGCGGTACGGCGAGACCCGCCCATCGGCGGCCGCACTGACCAGCGACTTGGTGAAGCCCCCGGTCCCGGCTACCACCGCCGAGGGGGAGGCCCGATGAGCACCGTCGGCTGGCTCCCCGCCCCGGTCGAGGACCTCTTCGGTACGGACGCCACGGCCGAGGAGTCGTACGACCTCCTGACCGTGGACGTACCGCCGTCCTCCTGGCTGACGGCCCTGGAGACGGCCCGTACGACCCTGGGCTGCACCTACTTCGACTGGCTGAGCGCGGTCGACGAACCGGGCGCGGGCTTCCGTGTCTCCGCCCATGTCGTCGCTCTGCACCCGGTCCGCCGCCTCCTCGTCCGCACGACCGTCCCGCACGATGCGCCGGCGCTGCCCTCCGCGGTCGGCGTCTACGCGGGCGCCGCCTGGCACGAGCGCGAGACCCATGAGATGTTCGGCGTCACATTCGAGGGCCACCCGGGGCTGGACCACCTCCTCCTCCCCGAGACCTTCGAGGGCCACCCCCTCCGCAAGGACTTCGTCCTCGCCGCCCGCGTCGCCAAGGCCTGGCCCGGCGCGAAGGAGCCGGGCGAATCCGAACACGGTGGCCCCAAGCGCCGCCAGATGCTGCCCCCGGGCGTCCCGGACCCCAACGAGTGGGGCCCCCTGAAGGGCCAGCTCCCACCCGC
>NZ_CM002285.1:3798840-3813623 GCF_000497445.1 Streptomyces roseochromogenus subsp. oscitans DS 12.976 | reverse complement strand
CCGCAGCGCGAGCAACCTGAGCCGAAACCCGAACCCGAATCCGAGCGGCCGGGGCCGCAGAACGGGCAAGCCGAACCGCCCGTCCCGGAAACCCCCGACCACGACCCCACAGGAGGCACGCAGTGAACGGCGCGCTGGACGTCGCCCTGCGACTCCTGGTCGTGTTCGTCGTCTTCCTCACTTTCCCGCTGATCGTCGGCCAGACCGAGCACAAGGTGATGGCCCATATGCAGGGCCGCCTCGGCCCGATGTACGCGGGTGGCTTCCACGGCTGGGCCCAGCTCATCGCCGACGGTGTGAAGTTCGCGCAGAAGGAGGACGTGGTCCCGGCCGGCGCCGACCGCCGCGTCTTCCAACTCGCCCCCGCCGTCGCCCTGCTGCCGTACCTCCTTGTCCTGCTCGCCATCCCGATCGGCCCGAGCGAGGGCGCCGTCGGGCAGGTTCTGGACGCGGGCGTGTTCTTCGTGCTCGCGGTGATGGCCGTAGGCGTGCTCGGCTCGCTCATGGCCGGCTGGGCCAGCGCGAACAAGTTCTCCCTGCTCGGCGGTCTGCGTACGGCCGCCCAGCTGCTCGCCTACGAACTCCCGATGCTGCTCGCCGCGGCCTCGGTCGCCATGGCCGCGGGAACGGTCTCCCTGCCCGGCATCCTGCACTCCTTCCACTGGTGGTGGGTGCCCTGGCAGATCGTCGGCGCGGTCGTCTTCTTCGTCGCCGGACTCGCCGAACTGCAGCGCCCGCCGTTCGATATGCCCGTCGCCGACTCGGAGATCATCTTCGGCGCGTACACCGAGTACACGGGTCTGCGTTTCGCACTCTTCCTCCTCGCCGAGTACGCCGGCATCGTCGTCCTGTGCGGCCTGACCACCGTCCTCTTCCTGGGCGGCTGGCACGGCCCCTGGGGCGCGGACGGCTTCGGCTGGCTGTGGACCCTGCTGAAGACCGCGATCCTCGCCTTCCTCGTCATCTGGCTCCGCGTCACCTACCCGCGGCTGCGCGAGGACCAGCTCCAGAAGCTCTCCTGGACCCTCCTCGTCCCCCTCTCCCTCGCTCAGATCGCCCTCACCGGCATCGTCAAGGTGGTGATCTCGTAATGGCCCCCATCCCTGGCAGTGGCCTGGCCAAGGGCCTGGCCGTCACCCTCCGCACGATGACGAGGAAGCACGTCACCGAGCAGTACCCGGACGCCCAGCCCGAACTGCCGCCCCGCACCCGTGGCGTGATCGGCCTGTTCGAGGAGAACTGCACGGTCTGCATGCTCTGCGCCCGTGAGTGCCCGGACTGGTGCATCTACATCGACTCCCACAAGGAGACGGTCCCGCCTGCCGCCCCCGGTGGCCGCGAGCGCAGCCGCAACGTCCTCGACCGGTTCGCGATCGACTTCTCCCTGTGTATGTACTGCGGTATCTGCATCGAGGTCTGTCCTTTCGACGCGCTGTTCTGGTCCCCGGAGTTCGAGTACGCCGAGACCGACATCCGCGACCTCACCCATGAGCGGGACAAGCTCCGCGAGTGGATGTGGACCGTCCCGGCCCCGCCGGCCCTGGATCCCGCAGCCGAGGAGCCGAAGGAGATCGCCGCCGCCCGCAAGACCGCAGAGAAACTGGCGACCGCGCAGGCCGAACCGGGGGAGGGGGACGCGTGAGACTCGCCTCGTCCCTGAGCCTGGTCGCGGCCCGGCACGGCTTCCTGTCCCCGACCGGTGTCGAGATCGCGTTCCTGCTCGTCGGCCTGGTTACCTTCGGCGCTGCCCTGATCACCGTCACCACCCGCCAGCTGGTGCACGCCGCCCTGTGGCTGGTGGTCACGCTCGGCGGCCTCGCCGTCGAGTACCTCCTGCTCACAGCCGAGTTCATCGCCTGGGTGCAGGTCCTGATCTACGTCGGTTCCGTCGTCGTCCTCCTTCTGTTCGGTCTGATGCTCACCAAAGCGCCCATCGGCCGCTCCCCGGACGCCGACTCCGGCAACCGCTGGGCCGCCCTGACCGTCGCGGTCGCCGCCGCCGTCGCCCTGGTGTGGGTGGTCGTCGACGCCTTCCGTACGACGTGGATCGACCTGAACGGCCCTGCTGCCGGCTCCACCCGCGTCACCGGCGAGAGCCTCTTCCGGAACTGGGTGCTGCCGTTCGAGGCGCTGTCCGTCCTCCTCCTCGCGGCCCTGGTCGGCGCGATCGTCCTGTCCCGCAAGGCGAAGGCGGAGTCGAGCCCTCCCCCTGTGAACTCCCGAGCGGTCACCGGGAGTTCCCCGTCCGTCACGGATTCCGGAATTCACCCGGTCGAGCAGGAAGGCGCCCGCTGATGCACCTCGCCTACCCGGCCGTACTCTCCGCCCTCCTCTTCTGCACCGGCCTGTACGGCGTCCTCGCCCGCCGCAACGCCATCCTGGTCCTCATGTCGGTCGAGCTGATGCTCAACGCCGTCAACCTCAACCTGGTCGCCTTCGACGTCTGGCTCAGCCGGGCCGCGAAGGAGACCCTGCACTCCGGCCAGGCGCTGACCCTGTTCACCATCGCCATCGCCGCCGCCGAGATCGGCATCGGCCTGGCGATCGTCCTCGCCGTCTACCGCAACCGCGGCACCTCCGACATCGACAAGCTCCGCGACACCGCCGAGGGCCCCGACACGGCCGGTCCCGACACCGAGGGCCCCGGCACCTCCGCGGCCGAGAAGGCTGAGGCCACCGCGTGACCACGACCACCCTCGCCGTCCTCGTCCCCCTCCTGCCGTTCCTGGGCGCCGCTGCCGGACTGCTGCTCGGCCGCACCGCGCCCGGGTTCGTCCGCCCGCTCGCCGTGCTGCCGCCGCTGGCCTCGCTCGTCCTGGCCGCACTGGTCGCCGTACGCCAGGGCGGCGACCAGGCCGTCGACTCCCACGCCGAGCTGACTCCCACCGGGTCGGTCCCGATCGAGCTGGCGCTGCACATCGACGGCTTCGCCGCGCTCGTCGCGATCCTTGTCGCGTTCGTCGCGACCTGCGTGCAGATCTACTCGACTGGCTACCTGCGCGACGACCCGCGCTACCCCTCGTACGCCGCCCTCGTCTCCCTGTTCACCTCCGCGATGCTCCTGGTCGTCTACTCCGGTGACCTGATCGTGCTGCTGGTCGGCTGGGAAGTCATGGGCATCTGCTCCTACTTCCTGGTCGGCCACTACTGGGAGACCCCCGAGGCCCGCGCCGCCTCCCTGAAGGCCTTCCTGGTCACCAAGCTCGGCGACGTGCCGTTCCTCATCGGCCTGTTCGCGCTGGCCACCGACGCCGGGTCCTTCCGGATCACCCGCGTCCTCGGCACCGTGGCGAGCGGCCACCTGCACCACCCGACGCTGATCGCCCTGCTGCTCCTCGCGGGCGTCGCGGGCAAGTCGGCGCAGTTCCCGCTGCACACCTGGCTCCCGGACGCGATGGCGGGCCCCACGCCCGTCTCGGCGCTGATCCACGCCGCGACGATGGTCGCCGCCGGTGTCTACTTCATCGCCCGTCTCCTTCCCGTCTTCGAGGCATCCTCGGCCGCGATGGTGATCCTCGCCGTCATGGCCGCCGTCACCATGGCCGGCTCGGCGCTCGCCGCGCTCGCCCAGGACGACATCAAGCGCGTCCTCGCCTACTCGACGATCGGCCAGCTCGGCTACATGACCGGAGCCCTCGCCGTCGGCGACCGCGGAGCCGCCGTCTTCCACCTCCTGTCCCACGGCGCCTTCAAGGCGCTGCTGTTCCTCGCGGCCGGCGTGATCATCCACGCCGCCGGCACCAACTCGCTGGCCGCCATGTCCCGCATGCGCGGCCTGCGCGACCGCGTCCCGGACGCCTACTGGACGATGACCGTGGCACTCCTCGCACTCGCCGCGATCCCACCGTTCAGCGGCTTCTTCTCCAAGGAGTCCGTCCTCGGCGCCGCCGAGCACGTCGCCTCCGGGAGCACCGACCACGCCCCGGGCGCCGCCGGCTGGATCGTCCTCGTCGCCGGCCTGCTCACCGCGCTGCTCACCGCCGCGTACGCGGCCCGGCTGTGGCTGCTGGCCTTCCGCGGCCGGGGTGCCGAGGCCCCCGACCACGGCCGCCAGCCGCTGACGATGACCGTGGTGCTGTGGGTCCTGGCCGTACCGTCCCTGGCCTTCGGTGGGCTCGCCTACCGCTCGCTGCCCGGCTGGTTCGACGGCCGCGACCTGACCCCGACCCTGCTCACCTCCGTCCTCAGCACGGGCCTCGCCCTGGTCGGCGGGCTGCTCACCTACGGCGCCTGGCAGCGCACCAGCGCGCTAGCCGCCCGGGTCCCGGCGGCGCCCGCACCCTCCTTCGAGTGGGAGCACCTCCAGGGCGAGGCCGCCGCGCACCCGGAGGGCGACGCGAGCCTGGTCGAGGCCCATGCCCTCGCCGACCACGGGCCGGCCGACCTCGCCCACGCGCCCGACCCCGGCCGGCTGCTCCTCGGCCCGCTCCATCGGCACGCGGCCGTCGGCTTCCACCTGGACGCCGTGTACACGGCGCTGTTCGTCCGTCCGGTCCAGGCCGGAGCGAGTCTTGTCCGCTTCCTCGACAGTGAGGTCGTCGACACCTACGTACGCGGCGCGGCCGCGCTGCCCCGGCTGCTCGGGGCCGCCGTACGGCGGGCGCAGACCGGCAATGTGCAGACCTATGTGAGCGCGCTGCTCGCCGGCACCGTCGTCCTGGCGGTCGCCGTCGTCCTCGTCGCCACGGGAGCGTGAGCAGGCGTGATCGATATCAATGAGTCCGTGATGCAGTTCCTTCTGGCGTTCGTCGTCGTCGGCCCGCTCCTCGGCGCCGTCGCCGCTCTCCTGCCCGCCCCGCCCGGACTGAAGGGGAAGTCGCCCGAGCAGGCCGTGCTGCGGCACGGCGTGACCGTGACCGGCGCGATCCTCATCGCCGCGATCGCCCTCGCGCTCGGCTTCGACCACGGCCATCCGTCGAAGATGCAGGCCACAACCGACATCAGCTGGATCCCCGCGCTCGACGTGCGGATCCACCTGGGCATCGACGGCATCTCCCTCCCCCTTCTGGTCCTGACCGCGCTGCTGACCTTCCTCTGCGCGCTGTACTCCTACTTCAAGCCGCCCGCGGGCGGCTCCCCGAAGGCGTTCGTCGCGCTGCTGCTCCTGCTCGAGTCCGGCACCCTCGCGACCTTCGCCGTCCTCGACCTGCTGCTGTTCTTCCTTGCCTTTGAGATGGTGCTCATCCCGATGTACTTCCTCATCGCCCGCTGGGGCGGCGAGGGCCGGACCCGGGCCGCGTGGAAGTTCATCCTGTTCACGCTGCTCGGCTCCGTCGTCATGCTGCTCGGCCTGCTCCTGATCGGATTCAAGGCGGGCACGTTCGACATGGTGGCACTCGCCACTGACAACGGCCGGTCGCTGACCGCATCCGTGCAGGTCATCGCCGTCCTGGCGATCGGGATCGGGCTCGCGGTGAAGGCGCCGATGTGGCCCCTGCACAGCTGGCTGCCGGACGCCCACACCGCCGCGCCGACCGTCGGCTCGGTCCTGCTGGCCGGCGTTCTGCTCAAGATGGGTACGTACGGGTTCGTCCGGATTCTGCTGCCGATCGCGCCGCACGGCTTCCACACCTTCGCGCCGTACCTCGCCGCGTTCGCCGTGGTCGGGATCATCTACGGGTCCCTGGCCTGCCTGGCCCTGGCCAAGCGGGGCGCGAGGGGCGACCTCAAGCGGCTGATCGCCTACTCCTCCGTCGGCCACATGGGCTTCGTCCTGCTGGGCATCGCCACCATGACCCCGACCGGCGTCAACGGTGCCCTGTTCGCCAACATCGCCCACGGCCTCATCACCGGCCTGCTGTTCTTCCTGGTCGGCGCGCTGAAGGACCGCACCGGCACGACCGACCTCGACTCCTTGGCCGAGGAGACCGGCGCCGCGCTGTACGGCAAGGCGCCCCGCCTCGGCGGCCTGCTCGCCTTCGGCGCCGTCGCCTCGCTCGGCCTGCCGGGCCTCGCCGGGTTCTGGGGCGAGATGCTGGCCCTGTTCGGCGCGTTCAAGCCCGCCGCCGACCTCAGCAGGCCGGCGTTCCTCACCTTCATGGCGATCGGCGCGTTCGGCACCCTGCTGACGGCCGCCTACATGCTGATCGTGGTCCGCCGCGTCTGCATGGGCGGCGTGGAACAGGAAGTCCCGAAGCTCGCCGACGTCCACGGCTACGAGTTCGCCGCCTGGACCCCGCTCGTCGCCCTCACCGTCGTCGCCGGACTCTGGCCGAGGGCGCTGCTCGGCCTGACCGACCCGGCCGTGCACCAGCTTCTCGCAGGAGGGACCCGATGAGCGCCCAGCCCGTCGCCGAGTCGCTCGTCCAGTCCGTCGACTGGCTCGCCGTCGCCCCGCCGACCATCGCCGCCGCCGTGGGACTCGTCGTCCTGGTCGCCGATCTGTTCCTGCCCGGGGCCCGCAAGGCCGTCCTGGGCTGGGTCTCGGTCGCCGGACTGGCCGTGGCCGCGCTGATGCTGCTGCCTCTCCTGAACGGCGACCGCAGCACCTTCTGCGTGGACGGCGCCACGCACGCGTGCAGCTACACCGCCGACCACTTCACGCTCGTCATCCAGTTCCTCGTCCTCAGCGGCGCGCTGCTCGCCGCCCTGCTGTCCGTCACGAACCTCAAGGACGACGAGCGGCGCGTGCCGCCGGGCGAGTTCTGGTTCCTGCTGCTGTCCTCCGCGGCCGGCGCCGCGCTGCTGCCCGCCTCCCGCGACCTGGCCACCCTGATCGTCGCCCTGGAGGTCGCCTCCCTGCCGGCCTTCGCCCTCGTCGGCATCCGGCACGGCGACAAGCGGTCCTCCGAGGCCGCCCTGAAGTTCTTCCTGTCCTCGGTGACCGCCACCGCGGTCAGCCTGATGGGCATCAGCTTCGTCTACGCCGCCACAGGTTCCCTTTACCTCACCCAGGTCGCCCAGCGCCTGCCGCACGTCGACGGCCAGCTGCACACGCTCGCCCAGACGGGGGTCGTCCTCACCCTCGTCGGCTTCGCCTTCAAGACGGCCGCCGTCCCCTTCCACTTCTGGGTGCCCGACACCTACGTGGGCGCGCCGCTGCCCGTCGCCGCCTACCTGTCGGTCGTCGGCAAGGCGGTCGGCTTCTCCGGCCTGATCCTCGTCACCGTCGTCGCGTTCCCCTCGTACGCCGACGTCTGGGGCCCCGCGCTCGCCGCCCTGGCGGCCCTCACCATGACCGTCGGCAACGTCGGCGCCCTGCGCCAGCAGGCCACGCGCGCGTACAGCGCCGTACGGCTGCTCGCCTGGTCCTCCGTCGGCCAGGCCGGCTACCTGCTGGTGCCGATCGCCGCCGCCGGCTACGCCAAGGACCCGCAGAAGGCGATCGGCTCCACGGTGGCCTACGCGCTGATGTACGCCGCCGTGAACCTCGGCGCGTTCGCGGTGGCCGCCCTGGTGGGCCGCAGCCGGGCCCTGAACCGGATCAGCGACTACCGGGGTCTGTACGCCACCAACCCGCTCACCGCGCTCCTGCTGGCGTTCTTCCTGCTGTGCCTGGCCGGGCTGCCGCCGGGCGTCATCGGGCTGTTCGCCAAGGTCACGGTGTTCTCGGCGGCCGTCGACGCGGGCCTCGGCTGGCTCGCCGTCGTCATGGCCGTGAACGTGGTGATCGCCCTGTTCTACTACCTGCAGTGGACGGCCCTGCTGTTCCGCGCCCCAGAGGGCGAACCCGCCCGGCACCGCGTCCCGGCCCCCCTCACGGCCGCCCTGGCCCTCACCGGCGTCCTGGGCGTCGCCCTGTCCGGAGCACCCCAGCTGGTCCTCCGCTTCGCGGCCACCGGCTTGTTCTGAGCCTTTCCCGCGAAGGCCGCCGGACCGTTCCGAGGACGACGCCGGACGGCTACGAGAAGCCGCCCCGCGCGCGTGGTGCATCCGCCCCGCCACGCGCGTGTGCGGGTGAACGAGCACGTCACCCGTACGGCCGATCGGCGCTCGCGCAGGTGACAGGGAACTCGTGGCCGTCGCCTGGCGTTGTCACAAGCGGGAGGGTCCACTGGACCAAAGTGTTCCCCAGCTGCACGACTTGGAGGGCGTACGGTGCACCGCCGGCACAACGGGCTCAGGACCGCAGTACTCCTCGGGGGACTGTCCGCACTCATCGTTGTCATCGGCAGCTTCTTCGGCCGCACGGGGCTGATCGTCGCGGTCCTGATCGCCCTGGGTACGAACGCGTACGCGTACTGGAACAGCGACAAGCTGGCACTCCGCGCGATGCGCGCCCGCCCGGTCAGCGAGTTCGAGGCCCCGGCGCTCTACCGCATGGTCCGCGACCTGTCCACGCAGGCCCGCCAGCCCATGCCCAGGCTGTACATCTCGCCCACGGAGGCCCCCAACGCCTTCGCCACGGGCCGCAACCCGCGTAACGCCGCGGTGTGCTGCACCGAGGGCATCCTGCGCCTGCTGGACGAGCGAGAGCTCCGCGGCGTCATCGGCCACGAGCTCAGCCATGTCTACAACAGGGACATCCTCATCTCCTCCGTCGCCGGCGCGCTCGCCTCGGTGATCATGTTCCTGGTGAACTTCGCCTGGCTCATCCCGATCGGCCGCTCGGACGACGACGACGGCCCCGGCCTGCTCGGCATGCTCCTGATCATGATCCTCGGCCCGCTCGCCGCCAGCCTCATCCAGCTGGCCATCAGCCGCTCCCGCGAGTACGAGGCGGACGCCTCCGGCGCCCAGCTCACCGGCGACCCGCTGGCCCTCGCCAGCGCCCTGCGCAAGCTGGAGGTCGGCACCCAGCAGCTCCCGCTGCCCCCCGAGCCCCGGATCGAGACCGCCAGCCACATGATGATCGCGAACCCCTTCCGCGCGGGCCAGGGGCTCACCAAGATGTTTTCCACGCACCCGCCGATGGCGGACCGCATCGCCCGGCTAGAGAAGATGGCAGGTCGCTACCAGTGAAGACCATCCTGAACGTCATTTGGCTCGTCCTGAGCGGCTTCTGGCTGTTCCTGGGCTACCTGTTCGCCGGCGTCCTGCTGTGCATCACGATCATCGGCATCCCCTTCGGGATAGCCGCCTTCCGCATCGGCCTCTACGCCCTGTGGCCCTTCGGGTACACCACGGTCGAGCGCCGGGACGCGGGCGCGCCCTCCTGCATCGGCAACGTGCTGTGGCTGATCCTGGCCGGCTGGTGGCTGGCGATCGCGCACGTCGTCACCGGTATCGCCCTGTGCATCACGATCATCGGCATCCCGTTCGGCATCGCCAACTTCAAGCTGATCCCGGTCTCCCTGCTGCCGCTGGGCCGCGAAATCGTCCCCACGGACCAGCCGTTCGCGACCCGCTGAGCACACCCGCCTACGGACGACAGGGCACGCGCGTGTGGCCGCGGGCGCGCTGACGGCGCGTCACTCGCCGTGCCGCCGTGCCCATCGTCGTACGCCGTAGGCCGCCACACCCACCGCGAGGACGCCCGCCCCTACGGCCACCGAGACGGCGGGCAACGCGAATGCCAGAGTGGCGCAGCCCAGCAGGCCCATCACGGGGACCACGCGGGCTGCCGGGGCCGGACTGAGGGTCCAGGCGGAGGCGTTGGCGACGGCGTAGTAGGCGAGCACGCCGAAGGAGGAGAAGCCGATCGCGCCGCGTACGTCCACCGTCGCGGCCAGTACGGCGACCACCACGCCCACGGCCAGCTCGGCCCGGTGCGGCACCTGGAAGCGGCGGTGCACGGCGGCCAGCGCCCCCGGCAGATGCCCGTCCCGCGCCATGGCGAACGTCGTACGGGACACGCCGAGGGTCAGCGCGAGCAGCGAGCCGAGGGCCGCCACCGCCGCCCCGGCCCGTACCACGGGCACGAGCCCCGGTACGGCGGCCGCCCGTACCGCGTCGGCCAGCGGAGCCCCCGCGTGCCCGAGCCGGTCCGCGCCGAGGACACCCAGCACGGCGACGGCCACGCACGCGTACACCACAAGCGCGATCCCCAGCGCCAGCGGGATCGCACGCGGAATCGTGCGCGCCGGATCCCGTACCTCTTCACCGAGCGTCGCGATCCGCGCGTACCCGGCGAACGCGAAGAACAGCAGCCCCGCCGCCTGGAGCACGCCGCCCGCGCCTGACGACAGCCCGATGTCCAGCCGCCCGGCCGCGGCCGGCCCGGAGGCCAGGCACACGACCACCACGGCCGCGAGCACGGCCAGCACCACCGCGACGATCACGCGCGTCAGCCACGCCGACTTCTGGACACCGCCGTAATTCACGGCGGTCAGGGCCACCACGGCCGCGACCGCCACCGCGTGCGCTTGCCCCGGCCAGACGTACGCGCCCACGGTGAGCGCCATGGCCGCACAGGACGCCGTCTTGCCGACCACGAACGCCCAGCCCGCGAGATACCCCCAGAAGGGGCCCAGCCGTTCCCGTCCGTACACGTACGTCCCGCCGGAAGCCGGATAGCGGGCCGCGAGACGGGCCGAGGACATGGCGTTGCAGTAGGCCACCACGGCCGCGAGCGCCAGTCCGGGCAGCAGCCCCGTTCCGGCCGCGCGGGCGGCGGGCCCCAGGGCCGAGAACACACCGGCTCCGACCATCGATCCGAGACCGACGACCACGGCGTCCCGCACGCCCAGGGTGCGGCGCAGTTCGGTACCGGAAGGCGTCATGCGCCGCACCCTACTGAGCGCGGCAACCGTGTGGTGGACCCGGGGCGTCCTCTTCATCGACACGGCATGAACACGCGCGCGTGGACAGCGGGTCCTCACCGGATTTTCAACGGCCGGACAGTGCGGACACAGCGCGGAAGGGCAGGTTCACGGCATGAGCATCATCGCTTGGATCATCCTGGGACTGCTGGCCGGAGCCATCGCCAAGCTCCTCCTGCCGGGCCGTGACCCCGGCGGCTTCATCGGCACGACCCTCATCGGCATCGCGGGCGCGTTCATCGGCGGCTGGATCTCGGCGCGTTGGCTGCACCATCCGATCACCAAGAGCTTCTACGACGGCGCCACCTGGGCCGCGGCCATCGGCGGCTCCCTGGTGCTGCTGATCATCTACCGCATCCTGTTCGGCAACTCACGCGACTGAGCGCGGCGTCGACGGCACGTAGTCAGCAGCACGGAGCCGACAGCACGGAAGGGTGGGCACCGCTCGGGGGTTCCACCCTCCCTGCCTCGTGCCTCTTGGCGATGTCCTCCCGGTCTCTTACCGGTAGTTCACGAACTGCAGCGCGAAGTCGAAGTCCTTGCCCTTCAGCAGCGCGATCACGGCCTGCAGATCGTCCCGGCTCTTGGAGGAGACGCGCAGCTCGTCGCCCTGGACCTGGGCCTTCACGCCCTTCGGGCCCTCGTCGCGGATGATCTTCGCGACCTTCTTCGCGTTCTCCTGGGAGATGCCCTCCTCGATCGACGCGAAGATCTTGTACTCCTTGCCGGACAACTGCGGCTCGCCCGCGTCCAGGGCCTTCAGCGAGATACCGCGCTTGATCAGCTTGGACTGGAAGACGTCGAGGACAGCCTTCACCCGGTCCTCGGAGTTCGCCTCCATGAGGATCTTGTCACCGGACCACGAGATCGAGGCGCCGACGCCCTTGAAGTCGTAGCGCTGCGAGATCTCCTTGGCGGCCTGGTTGAGGGCGTTGTCGACCTCCTGCCGCTCGACCTTCGAGACGATGTCGAAACTGGAGTCGGCCATGTCCTGTGGCTCCTTGTATCGGGTGCGAATCGGGTGCGTGCCGGCGTGCGCGCGGCGGCCGCCGGGCCCGGCCTGACGCCGGGCCGCATCCGCACCAGCCTAGTCACCTCACGAGCCAAGGGGTGGAGATCAACCGGGTGGCGAAGCACCCCCGTGTATCGGGTATTGTTTACGACGTCGCCAGGGAGCACCGCCGCGGAGCGGTTCGATCTGGTGGCCGACCCGGCGGTGTGCCCGAGCGGCCAAAGGGAGCAGACTGTAAATCTGCCGGCTCAGCCTTCCCAGGTTCGAATCCTGGCGCCGCCACACGGGAACGAGAGCCCCGTGATCTGTGAGAGCAGATCACGGGGCTCTCGGCGTTGCGGACCGTCAGTGGAACTTGGCGGCCATGCCGGCCTCGTAGTCACCGGCGGGCTGCTGGGTGATGACGTTTCCGCGGTTGAAGGCGTTGATGACGGCGATCTGCGTCACCAGGTCGGCGAGCTGATCCTCGTCGTAGTACTTGGCGGCGTTGGCCCAGACCTCGTCCGGGACGCCGCCGGCCGCGTCCGCGATGCGGGTGCCCTGCTCCGTCAGTTCCAGTGCGGCGCGCTCGGCGTCGGTGAAGACCTTGGCCTCCCTCCAGGCGGCGACCAGGTGGAGGCGCACCGCGGTCTCCCCGGCCGCGGCGGCCTCCTTGGTGTGCATGTCGATGCATCCGGCGCAGCCGTTGATCTGGCTGGCGCGGAGCATCATCAGTTCGCGTGTCGAGGCCGGCACGGTGGATTCCGAGAGCGCGTTGCCCGCAGCGATGATGTGCTTGAAGGCCTTGACGGCGACCGGGCTGGCCATGAGGTTCAAGCGAGCTTCCACGGTGTGCTCCTGCGTTCGTTGTCCGATGGCTACGCCTCTTAGACCGAACAGCCCCGCGCGTTGTGACAGCAGTGAATGTGACCTGCGTCTCGGCGAGGGGAGGTGTCGTCCGGATTCTCCGAGGCCCGACCGGCGCGGACCGGAGCGGCTTGTGCCGAAGGGGCGTTCCCGCATGTCCGTTGCGCCCCCCGGCGCTGTGCCGGGGATTCTGGAATGACCGGTCCGGGTGCGGGCCCGGGTGGTCGGGACGATGCTGGAGCCATGGCCGGGAAGCGACCCGTCATCGTGCAGCTGCCGTCCCCGACCGGCGGCCGCCGGGTCCCGGCGGACGACGATGTCCTCGGTCTGGCGCACAGCGTGCGGGACCTGGTGGGGTTCCTGCGCCGGGCGGGCATGGGGAGGGAGTCGGAGCAGGTGGCCGACTCGCCGCTGATCGACTGGCGCGGGGTGGGGCCCCGATCGCTGGGAAGCCGAGACCCGCACCTGACGGCGGTGTGGCCGCCGCCTCGGTGCGGGCACACTGGCGGCATGTCCTCCCGACGCAGAACCTGTCCCGTGTGCCGCCGTGACATCGCCGTCGTCGCGGGCCGCTTCGCGCGGCACGACCCGCCCGGGGCGCGGGAGAACGGCGAGCTCGTCTCCTGCGCCGGGTCACGACGGCAGGCGCAACTCGGGGCCGCCCAGCCGGCGTTGGACGGGTACGCCGCACCGGAGTTTCCCGGGCAGCTGCCTCTGTTCTGAGCCGCGGGGGTGCGGCAGCAGATCGGAGAGGTGCGGGACGACGCAGGACTTGCGGGATCTGACAGGGTGGCAGCGGGCGGTGCTGGAGGGCTTGGTGGCGGCTCCGACCGTTCTACGGCCGGTGACCGTTCAACGGCCTGTGGCCGCTCTCAGTTCCCGGCCACCGACTTCACCGCGACCGACACCGGCGTCGATCCGCTGATCAGCTCCAGCGTCAAGCCGGTCGTCGCCGGGGTGTCCACCAACTCCGCGAGGACGGCCGCCACATCGTCCCGCGGGATCGCACCGCGCCCGGTGTGTGCCTCCAGACGGACCAGGCCGGTGCCCGCGTCGTCCATGAGCGAGCCGGGGCGCAGGATCGTCCAGTCCAGGGCTTCCTGGCTGGTGACGTACGCGTCCGCCTCGCCCTTGGCGCGCAGGTACGCGTCGAAGACCTCGTTGCCCTGGTGTGCGGGATCGGCGCCCATCGAGGACACGACCACGAAACGGCGCACCCCCGCGCGCACGGCCGCGTCCGCGAACAGCACCGCCGCGCCCCTGTCCACCGTCTCCTTGCGGCCCACGCCGCTGCCCGGGCCCGCGCCGGCCGCGAAGACCGCCGCGTCGGCGCCCTGAAGGTGCGCCGCGACCTCCTCCACCGAGGCGGACTCCAGGTCGAGCAGGACCGGTTCGGCACCGGCCGCCCGCAGATCGTCGCCCTGCTCGGACTTGCGGATGATCCCCGCGACCTCGTCCCCGCGCGCGGAGAGCAGACGCTCCAGCCGCAGCGCGATCTGACCATGACCACCAGCAATGACAATGCGCATGATTCCGACCGTACGCCGGAGGGGGCGCATCCGCCGCACGAGTTAACCGGCATGGCCGGAGCGCGCCGGGCTCACCCGCGCCAGCACGCGCCCGCGTGCACGGGCACACGCGAGGCGTGCGCTCAGGGTCGCGCGTGAGGCGCACGAACGCAGCCGCGCGCCGGGGCGCCCTTACGGCTGCCCGAGCCGCCTCACCACGCCCCGGGGACCACCTCACGACAGCCCCGGCTCCCTCACGACAGCCCCGGCCACCTCACGACAGCCCGGCCACCCCATGACACCCCCGGCCCCCTCACCACAGTCCTGGCCACTTCACGACAGTTCGCCCCGCCCCTGTCGGGGCAACCCGAGTTCCACCGAGACCGCCGAGTTGCAGTACTCCCGCACCGCGCTCGTACGCGCCACCACCCGGCCCCGGTGGACCACGATCCGGCTGTAGGCCAGGGACAGGGCGCCAGGCAGGCGGTCGCCGCGCACGGCCAGGAGATCGGCGGGGAAGCCCGCCTCCACGCGTACCTCCGGCAGACCCAGCACCGAGCGGGCGGAGCCGCTCACGGCCTCGTAGGCGTCCTCGGGGCGCAGGCCGTGGGAGGAGGCGAGGAGGTAGGCGGCCTCCAGGGGGTCGCCGCGGCCGACGGGGTTGGAGGCGTCGCGCAGCGCGCCGCTGCCGGCCGCCACGCGCACCCCGGCCGAGCGCAGCAGCCGTACCGGAGCGGTGCCCCGGCGGTCGGCGCCGCAGCAGCCGCCCTGAGGCAG
>NZ_CM002285.1:3741110-3798089 GCF_000497445.1 Streptomyces roseochromogenus subsp. oscitans DS 12.976 | reverse complement strand
CGCGAGCTGGTCCACGGCGCGTGACGCGGCCTCGGCGGGCAGGCGCGTGATACCGGCGCACGGCCCGATCGTCACGCCGGGGCGCAAGCCGCCCGCCATGGCCGCGAGCCGGGACAACCGGGCCGGGTCGGAGGCGTCCGTGTGCAGGTCCACCGGGCAGCCGTGTTCGGAGGCCACATCCAGGACGGTCTCGACGTAACCCGTGGGATCGGGGTCCAGGTCGGGGCAGCCGCCCACCACGGAGGCGCCCATCTTGAGCGCGTCGCGCAGCATGGCCAGCCCGTCGGCCCCGGCCGCGCCGGTCAGCAGCCGCGGCATCGCCACCGTCGTCAGCTCCGAGAGCCCCCCGCAGCGAGCGCCGGGCGTGCAGGACGGCGCCCAGCGCGCCGAGCCCCTGGACGTCGCCCACGCGCACGTGCGCGCGTACCGCTGTCGCGCCGTGCCCGAGCTGCAGCAGGGCCGCCTCCGTCGCCCGGCGCTGCACGTCCTCCGGGGCGTACGACACCGGGCCGGGGTGTTCGGCGGACAGCGCGGTGTCGCCGTGGGCGTGCGGTTCGGCGGGAGCCGGCAGGAGCAGGTAGCCGCTCAGGTCCACGCGCGTGGCGCCCGACCGGGCCGGGCCCGGGGCCAGACTGCCCGCCGTGCCCACCGCCTCGATGCGTCCGCCTCCCAGCCGTACGTCCACGGTCCGGCCGTCGGTGAGCCGCGCCCCGCACAACAGCAGGGTGGCCGGGGCGGACTGGCCCGAGGATCCCGAGGAGTTCGACGGCGGGTGGGGTTGCGGCTGGCTGTCGGGCATCGCGCTCCAGGGTCGGTGCCGGGGGCTCGGGCGGGCCCTCGCGTCAGGGAGGCGCGGGCGCCCGAAGATCACGCAGAGTGAGTCGAGCCTAGGGTGGCGAGCCGCGCGGGGCGCGCAGGAGCGCAATAGTCGTACCGGTGTGGTCCGCCCTTGGCGGTACATCTGTCGCCCACCCGCGTGGCCCCAACCCGCCTCGGCGACGCCCACCCGAGTCGCTCCGGCCGCTTCCACGACGCGCACCCGAGTCGCTCCGGCCCACTTTCCCGACGCGCACCCGAGTCGCTCCGGCTCGCCTCGGCGACGCCACCGCGCGCGTGGGCGTCGCCCCTCCCGACGACGCCACCGCGCGCGTGCCCGCTCCGCTGCCGAGAGCGCGATGCTGTGCCACTCCGCGACGACGCCCCCGCGCGTGCCCGCCCCTCGCACCACGTGCTCGAGTTCGGCGCCCGGCGAGCGACGCGCACGCCCCGCTCCCTGACCGGCCCGGCCCCCTCTCCCGCGGCCGTCGGCCGGCCGCCGTTGCGGCTCATGAGGCCGTTGCGCGGGCCGGGATGGGAGGTGCGGTGGGCGGCCGGATACGGATTTGGGTGAACGGCGGCGGACCGTGTAATGTCTTCATCGCTCGCCCCAATAGCTCAGTCGGCAGAGCGTCTCCATGGTAAGGAGAAGGTCAACGGTTCGATTCCGTTTTGGGGCTCTGGTGTGAGAGGTTCCCGTCGAAAGGCGGGGCCCGATCGCATCGCAGCGGTGTAGCTCAGTCGGTAGAGCAAGCGGCTCATAATCGCTGTGTCACCGGTTCAAGTCCGGTCACCGCTACTGACAGTAGCCGATTGCGGGGTCGGTCCTTCGATCGGCTACTCTTTCTTGCGTTAAACCAGTCAATCCGTTCGTCTTAGGAGCACTCACGTGGCTGCCACCGACGTCCGCCCGAAGATCACGCTGGCCTGCGTGGAGTGCAAGGAGCGGAACTACATCACCAAGAAGAACCGGCGTAACAACCCGGACCGTCTTGAGATGAAGAAGCACTGCCCGCGTTGCAACGCGCACACCGCGCACCGCGAGACGCGATAAACAGGCTCATACGCGAGGCCGTCCCCTTCCGGGGGGACGGCCTCGCGTCGTTTCACCGGCTCGCCCGCTGGGCGGTCACCGGCTCACCCGCTGGTCGGCCACCCGTCCCTCGCGCAATTCCCGGCCGGGATCCGGCTAATTTGGGGCCAGCACAGTAAAGATCAGGAGGTGCCGGGCCATGGCGCTCGACCAGTCCTTCGTAGGACGGACCTACCCGCCCACCGCGCCCTATGAGGTGGGCCGGGAGAAGATCCGTGAATTCGCCGAGGCGGTGGGCGAGACCAACCCGGTGTACACGGATCCCGAGGCCGCGAAGGCGTTCGGCCATCCTGATGTGATCGCCCCGCCGACCTTCGTGTTCTCGATCACTTTCCGGGCCGCGGGACTGGTCATCGAGGACCCTCAACTCGGCCTCGACTACAGCCGCGTGGTGCACGGCGACCAGAAGTTCGCCTACAGCCGCCCGGTGCGCGCCGGCGACCGGCTCACGGTCACCTCCGCCATCGAGGGGATCAAGTCCCTCGCGGGCAACGACATCCTGGACATCCGCGGTGAGGTGCACGACGAGGCGGGCGAGCATGTCGTGACCGCCTGGACCAAGCTCGTGGCCCGCGCGGCCGAGGAGGCGTGAGGACCTGATGGCGGCGAAGATCGCGTACGACGACGTCGAGGTCGGCACCGAACTGCCGGCGCAGACCTTCCCCGTGACCCGTGCCACGCTCGTGCGCTACGCGGGTGCCTCCGGGGACTTCAATCCGATCCACTGGAACGAGAAGTTCGCCAAGGAGGTGGGCCTGCCGGATGTCATCGCACACGGCATGTTCACCATGGCCGAGGCGATCCGTGTGGTCACCGACTGGACCGGGGACCCGGGCGCGGTCGTGGAGTACGGCGTCCGCTTCACCAAGCCCGTCGTCGTGCCGAACGACGACCAGGGCGCCCTGATCGAGGTCAGCGGCAAGGTCGCGGCCAAGCTCGACGACAACGCCGTACGCGTGGACCTGACGGCGACCAGCGACGGCCAGAAGGTGCTGGGCATGTCCCGGGCGGTCGTACGACTGGCCTGACGGCTTGCGCGCAGTGCTGAGGTAAGGGGCGTCCTCCCGGTGGGGCGCCCCTTACATGCATGATGGGGGCGCCCCCTGTAGCCGGAGGCCTTGCCAAGTTAGTGATTGAGTACTAACTTACGATCCATGGTCAGGATGAGCGCAGAGGAGCGGCGCGAGAGCGTCATTCGTGCGGCGATCGAGGAGTTCGCGCAGAAGGGCTTCTATGGCACGTCCACGGAAGCGATCGCGACCCGCGTGGGCGTCTCGCAGCCGTACCTCTTCCGGCTCTTCGCGGGCAAGAAGGCGATCTTCGCCGCGGCGTCGCTGCGGTGCGTGGAGGACACCTGCCAGGTCCTCGAGGAGGCGGCCGAGGCCCTGGAGGGCGAGGAGGCCCTGCACGCCATGGCGAATGCCTATGTGCGGCTGATCACGGAGCAGCCCGAGAAGCTCCAGATGCAGATGCAGACGTACATCACGGTCGCGGCGGCCGAGGCGGAGGGTGGCCACGAGTTCGGTGAGGCCGTACGGGCCGCCTGGATGAGGCTCTGGGACACGGTTCACCTGCCGCTGGGAGCCGACGACGGCGAGACGACGACCTTCCTGGCGTACGGAATGCTCATCAACACCCTTGCTGCCATGGGGTTTCCGCCTGAACACCGGGTCTGGCAGGGAATGTACCCGTCGGCCCGGATCACCGGGCGGCTGGAGAAGTAGCGCATCGAGGCGGTGTCCCCGCCTCTTCAATGCCTGATTTCACGCCCGAAAAAGTTAGTTATCAATAACTAACTAGCGAATGCTCTCTGGGGGAGAGATGTCGGATCGGACAGCGCGGGGCAGCGCACGGCGCGGAAGCGCCGCCTGGGCCCTCGTCATCACCAGCGTCGCCGGATTCATGGCGGCCCTCGACAACCTCGTCGTCACCACGGCCCTGCCCTCCATCCGCAAGGATCTCGGCGGTGCGCTGGACGACCTCGAGTGGACCGTGAGCGCCTACACGCTCACCTTCGCCGTCCTGCTGATGTTCGGCGCCGCGCTCGGCGATCGCTTCGGGCGCCGCAGGCTCTTCATGGCCGGACTCGCCGTCTTCACCGGCGCCTCCGCCGCCGCGGCCATGGCGCCCGGCATCGGCTCCCTGATCGCCGCCCGCGCGGTCCAGGGCGTCGGCGCGGCCGTGATGATGCCGCTCACGCTCACCTTGCTGACCGCGGCCGTACCCGCCGCCAAACGCGGGACCGTGTACGGCATCTGGGGCGCCGTCAACGGGCTCGCTGTCGCCTCCGGACCGCTCATCGGCGGCAGCCTCACCGAGCACGTCTCCTGGCACTGGATCTTCTGGCTGAACGTTCCGCTCGGCCTGATCACGCTGCCGCTCGCCCGTCTGCGCCTCGCCGAGTCCCACGGCACCGGAGCCCCGCTCGACGTCCCCGGCACCCTGCTCGCCAGCGGCGGGCTCTTCGGGATCGTGTACGGCCTGGTCCGCGGGCCCGCCGACGGCTGGACCGACGCCGTGGTGCTCACCGCGCTGTTCGCGGGAGCCGCGCTGCTCGCGGGTTTCGTGCACCACGGCATCCACAACAAGAACCCCATGCTGCCCATGCGGCTGTTCCGGTCCCGCGCCTTTTCCGGGATCAATGCGGCCAGCCTGCTGATGTTCGTCGGCATGTTCGGCTCGATCTTCCTGCTCAGCCAGTACATGCAGGGCGTGCTCGGCTACTCGCCCACCGAGGCGGGTCTGAGGATGCTGCCCTGGACGGGCATGCCGATGCTCGTCGCGCCGGTGGCCGGGATCCTCTCCGACCGCATCGGCGGCCGGCCGGTCGTCGCCGTGGGCCTGTTGCTGCAGGCCGTCGGTCTCGGCTACATGGCCGTCGTGGCCACCGCGGACGCCTCCTACGCCGCCCAGCTGCCCGCCCTGATCGTCAGCGGGGTCGGCATGGCCCTGTACTTCGCGCCGGCCGCCAACCTGGTCATGTCCAGCGTCCGTCCGCAGGAGCAGGGCATCGCCTCCGGCGCCAACAACGCGCTGCGCGAGGTGGGCGGTGCGCTCGGTATCGCGGTGATGTCGTCGATCTTCTCCGCGCAGGGCGGGTACGAGAGCGCGCAGAGCTTCGTGGACGGCCTGCGGCCCGCCCTGGTCACCGGCTCGGCGGTGGTCGCCCTCGCCGCGGTCGCTGCCCTGGTGATCCCGGCCCGGCGGAACACCGCCAGGCTCGCCGCGGCGGACGGGCGGACACTCGCGACCGGCTCAGGAGCCTCTGCCGAGGCTCCCGCCTCGGAGACGCCCGCGACGGCCTCGTCGACCGCTGCTCCGCAGGCCACCGCCGTGGAGACCGCCGCCGTGGAGACCGCCGCCTCGGAGGCCAGTGCCATGGAGACCACTGCCGGCTGAAGCCTGCCCCGCAGCCTCGCCCCGTAACTCGCCCGGAAACCTCGCCACCAGGAGATCGCGATGCCCGGAATCCCGGCACTTCCCTGGATCGTGCCGAACACTCCGCCGCAGCACACCGAGGTGCACGTCTTCGCCTCGCGCTTCGAGACCCGCACCTTGTGGGGCGCGCTCCGCTTCCTCGTTCGAACGCCGGCCGTGTGGCGGCAGGTCGGCCGGGCACCCGGCGCCCACGGGGCCTCCCTCAAGGCACAGCCCTTGCGGAAGACCTTCTGGACACTGTCGGCCTGGGAGTCCGCCGACGCGCTGAAGGCCTTCACCCGCTCCGGTGTCCACCGGCCCGCCTCGCGTGCCCTGGCCGCCCAGATGCGCGACGCGGCGTTCGCCTCCTGGCAGACCTCCAGCGACCAGCTGCCCGTGAGCTGGGAGGAGGCGGAGCGGCGGCTTGCGTAGCCCGCCGGGCGGCCGTCCTTCGCTTCGCGTACGCGCGCGTGGGCTTCGAGAGGAGTCCACGCGCGCGTGTACGTGTGTCCCCACAGGGCAGCGGGTCCCCCCCGCGTGGATACGGCGCTGTCGGAGCCGTCTCGTAGTCTTGGGCCCGTGCAGGTACTCCACGACGCCCCTCTTGCCCCGCTGACCACCTTCCGGCTGGGCGGTCCCGCGACGCGGCTGGTCACCGCGGTGACCGACGCCGAGGTGATCGCTGCCGTCCGTGAGGCCGACGACAGCGGGACGCCGCTGCTGGTCATCGGCGGCGGATCGAACCTGGTCATCGGCGACAAGGGCTTCGACGGCACCGCCGTACGCATCGCCACGCGCGGTGTCGAACTGCGGGGCACGACGCTGGAGCTGGCGGCCGGCGAGGTGTGGACGGACGCCGTCGCCCGCACGGTCGAGGCCGGGCTCGCCGGGATCGAGTGCCTGGCCGGCATCCCCGGGTCCGCGGGCGCCACCCCGATCCAGAACGTGGGTGCCTACGGCCAGGAGGTCTCCGCCACTCTCACCGAGGTCGTCGCCTACGACCGGCGCGCCGGCGAGACCGTCGCGCTGACGAACGAGGAGTGCGCCTTCTCGTACCGTCACAGCCGCTTCAAGGCGGACCCGGAGCGCTATGTCGTGCTGCGTGTCCGCTTCGAGCTGGAGGACGCGGGCGGGCTGTCCGCGCCCGTCAAGTACGCCGAGGCGGCCCGCGCGCTCGGCGTCGAGCCGGGCGACCGGGTGCCGCTGGCCGACGCCCGCGCGACCGTGCTGAAGCTGCGGGCCGGGAAAGGCATGGTCCTCGACGCCGAGGACCACGACACCTGGTCCGCCGGGTCCTTCTTCACCAACCCGATCCTCACCGACGAGCAGTTCGACGCGTTCCACGCGCGCGTGCGTGAGCGGCTGGGCGACGGCGTCGAGCCGCCCGCCTACCGGGCGGGGGAGGGCCGTACGAAGACCTCCGCGGCCTGGCTGATCGACAAGGCGGGCTTCACCAAGGGCTACGGCAGCGGGCCCGCCCGCATCTCCACCAAGCACACCCTCGCCCTCACCAACCGGGGCGACGCCACCACCGAGGACCTGCTGGCGCTGGCCCGCGAGGTGGTCGCCGGGGTCCGCGAGGCCTTCGGGGTCACCCTGGTCAACGAACCGGTGACCGTCGGCGTGAGCCTGTAGCGCCCTGGTGGCCGTGGGCTAATAGGCCACGCCCACCCCCTGCTTCACCGTCCCCTCGTCGTCGATCATCGCCAGCATCGCGTGCGCGACATCCGCGCGTGCGATGAAGCGGCCCTTGCGCGGGAAGCCGCCGACGACGGTGCGGTAGCGGCCGGTGAGCGGTTTGTTCTGCAGGCGCGGTGGCCGTACGGACGTCCAGTCGGTGCTGCTGCGGGCCAGCTCGGCCTCTGTCCCGCGCAGGTCGGTGTAGACGTCCTTCAGGACGGCCGACACCACGCCGCGCATGGCCCGGTCCAGGGGGCCGTCGCCCTCGGGAGCGGGACCGACGGGAGCGGCGCTGACCACGAGCAGTCGGCGTACCCCCTCCGCCTCCATGGCGCGCAGGACCGTGCGGGTCAGCCGGGTGGTGACCCCGGCGTCCTTGCGGCTGCGCGCGCCCAGGCCGGAGAGGACCGCGTCCTGGCCCCGGACGGCGGCGCGCAGCTCCTCGGGGTCGGTCAGGTCGGCGCGGAACACCTCCAGCGCGTCCCCGGTGACGTCGAGCCGCGCGGGATCGCGGACCACGGCGGTCACCCGGTGCCCGGCGCCGAGCGCCTGACGCACGATCTCCCGGCCGATGCCGCCGGTGGCGCCGAAAACGGTGAGGTTCATGAGTGCTCCCGTACTCGGGATGGGTGGGTGAGTATTCACTCACCCCTGCTCCCTCTAGAGTGGGTAAGCACTCACCCACCCGTCAAGCCCGATTGGAAACCCCCATGGAGCCGAAGCCGGCGCGTGTCCGCATCCTCGACGCCGCCCACGAGCTGATGCTCACGGTGGGACTCGCCCGCGCCACCACCAAGGAGATCGCCCGCGCGGCCGGCTGCTCCGAAGCGGCCCTCTACAAGTACTTCGACAGCAAGGAAGAGCTGTTCGTGCGCGTGCTCCGCGAGCGGCTGCCCCGGCTCACCCCGCTCCTCAACAGCCTCGCCGCCGAACCCGGACAGGGCACCCTGGAAGGCAACCTCACCGAGATCGCCCGCGAGGCCGCCCTCTTCTACGAGCAGAGCTTCCCGATCGCCGCCTCCCTGTACGCCGAGACCCAGCTCAAGCAGCGCCACTTCGACGCGCTGCGCAAGCTCGGCGCGGGCCCGCACCGGCCCATCCAGGACCTGGACACCTACCTCCGCGCCGAACAGGCCCTCGGCCGCGTCCACGCCGACGCCGACACCCTCGCGGCCGCCTCGCTGCTGCTGGGCGCCTGTGCGCAGCGCGCGTTCGCCTACGACGCGACCGACGCGGGGGAGCGGCCACCGCTCGACGCATTCGCCGCGCGGCTCGCGAAGACGCTGCTGGGCGGAATCTCCGTCGCACCGGGCTCCGCGTGAGCATCACGCCGAGGGCATGACAAGCACATCCGGACTGGGGGCGTCCCGGCTCGGTACATCCGGCCCGGCACCTCAGAGCCCAAAGCCTCCGGCCTCTACGAGCACCGCGCCGTCCAGCCCCGGCAGCCGCTGCGCCAGACCTCGCTGCGCGACCCCGCCGAGTACGGCGTCCTGACCGGAGACGTCTCCACCGACACGGCGAAGTCCGACGCGGCCATGTCCGACGCGGCCATGTCCGACGCGGCCATGTCCGACGCGGCCAAGTCCGGCGCGGCCATGTCCTGCGCCCGCGCGCGGGCTGGGGCTCCGGCAGAAAGGGGTCGTCAAGGGGTCGTCTCCTCCTCACGGACCGCGTCCGGGGCCTCTGGACCGTGTCCGGGCCCTCGCGGACGGTCCCGCCAGCACCCCGCACAGTCCCGAACCCCGCCCAGTCCCGAGGTGCTGATCGGCTTCCAGGCCTGTCCGTCCTGGGCCCACCTCAGACGGCCGGGCGCGCCAGCCAGTCGTCGACGCCGGCCAGAAGGCGCGCCCTGACGTCCTCCGGGGCAGCCGAGGCCCGCACCGACTGGCGGGCCAGTTCGGCGAGTTCGGCGTCCGAGAAGCCGTGGGCGTGCCGGGCGATCTCGTACTGTGCCGCCAGCCGGGAGCCGAACAGCAGCGGATCGTCGGCGCCGAGGGCCATCGGGACGCCGGCCTCGAAGAGGGTCCGCAGCGGCACGTCCTCGGGCTTCTCGTACACGCCGAGCGCCACGTTCGACGCCGGGCACACCTCGCAGGTCACGCCCCGGTCGGCCAGCCGCTTCAGCAGCCGCGGGTCCTCCGCCGCGCGCACCCCGTGCCCGATCCGCGAGGCGTGCAGGTCGTCCAGGCAGTCGCGCACCGAGGCCGGGCCGGTCAGCTCGCCGCCGTGCGGAGCCGACAGCAGACCGCCCTCGCGCGCGATGTGGAAGGCCCGGTCGAAGTCCCGCGCCATGCCCCGCCGCTCGTCGTTGGAGAGCCCGAAACCGACCACGCCCCGGTCCGCGTACCGCACCGCAAGGCGGGCCAGTGTGCGGGCGTCCAGCGGGTGCTTCATACGGTTGGCGGCGACCAGCGCACGCATGCCGAGACCCGTCTCCCGGGAGGCGGTGTCCACCGCGTCCAGGATGATCTCCAGCGCCGGGATCAGCCCGCCCAGCCGGGGCGCGTACGACGTCGGGTCCACCTGGATCTCCAGCCAGCCCGAGCCGTCCTTCAGGTCCTCCTCGGCGGCTTCCCGGACCAGGCGCTGGATGTCCTCCGGTTCGCGCAGACAGGAGCGCGCCGCGTCGTACAGCCGCTGGAAACGGAACCAGCCCCGTTCGTCCGTGGCCCGCAGCTTGGGCGGTTCGCCGCTGGTCAGTGCTTCCGTCAGGGCCTCGGGCAGTCGTACGCCGTACTTGTCGGCCAGTTCCAGGACGGTCCCCGGCCGCATCGAACCGGTGAAGTGCAGGTGCAGATGGGCTTTCGGCAGCTCAGCGAGGTCACGTACACGCTCCATCCCAGGATCCTGCCGTACACACCTGTCACACCGGTAGCCGTTTCCCCGTACGTGGTCTTGCTCGCACACAGAAGCGGGCCGCCTCCCCCAGGGGAAACGGCCCGCACGCGCGCGTGGAGCGCAAAAACGGGAACTAGTCCCGCGCCTCCGCCAGCAGCTTCTGCATGCGGCTCACGCCCTCGACGAGGTCCTCGTCACCGAGCGCGTACGACAGCCGCAGATAGCCCGGCGTGCCGAAGGCCTCGCCCGGGACGACCGCGACCTCGGCCTCCTCCAGGATCAGCGCGGCCAGCTCGACCGTGTCCTGCGGGCGCTTGCCGCGGATCTCCTTGCCGAGCAGGGCCTTGACCGACGGGTAGGCGTAGAACGCGCCCTCGGGCTCCGGGCAGAGCACGCCGTCGATCTCGTTGAGCATCCGCACCATGGTCTTGCGGCGGCGGTCGAAGGCCTCGCGCATCTTCGCCACGGCCTCAAGGTCACCGGAGACGGCGGCCAGGGCGGCCACCTGGGCCACGTTGGAGACGTTCGAGGTGGCGTGCGACTGCAGGTTGGTGGCGGCCTTGACGACATCCTTCGGACCGATGACCCAGCCCACGCGCCAGCCGGTCATGGCGTACGTCTTCGCCACGCCGTTGACCACGATGCACTTGTCGCGCAGCTCGGGGAAGAGCGCCGGCAGGGACACCGCGGCGGCGTCGCCGTAGACCAGGTGCTCGTAGATCTCGTCGGTGAGCACCCACAGGCCGTGCTCCAGGGCCCAGCGGCCGATCGCCTCGGTCTCGGCCTCGGAGTAGACCGCGCCGGTCGGGTTGGACGGGGAGACGAAGAGCACGACCTTCGTCTTCTCCGTGCGTGCCGCCTCCAGCTGCTCGACCGTGACGCGGTAGCCGGTCGTCTCGTCGGCCACCACCTCCACCGGGACACCGCCCGCGAGCCGGATCGACTCCGGGTACGTCGTCCAGTACGGCGCCGGGACGATGACCTCGTCGCCCGGGTCGAGGACGGCGGCGAACGCCTCGTAGATGGCCTGCTTGCCGCCGTTGGTGACGAGGATCTGCGAGACGTCGGGCTCCCAGCCGGAGTCACGCAGCGTCTTCGCGGCGATCGCGGCCTTCAGCTCGGGCAGGCCGCCGGCCGGGGTGTAGCGGTGGTACTTGGGGTTCTTGCAGGCCTCTACGGCCGCCTCGACGATGTAGTCCGGAGTCGGGAAGTCGGGCTCGCCGGCGCCGAAGCCGATCACCGGACGCCCGGCGGCCTTCAGGGCCTTGGCCTTGGCGTCCACGGCGAGGGTGGCGGATTCGGAGATCGCGCCGACTCGGGCGGAGACCCGGCGCTCGGTGGGAGGGGTTGCAGCGCTCATGGAGCCCATCGTTCCAGACCGTAAACGTCCCCGGCACACGGGTTTCACGGACTGAACAGCCAGGGGTCTAGGCATGAACACGGATCCGAATCCGGGCTCCGGCCAGGACGATCTTTGGTCATGTGGCCCCGGACGGGCACTTTCTGTTCGACGCCGGGCCCCGGACCACGTACACTCTCACCTCGTTGGCCTTCAGCAGCCACCGCCGAAACCGGTGCACACCGCGCACCCGGCCGGATGCGGTACGTTGGGGGGCACACAGAGGGTCGTAGCTCAATTGGTAGAGCACCGGTCTCCAAAACCGGCGGTTGGGGGTTCAAGTCCCTCCGGCCCTGCTACACACACCGCCAGGATGTGTGCGCATGTACGTACAGCGATTGCACCGCCGTGCGGCTCAGACCGGGCGCGGCACGGCCACGACCCGGAATCAGGTGAGGCAGAATGACGGACGCCGTGGGCTCCATCGACACGCCTGATGCCCAGGACGAGGCGCTCGAGTCGAAGAAGAAGGCCCGCAAGGGTGGTAAGCGCGCCAAGAAGGGCCCGCTGAAGCGCCTTGCCACCTTCTACCGTCAGATCATCGCGGAGCTCCGCAAGGTCGTCTGGCCGACGCGCAACCAGCTGACGTCGTACACCACCGTGGTGATCTTCTTCGTCGCCATCATGATCGCGCTGGTGACCGTGATTGACTATGGGCTCAACCACGCGGCCAAGTACGTCTTCGGCTGAGCCAAGAGCGAAGGGCGCCGTGGCACCGGCGCCCGTTTTCGCATGTTCCACCCCTATGTATCCAGGAAGAAGCAGCCATCGTGTCTGACCCGAACCTGAACGACGACGCCATCGAGTCTCGCGGAACCGCTGCCGAGATGGTGGGCGACGAGCTCGACATCGTCGAGGGCGCGGACGAGCAGGACGAGTTCGAGGCTGCCGAGGCCGAGGCGGGGGAGCCGGCCGAAGAGGCTGCCCTGAACGTCGAGAACGAGGACGAGGCCGCCGAGGCCGAGGAGGCCGCCGAGGACGAGGCCGAAGAGCCTGCCGCCGAGGCTGCCGAGGAGGAGCCGGCCGAGCCCGTCGACCCCGTCGCGGCCCTGCGCGAGGAACTGCGCACTCTGCCCGGCGAGTGGTATGTCATCCACACCTACGCCGGTTACGAGAACCGCGTGAAGACCAACCTGGAGCAGCGCGCCGTCTCGCTGAACGTCGAGGACTACATCTTCCAGGCCGAGGTGCCGCAGGAAGAGGTCGTCCAGATCAAGAACGGCGACCGCAAGACGATCAAGCAGAACAAGCTGCCGGGTTACGTCCTGGTCCGCATGGACCTGACCAACGAGTCCTGGGGCGTCGTCCGCAACACCCCGGGTGTCACCGGCTTCGTCGGCAACGCCTACGACCCGTACCCGCTGACCCTGGACGAGATCGTCAAGATGCTCGCCCCGGAGGCCGAGGAGAAGGCCGCCCGCGAGGCCGCCGAGGCCGAGGGCAAGCCCGCCCCGCAGCGCAAGGTCGAGGTCCAGGTGCTGGACTTCGAGGTCGGCGACTCGGTCACCGTCACCGACGGCCCGTTCGCCACGCTGCAGGCGACCATCAACGAGATCAACCCCGACTCGAAGAAGGTCAAGGGCCTGGTGGAGATCTTCGGCCGCGAGACGCCGGTCGAGCTGTCCTTCGACCAGATCCAGAAGAACTGACACCTTCGGCGATAAAGCCACCGGCCAGGTCAGACGAGCTGTCACCGCTTGTCTGACCTGCTCGGTTTTTGGCCGCGCATCCATACCCGTTATCGTTGTGCGGTATGCCTGCGTCAGGATCGCGATCCTCTCGTGGGCATGGACCCGAATGAAAGGACCCGGAGAGCTATGCCTCCCAAGAAGAAGAAGGTCACGGGGCTCATCAAGCTCCAGATCCAGGCCGGTGCCGCCAACCCGGCCCCGCCGGTCGGCCCCGCGCTGGGTCAGCACGGTGTCAACATCATGGAGTTCTGCAAGGCCTACAACGCCGCGACCGAGTCGCAGCGCGGCTGGGTCATCCCGGTGGAGATCACGGTCTACGAGGACCGCTCCTTCACCTTCGTCACCAAGACGCCGCCGGCCGCGAAGATGATCCTCAAGGCCGCGGGCATCGAGAAGGGCTCCGGCGAGCCGCACAAGACCAAGGTCGCCAAGATCACCGAGGCGCAGGTCCGCGAGATCGCCCAGACCAAGATGCCCGACCTCAACGCGAACGACCTGGACGCGGCCGCGAAGATCATCGCCGGCACCGCGCGCTCCATGGGCGTCACGGTCGAGGGCTGAACCCACCCCCAGCAGTAATGCGGCCGTAGCCGGTCGCACGTGGCAGGGCCTGCTCGGCCCAGAGACCACGACTCCTTTCAGAACACACAGGAGCAAGTTGTGAGCAAGCGCAGCAAGGCTCTCCGCGCTGCGGACGCCAAGGTCGACCGGGAGAAGCTGTACGCCCCGCTCGAGGCCGTCCGTCTCGCCAAGGAGACCTCCACGACCAAGTTCGACGGCACCGTCGAGGTCGCCTTCCGTCTGGGTGTCGACCCGCGCAAGGCCGACCAGATGGTCCGTGGCACCGTGAACCTCCCGCACGGCACCGGTAAGACCGCCCGGGTCCTGGTCTTCGCGACCGGTGACCGTGCCGAGGCCGCGCGTGCCGCGGGCGCCGACATCGTCGGCGCCGACGAGCTGATCGACGAGGTGGCGAAGGGCCGTCTGGACTTCGACGCCGTCGTCGCCACCCCGGACCTCATGGGCAAGGTCGGCCGCCTCGGCCGCGTCCTCGGCCCCCGTGGTCTGATGCCGAACCCGAAGACCGGCACCGTGACCCCCGACACGGCCAAGGCCGTCACGGAGATCAAGGGCGGCAAGATCGAGTTCCGCGTCGACAAGCACTCGAACCTGCACTTCATCATCGGCAAGGCGTCCTTCGACGACGCCAAGCTGGTGGAGAACTACGGCGCCGCGCTGGAGGAGATCCTCCGTCTGAAGCCGTCCGCCGCCAAGGGCCGCTACATCAAGAAGGCCGCCATCACCACCACGATGGGCCCCGGCATTCCGGTCGACCCGAACCGCACCCGCAACCTCCTCGTCGAGGAGGACCCGGCCGCCGTCTGAGCCTCCCGCTCACCCGGTAGCCGCGTCAGGTACGCGTAAGCAAAGGACGGGCCCTGCAACCTTCCAGGTGCAGGGCCCGTCCTTTCTTTGTACGAGCTTTCTTTGCACGAGCTGTCGCACGACTGTCAGTGGCCCGGGCCACGGTGCGGGCACACGACTTGCATGGGGGTAGGACACGATGAAGAGCACGACGGCACGCCGGATGGCCCTCTCCGTGGCGGTGGTCGCCGCGCTGACCGGGGTGGCCGCTTGCGGCTCCTCTGACTCCGGGAAGGGCGGCAAGGCGGCCGGCGGCGCCGCGATCCACGTCAGCCCCATCGCCGCGCTGCGCTCCGCCGAGCAGTCCACCGACAAGGCGGACTCGGCCAAGGTGCGCTCCACCACGTCCATCGGCAACCTGATGACGATGACGGCGAACGGCGCGCTCACCTGGGGCGACGGCCTCAAGGGCAACCTCACCATCACCTACACCGGCGGCAAGATGGCCGACATGATGCGCCAGGCTGGCACACAGTCGATGGAGGCCCGCTATCTGCCGGACGCCTACTACGCGCACATGAGCGACACCTACGCCCAGCACACGGGCGGCAAGCACTGGATCAAGTACTCGTACGACGAGCTGGCCAAGCTCGGCGGCGCCTCCGGCTCGTACCTGAAGGGCCAGCTGCAGAACTCCACGCCGGACCAGTCCGTGAAGATGCTCCAGGCCTCCGGTGACGTGAAGAAGGTCGGCGAGGAGACGGTCTCCGGCGTCCACACCACGCACTACGCGGGCACGGTGAACGTCGCCGACCTCGCCGGCAAGAACGGCAACCTCAACGCGGACCAGCTGGCGGCCCTGAAGAAGCAGCTCGACCAGGCGGGCGTCACCACCGACACCATCGACCTGTGGATCAACGACCAGAACCTGCTGGTGAAGAAGTCCGAGCAGGCCGACACGGCGAACGGCAAGATGACCAGCACGGCCTACTACAGCGACTACGGCGTGAAGGTCTCCGCCGAGGCACCCCCGGCCGGCGACACCACCGACTTCGCGAACCTGCTGAAGTCCGGCGGCATGACCGGTGGCATGACGGGCGGCATGTCCGGCGGCACTGGCACCGGCACCGGCAGCGTGGCGGGTGGCTCCGGCACCAGCTCCTGAGCCCGGTGACGTAGCGGGACCGGGGCGCCGTAGAGCCCGATTTGCTCGGCGGCGCCCCGGTCCCGTACTCTCTTGCAGAAGCCAAAGACCGCTGGTCGTTGCCGTGCGCTCTGAACGAGGGCGCGGTGGCCGAAGGATCCGCTGAAAAGTGGGCGACCCGCGCAGGTGTCAGTGGAAGAACTCCCGGAGTACGCGCGCCGAGCGCGTGTGCGGCCGGTCGAGTCCGCCCCGTGCGCCTGCGCCGGGGCGTTTCGTTTTCCCCAGTCCTCCTTCGGGTCCGCGCGGTCCGAATCACCCGGAAGGAGGCCGAGGCTCTATGGCGAGGCCCGACAAGGCTGCCGCGGTTGCCGAGCTGACGGACAAGTTCCGCAACTCGAACGCCGCCGTGCTGACCGAGTACCGCGGTCTTACCGTGGCGCAGCTCAAGACGCTGCGCCGTTCTCTCGGTGAGAACGCCCAGTACGCCGTGGTGAAGAACACGCTGACCAAGATTGCGGCCAACGAGGCCGGGATCACGCTGGACGACCAGCTCTTCGCTGGTCCGACGGCCGTCGCCTTCGTCACCGGTGACCCGGTGGAGTCGGCGAAGGGTCTCCGTGACTTCGCCAAGGACAACCCGAATCTCGTCATCAAGGGCGGTGTCCTTGACGGCAAGGCGCTGTCCGCCGACGAGATCAAGAAGCTTGCGGACCTCGAGTCCCGCGAGGTTCTGCTCAGCAAGCTGGCCGGTGCCTTCAAGGCGAAGCAGTCCCAGGCTGCCTCCGTCTTCCAGGCGCTGCCGTCGAAGCTCGTCCGCACCGTGGACGCGCTGCGCGCCAAGCAGGCCGAGCAGGGCGGTGCCGAGTAATTCGGCTCGCTTTCTGACCCGTAGCGAAGCCGCGGGTCGCAGCGGGCCAACGTACGCCCGCCTTATCCAGTACATCCGGCACCTGCCGATTTGAGTGGAAGGACCGCCATCATGGCGAAGCTCACCCAGGACGAGCTGCTCGAGCAGTTCGAGGGCATGACCCTCATCGAGCTCTCCGAGTTCGTGAAGGCCTTCGAGGAGAAGTTCGACGTCACCGCCGCCGCTGCCGCGCCGGTCGTCGTCGCCGGTGGTGCCGCTGGTGGCGCCGCCGCCGAGGCCGAGGAGGAGAAGGACGAGTTCGACGTCATCCTCACCGGCGCCGGCGAGAAGAAGATCCAGGTCATCAAGGTCGTGCGTGAGCTGACCTCGCTGGGTCTGAAGGAGGCCAAGGACCTCGTCGACGGCACCCCGAAGCCGGTCCTCGAGAAGGTCAACAAGGAGGCCGCTGACAAGGCTGCCGAGGCCCTCAAGGGCGCCGGTGCCTCCGTCGAGGTCAAGTAAGACCTTCCGGGTCCGCACGGACTCGAACGCGCGCCGAACAGCGGCCTTGGGGCGCCATGAAAAGTGCCTCGTAGGGCTGTAACGCGAACGCAGCGAAGAGCGATCATCCATCCGGGTGGTCGCTCTTCGTCGTCTCCGGCGGGCTCGACCACGGTTACCTTGCACTCGTCTCGGCGAGGGGTATGGTGATCTTCGTCGTGTCTCCGGACGGTCTGCTTTGGGCTGGGGGGCCTTGACGAACCGCACGCAGCGCGCAATTCTCAGGACGCGTCGTCACAAGGATCCGAATCCGAGGCATGGATCGACGGCGAAGAGGGCAGTATCAACGTGCGTTGAGGGCAGGCATGCCGAGGGCGTTGACAAGAGCGGTGAGCACAGCGAGGGTCTCGACAAACCCGCACTGGACATCAGTGTGCCAAGTGGCTACACTGACCCTTTGCGCTGCCTGTTAGCTGTCCCCTGCCCGTCACCAGGGGTCTGCCCTCACTCAAGCACGGATGACAAAAGCCCCTTGACCTGGGGTTTCTGTCCCTGTGTACGGGGGAGGGGCCGGCACGCGCGTAGTGAGTCCGAGCCCTCGGAAGGACCCCCTCTTGGCCGCCTCGCGCAATGCCTCGACCGCGAATACGAACAACGGCGCCAGCACCGCCCCGCTGCGCATCTCCTTTGCAAAGATCAAGGAGCCTCTCGAGGTTCCGAACCTGCTCGCGCTGCAGACCGAGAGCTTCGACTGGCTGCTCGGCAACACCGCCTGGCAGAGTCGGGTCGAGGAGGCTCTGGAGAACGGTCAGGACGTCCCCACCAAGTCCGGTCTGGAGGAGATCTTCGAGGAGATCTCCCCGATCGAGGACTTCTCCGGGTCGATGTCCCTGACGTTCCGGGACCACCGCTTCGAGCCGCCGAAGAACTCCATCGACGAGTGCAAGGAGCGCGACTTCACGTACGCCGCCCCGCTCTTCGTCACTGCCGAGTTCACCAACAACGAGACCGGTGAGATCAAGTCCCAGACCGTCTTCATGGGCGACTTCCCGCTCATGACGAACAAGGGCACCTTCGTCATCAACGGCACCGAGCGTGTCGTGGTGTCCCAGCTGGTTCGCTCCCCCGGTGTCTACTTCGACTCCACCATCGACAAGACGTCCGACAAGGACATCTTCTCCGCCAAGATCATCCCGTCCCGGGGTGCCTGGCTGGAGATGGAGATCGACAAGCGCGACATGGTCGGTGTGCGTATCGACCGCAAGCGCAAGCAGTCGGTCACCGTGCTGCTGAAGGCGCTCGGCTGGACGACCGAGCAGATCCTCGAGGAGTTCGGCGAGTACGAGTCCATGCGCGCCACCCTGGAGAAGGACCACACCCAGGGCCAGGACGACGCGCTGCTCGACATCTACCGCAAGCTGCGTCCGGGCGAGCCCCCCACGCGTGAGGCCGCGCAGACGCTGCTGGAGAACCTCTACTTCAACCCGAAGCGCTACGACCTCGCCAAGGTCGGCCGCTACAAGGTGAACAAGAAGCTCGGCGCGGACGAGCCGCTGGACGCCGGCGTCCTCACCACCGACGACGTCATCGCCACCATCAAGTACCTGGTGAAGCTGCACGCCGGTGAGACCGAGACGGTCGTCGAGTCCGGTCGCACGATCATGGTCGAGACCGACGACATCGACCACTTCGGCAACCGCCGTATCCGCAGCGTCGGCGAGCTGATCCAGAATCAGGTCCGTACGGGTCTCGCCCGTATGGAGCGTGTCGTGCGCGAGCGCATGACCACGCAGGACGTCGAGGCGATCACGCCGCAGACCCTGATCAACATCCGCCCGGTCGTGGCGTCGATCAAGGAGTTCTTCGGTACGTCGCAGCTGTCCCAGTTCATGGACCAGAACAACCCGCTGTCGGGGCTGACGCACAAGCGTCGTCTGAACGCCCTCGGCCCGGGTGGTCTCTCCCGTGAGCGGGCCGGCTTCGAGGTCCGTGACGTGCACCCCTCGCACTACGGCCGCATGTGCCCGATCGAGACGCCGGAAGGCCCGAACATCGGTCTGATCGGCTCGCTCGCCTCCTACGGCCGGGTCAACGCGTTCGGTTTCGTCGAGACCCCGTACCGCAAGGTGGTCGACGGCCAGGTCACCGACGAGGTCGACTACCTGACCGCCGACGAGGAAGACCGCTTCGTCATCGCGCAGGCCAACGCGCCGCTCACCGAGGATCTGCGGTTCGCCGACCGCGTCCTGGTGCGCCGCCGTGGCGGCGAGGTCGACTATGTCTCGGGTGACGAGGTCGACTACATGGACGTGTCGCCGCGCCAGATGGTGTCGGTCGCGACCGCGATGATCCCGTTCCTGGAGCACGACGACGCCAACCGTGCCCTCATGGGCGCGAACATGATGCGCCAGGCCGTGCCGCTGATCAAGTCCGAGGCCCCGCTCGTCGGCACCGGCATGGAGTACCGCTCCGCGGTCGACGCCGGCGACGTGGTCAAGGCCGAGAAGGACGGTGTGGTCCAGGAGGTCTCCGCGGACTACATCACCACCGCCAACGACGACGGCACGTACATCACGTACCGTCTGGCCAAGTTCTCCCGGTCCAACCAGGGCACCTCGGTCAACCAGAAGGTCGTCGTCAACGAGGGCGACCGCGTGGTCGAGGGCCAGGTCCTCGCCGACGGCCCGGCCACCGAGAACGGCGAGATGGCCCTCGGCAAGAACCTGCTCGTGGCGTTCATGCCGTGGGAGGGTCACAACTACGAGGACGCGATCATCCTGTCGCAGCGCCTCGTGCAGGACGACGTCCTCTCCTCGATCCACATCGAGGAGCACGAGGTCGACGCCCGTGACACCAAGCTCGGCCCGGAGGAGATCACCCGGGACATCCCGAACGTCTCGGAGGAGGTCCTCGCCGACCTCGACGAGCGCGGCATCATCCGCATCGGTGCCGAGGTCATCGCCGGCGACATCCTCGTCGGCAAGGTCACCCCGAAGGGCGAGACCGAGCTGACCCCCGAGGAGCGCCTGCTGCGCGCGATCTTCGGTGAGAAGGCCCGTGAGGTCCGTGACACCTCGCTGAAGGTGCCGCACGGCGAGACCGGCAAGGTCATCGGCGTGCGCGTCTTCGACCGCGAGGAGGGCGACGAGCTGCCGCCGGGCGTGAACCAGCTGGTCCGCGTCTACGTCGCGCAGAAGCGCAAGATCACCGACGGTGACAAGCTCGCCGGCCGTCACGGCAACAAGGGTGTCATCTCGAAGATCCTGCCGATCGAGGACATGCCGTTCCTGGAGGACGGCACCCCGGTCGACATCATCCTCAACCCGCTCGGCGTACCGTCCCGAATGAACCCGGGACAGGTCCTGGAGATCCACCTCGGCTGGCTCGCCAGCCAGGGCTGGGACGTCTCCGGCCTCGCCGACGAGTGGGCGCAGCGCCTGCAGACCATCGGTGCCGACCAGGTCGCCCCGCGCACCAACGTCGCCACCCCGGTCTTCGACGGTGCCCGCGAGGACGAGGTCACCGGCCTGCTGGCCAACACCCTGCCGAACCGCGACGGCGACCGTATGGTCCTGCCGTCCGGCAAGGCCCGGTTGTTCGACGGTCGTAGCGGTGAGCCGTTCCCCGACCCGATCTCGGTCGGCTACATGTACATCCTGAAGCTGCACCACCTGGTCGACGACAAGCTGCACGCCCGCTCGACCGGTCCGTACTCGATGATCACCCAGCAGCCGCTGGGTGGTAAGGCGCAGTTCGGTGGCCAGCGCTTCGGTGAGATGGAGGTGTGGGCCCTCGAGGCCTACGGCGCCGCGTACGCCCTCCAGGAGCTGCTGACCATCAAGTCCGACGACGTCACCGGCCGCGTGAAGGTCTACGAGGCGATCGTCAAGGGCGAGAACATCCCCGAGCCCGGCATCCCCGAGTCCTTCAAGGTGCTCATCAAGGAGATGCAGTCGCTCTGCCTGAACGTGGAGGTGCTGTCCAGCGACGGTATGTCCATCGAGATGCGTGACACCGACGAGGACGTCTTCCGCGCTGCGGAGGAGCTCGGCATCGACCTGTCCCGGCGCGAGCCGAGCAGCGTCGAAGAGGTCTGACGGGAGTCGGGCGGGCCTCCTGACCAGGAGGCCCGCCGACCCCCAGGCCCCCGTTTCAGACCACAGACTTACGACCCTGAGAGGGATTGACGCATAGTGCTCGACGTCAACTTCTTCGACGAGCTCCGGATCGGCCTGGCCACCGCTGACGACATTCGGCAGTGGAGCCACGGCGAGGTCAAGAAGCCCGAGACGATCAACTACCGCACCCTGAAGCCCGAAAAGGACGGACTCTTCTGCGAGAAGATCTTCGGTCCGACCCGGGACTGGGAGTGCTACTGCGGCAAGTACAAGCGCGTCCGCTTCAAGGGCATCATCTGCGAGCGCTGTGGCGTCGAGGTCACGCGCGCCAAGGTGCGCCGTGAGCGGATGGGCCACATCGAGCTGGCCGCGCCCGTCACGCACATCTGGTACTTCAAGGGCGTCCCGTCGCGCCTGGGCTACCTGCTCGACCTGGCCCCGAAGGACCTGGAGAAGGTCATCTACTTCGCGGCGTACATGATCACGTACGTCGACGAGGAGCGCCGTACCCGCGACCTGCCCTCCCTGGAGGCGCATGTCTCGGTCGAGCGCCAGCAGATCGAGAACCGCCGCGACGCCGACCTGGAGGCCCGCGCCAAGAAGCTCGAGGCCGACCTGGCCGAGCTGGAGGCCGAGGGTGCCAAGGCCGATGTGCGCCGCAAGGTGCGCGAGGGTGCCGAGCGCGAGATGAAGCAGCTGCGCGACCGCGCGCAGCGCGAGATCGACCGCCTCGACGAGGTGTGGAACCGGTTCAAGAACCTCAAGGTCCAGGACCTGGAGGGCGACGAGCTGCTCTACCGCGAGCTGCGTGACCGCTTCGGCACGTACTTCGACGGCTCGATGGGTGCCGCGGCGCTGCAGAAGCGCCTGGAGTCCTTCGACCTGGAGGAGGAGGCCGAGCGGCTCCGCGAGATCATCCGCACCGGCAAGGGCCAGAAGAAGACCCGTGCCCTCAAGCGCCTGAAGGTCGTCTCCGCGTTCCTGCAGACGTCCAACAGCCCCAAGGGCATGGTCCTGGACTGCGTCCCGGTCATCCCGCCGGACCTGCGTCCGATGGTGCAGCTGGACGGTGGCCGCTTCGCGACCTCCGACCTGAACGACCTGTACCGCCGTGTCATCAACCGCAACAACCGCCTGAAGCGCCTTCTCGACCTCGGTGCGCCCGAGATCATCGTGAACAACGAGAAGCGCATGCTCCAGGAGGCCGTCGACGCGCTCTTCGACAACGGCCGTCGTGGTCGCCCGGTCACGGGCCCCGGCAACCGTCCGCTGAAGTCGCTGTCCGACATGCTCAAGGGCAAGCAGGGTCGCTTCCGTCAGAACCTGCTCGGTAAGCGAGTCGACTACTCGGCGCGTTCCGTCATCGTCGTCGGCCCGCAGCTGAAGCTGCACCAGTGCGGTCTGCCGAAGGCCATGGCGCTGGAGCTGTTCAAGCCGTTCGTGATGAAGCGCCTGGTCGATCTGAACCACGCGCAGAACATCAAGTCCGCCAAGCGCATGGTGGAGCGCGGCCGCACCGTCGTGTACGACGTCCTCGAAGAGGTCATCGCCGAGCACCCGGTGCTGCTGAACCGTGCTCCCACCCTGCACCGCCTCGGCATCCAGGCCTTCGAGCCGCAGCTGGTCGAGGGCAAGGCCATCCAGATCCACCCGCTCGTCTGCACCGCGTTCAACGCGGACTTCGACGGTGACCAGATGGCCGTGCACCTGCCGCTGTCCGCGGAGGCGCAGGCCGAGGCCCGCATCCTGATGCTGTCCTCGAACAACATCCTCAAGCCGGCTGACGGCCGTCCGGTGACGATGCCGACCCAGGACATGGTGCTGGGCCTGTACTTCCTCACCACGGACTCCGACGCCCGCGTGGTCAAGGGCGAAGGCCGGGCCTTCTCCTCGGTCGCTGAGGCGATCATGGCGTTCGACGCGGGCGAGCTGTCGATCCAGTCGCACGTCGACATCCGCTTCCCGGTGGGCACCATCCCGCCGCGCGGCTGGACCCCGCCGGCCCGCGAGGAGGGCGAGCCGGAGTGGCAGCAGGGCGACAGCTTCACCCTGAAGACCACCCTGGGCCGTGCGCTCTTCAACGAGCTGCTGCCCGAGGACTACCCGTTCGTCGACTACCAGGTCGGCAAGAAGCAGCTCTCCGAGATCGTCAACGACCTCGCCGAGCGCTACCCGAAGGTCATCGTGGCGGCGACGCTCGACAACCTGAAGGCGGCCGGCTTCTACTGGGCCACCCGTTCCGGCGTCACCGTCGCGTTCTCCGACATCGTCGGCCCGCCGGAGAAGCCGCAGATCCTCGAGCACTACGAGGAGCAGGCCCTCAAGATCCAGAAGCAGTTCGAGCGTGGTCTCGTCACCAAGGACGAGCGCACGCAGGAACTGATCGTCATCTGGAACAAGGCCTCCGGCGAGGTGGCCGAGGCGATGCAGGCGAACTTCCCGCGTACCAACTCGATCTACATCATGATCGAGTCCGGCGCGCGAGGAAACATGATGCAGCTGCGTCAGATCGCCGGTATGCGTGGTCTGGTGTCCAACGCCAAGAACGAGACCATCCCGCGGCCCATCAAGGCGTCGTACCGGGACGGCCTCACGGTGCTGGAGTACTTCATCGCCACCCACGGTGCCCGTAAGGGTCTGGCGGACACCGCCCTGCGTACCGCCGACTCGGGTTACCTCACCCGTCGTCTGGTGGACGTCTCGCAGGACGTCATCATCCGCGAGGAGGACTGCGGCACCGAGCGTGGCCTCAAGCTCCACATCGCGGAGCGCGACGCGGACGGCGTGCTGCGCAAGGCGGACAACGTCGAGACGTCCGTGTACGCGCGCTGCCTCGCCGAGGACATCGTGGTCGACGGCAGGGTGCTGGCCCCGGCCGGTACCGACCTGGGCGACGTGCTCATCGACGAGCTGGTCAAGCACGGTGTCGCGGAGGTCAAGACCCGCTCGGTCCTGACCTGTGAGTCCGCCGTCGGCACCTGCGCGATGTGCTACGGCCGTTCTCTCGCGACCGGCAAGCTGGTCGACATCGGTGAGGCGGTCGGCATCATCGCCGCCCAGTCCATCGGTGAGCCCGGTACCCAGCTGACGATGCGTACCTTCCACACCGGTGGTGTGGCCGGTGACGACATCACGCAGGGTCTGCCGCGTGTCGTCGAGCTCTTCGAGGCCCGTACCCCGAAGGGTGTCGCCCCGATCTCCGAGGCGAGCGGCCGCGTCCGCATCGAGGAGACCGAGAAGACCAAGAAGATCGTCGTCACCCCGGACGACGGCAGCGACGAGACGGCGTACCCGATCTCCAAGCGTGCCAAGGTCCTGGTCAGCGAGGGCGAGCACGTCGAGGTGGGCCAGCAGCTCACCGTGGGTGCCACGAACCCGCACGATGTGCTGCGCATCCTGGGCCAGCGTGCCGTCCAGGTCCACCTGGTCGGCGAGGTCCAGAAGGTCTACAACTCGCAGGGTGTGTCGATCCACGACAAGCACATCGAGATCATCATCCGGCAGATGCTCCGCCGCGTGACGATCATCGAGTCCGGCGACGCCGAGCTGCTGCCCGGCGAGCTGGTCGAGCGCTCGAAGTTCGAGACCGAGAACCGTCGTGTGGTCCAGGAGGGCGGTCACCCGGCCTCCGGTCGTCCGCAGCTGATGGGTATCACCAAGGCCTCGCTGGCGACGGAGTCCTGGCTGTCGGCCGCCTCCTTCCAGGAGACGACCCGAGTCCTGACGGACGCGGCGATCAACGCCAAGTCCGACAGCCTCATCGGCCTCAAGGAGAACGTCATCATCGGTAAGCTCATCCCGGCCGGTACGGGCCTGTCCCGCTACCGCAACATCCGGGTCGAGCCGACCGAGGAGGCCAAGGCCGCGATGTACTCGGCCGTCGGCTACGACGACATCGACTACTCGCCGTTCGGCACCGGCTCCGGCCAGGCCGTTCCGCTGGAGGACTACGACTACGGTCCGTACAACCAGTAAGGCGTGCGTCTGACGCACTGAAGGGCGGTCACCCCAAGGGGGTGGCCGCCCTTCGGCGTGGTGCGCTCACAGGCGTTCCTGGAGCCTTTGCGGCGGTTTCGCGGAGGGCCGGCGGGCCTGGAATCGTCGATTCGAAGATCACGTAGCGTACAGCGGCTTGACATGGGGCGCAGGCCCAGGCCGCCGGGCTCCATTTGTTTTGACCACAGCGAATGAGGTAGGTACGCTCAGACCTTGTGCCTGGGGTGTGCCCTGGCTCTCGTGCGTGCCTTCAAACCGCATTGCGAGCCGCGTTCGGCCACCGTAATCTGCGCCCTTTTCGCCTTGCGGCGAAGGTCTGCGGGATTCGACACACCCGACCGCGTGGGTCGGCGACGTTCCAGGTTAGCTGTACCCATCGGCACACAGAAACCGGAGAAGTAGTGCCTACGATCCAGCAGCTGGTCCGTAAGGGCCGGCAGGACAAGGTCGAGAAGAACAAGACGCCCGCACTCGAGGGTTCCCCTCAGCGTCGTGGCGTCTGCACGCGTGTGTTCACGACCACCCCGAAGAAGCCGAACTCGGCCCTGCGTAAGGTCGCGCGTGTGCGTCTGACCAGCGGGATCGAGGTCACCGCTTACATTCCGGGTGAGGGACACAACCTGCAGGAGCACTCCATCGTGCTCGTGCGCGGCGGCCGTGTGAAGGACCTGCCGGGTGTTCGCTACAAGATCATCCGTGGCTCCCTCGACACCCAGGGTGTCAAGAACCGCAAGCAGGCCCGTTCCCGCTACGGCGCCAAGAAGGAGAAGTAAGAATGCCTCGTAAGGGCCCCGCCCCGAAGCGCCCGGTCATCATCGACCCGGTCTACGGTTCTCCTCTGGTCACGTCGCTCATCAACAAGGTGCTGCTGAACGGCAAGCGCTCCACCGCCGAGCGCATCGTCTACGGCGCCATGGAGGGCCTGCGCGAGAAGACCGGCAACGACCCGGTCATCACGCTGAAGCGCGCTCTCGAGAACATCAAGCCGACCCTCGAGGTCAAGTCCCGCCGTGTCGGTGGCGCCACCTACCAGGTCCCGGTCGAGGTCAAGCCCGGCCGTGCCAACACCCTGGCGCTGCGCTGGCTGGTCGGTTACTCCCGCGCCCGTCGCGAGAAGACCATGACCGAGCGTCTCCTCAACGAGCTTCTCGACGCCTCCAACGGCCTCGGTGCGGCCGTGAAGAAGCGCGAGGACACCCACAAGATGGCCGAGTCCAACAAGGCCTTCGCGCACTACCGCTGGTAGTCGCTACCCACATCGAGACCGAGAGAAGACTGAAGCCTTATGGCTACCACTTCACTTGACCTGGCCAAGGTCCGCAATATCGGGATCATGGCCCACATCGACGCGGGCAAGACGACCACCACCGAGCGGATCCTGTTCTACACCGGCGTGTCCTACAAGATCGGTGAGGTCCACGACGGCGCTGCCACCATGGACTGGATGGAGCAGGAGCAGGAGCGTGGCATCACGATCACCTCTGCTGCCACCACCTGTCACTGGCCGCTGGAAGACGTCGACCACACCATCAACATCATCGACACCCCGGGCCACGTCGACTTCACCGTCGAGGTGGAGCGCTCCCTGCGCGTGCTCGACGGTGCCGTGACGGTGTTCGACGGCGTCGCCGGCGTCGAGCCGCAGTCCGAGACGGTGTGGCGTCAGGCGGACCGCTACGGCGTTCCGCGTATCTGCTTCGTCAACAAGCTCGACCGGACCGGTGCCGAGTTCCACCGCTGTGTCGACATGATCACTGACCGCCTGGGCGCTCAGCCGATCGTGATGCAGCTGCCGATCGGCGCCGAGGCCGACTTCAAGGGCGTCGTCGACCTCGTGACGATGAAGGCCCTGGTCTGGTCCGCCGAGGCCACCAAGGGCGAGATGTACGACGTCGTCGACATCCCGGACACGCACACCGAGGCTGCCGAGGAGTACCGCGGCAAGCTGCTCGAGGCCGTGGCCGAGAACGACGAAGAGATCATGGAGCTGTACCTGGAGGGCGTGGAGCCCACCGTGGAGCAGCTGTACGCCGCGATCCGTCGTATCACCATCGCGTCCGGCAAGGGCACCGGCACCACCGTGACCCCGGTGTTCTGTGGCACCGCGTTCAAGAACAAGGGCGTCCAGCCCCTGCTCGACGCGGTTGTGCGCTACCTGCCGTCCCCGGTTGACATCGAGGCCATCGAGGGCCACGACGTCAAGGACCCCGAGGTCGTCGTCAAGCGCAAGCCGTCCGACGAGGAGCCCCTCTCGGCGCTGGCGTTCAAGATCATGAGCGACCCGCACCTCGGCAAGCTCACCTTCGTCCGGGTTTACTCGGGCCGCCTGGAGTCCGGCTCTTCGGTGCTGAACTCCGTCAAGGGCAAGAAGGAGCGCATCGGCAAGATCTACCGTATGCACGCCAACAAGCGTGAGGAGATCGAGTCGGTGGGCGCCGGCGACATCGTCGCCGTCATGGGCCTGAAGCAGACCACCACCGGTGAGACGCTGTCCGACGACAAGAACCCGGTCATCCTGGAGTCCATGGACTTCCCGGCGCCGGTCATCCAGGTCGCCATCGAGCCCAAGTCGAAGGGCGACCAGGAGAAGCTGGGCGTCGCGATCCAGCGCCTGGCCGAGGAGGACCCGTCCTTCCAGGTCCACTCGGACGAGGAGACCGGCCAGACCATCATCGGTGGTATGGGCGAGCTGCACCTCGAGGTGCTGGTCGACCGTATGCGCCGTGAGTTCAAGGTCGAGGCCAACGTCGGCAAGCCGCAGGTGGCCTACCGCGAGACGATCCGCAAGGCCGTCGAGCGCGTCGACTACACCCACAAGAAGCAGACCGGTGGTACCGGTCAGTTCGCGAAGGTGCAGATCGGCATCGAGCCGCTCGAGGGTGGCGACACCTCGTACGAGTTCGTGAACAAGGTGACCGGTGGTCGTATCCCGAAGGAGTACATCCCTTCGGTCGACGCCGGTGCGCAGGAGGCCATGCAGTTCGGCATCCTCGCCGGTTACGAGATGACCGGCGTCCGCGTGATCCTGCACGACGGTGCCTACCACGAGGTCGACTCCTCCGAGCTGGCCTTCAAGATCGCCGGTTCGCAGGCCTTCAAGGAGGCCGCGCGCAAGGCTTCGCCCGTGCTCCTTGAGCCGATGATGGCCGTCGAGGTCACCACGCCCGAGGACTACATGGGTGAGGTCATCGGCGACATCAACTCCCGCCGTGGCCAGATCCAGGCCATGGAGGAGCGGGCTGGTGCCCGCGTCGTTAAGGGCCTCGTGCCCCTGTCGGAGATGTTCGGCTACGTCGGCGACCTCCGCAGCAAGACGTCGGGTCGCGCAAGCTACTCGATGCAGTTCGACTCCTACGCCGAGGTTCCGCGGAACGTCGCCGAGGAGATCATCGCGAAGGCCAAGGGCGAGTAACGCACCGCGTTCACACGCTTTAGGCTTGACTCCGGAGCCGCCAGGGGCATTCACCCGCATTCGTGGGGGATTGCCCCCGGCCCCGGGCTTTCCAGCAAAGATCACCTGGCGCCGATGAAGCAAGGCGTTCAGAACCACTCCACAGGAGGACCCCGTGGCGAAGGCGAAGTTCGAGCGGACTAAGCCCCACGTCAACATCGGCACCATCGGTCACATTGACCACGGTAAGACGACCCTCACGGCCGCCATTACCAAGGTGCTGCACGACAAGTACCCGGACCTGAACGAGGCCTCGGCCTTCGACCAGATCGACAAGGCTCCTGAGGAGCGCCAGCGCGGTATCACCATCTCCATCGCGCACGTCGAGTACCAGACCGAGGCGCGTCACTACGCCCACGTCGACTGCCCGGGTCACGCGGACTACATCAAGAACATGATCACCGGTGCCGCGCAGATGGACGGCGCCATCCTCGTGGTCGCCGCCACCGACGGCCCGATGCCGCAGACCAAGGAGCACGTGCTCCTGGCCCGCCAGGTCGGCGTTCCGTACATCGTCGTCGCCCTGAACAAGGCCGACATGGTGGACGACGAGGAGATCCTGGAGCTCGTCGAGCTCGAGGTGCGTGAGCTCCTCTCCGAGTACGAGTTCCCGGGCGACGACGTCCCGGTCGTCAAGGTCTCGGCGCTCAAGGCGCTCGAGGGCGACGCCGAGTGGGGCAAGTCCGTCCTGGACCTGATGGACGCCGTCGACTCCGCCATCCCGGAGCCGGAGCGTGACGTCGACAAGCCGTTCCTCATGCCCATCGAGGACGTCTTCACGATCACCGGTCGCGGTACGGTCGTCACCGGCCGTATCGAGCGTGGTGTCCTGAAGGTCAACGAGACCGTCGACATCATCGGCATCAAGACCGAGAAGACCACCACCACGGTCACCGGTATCGAGATGTTCCGCAAGCTGCTCGACGAGGGCCAGGCCGGTGAGAACGTCGGTCTGCTGCTCCGCGGCATCAAGCGCGAGGACGTCGAGCGCGGCCAGGTCATCATCAAGCCGGGCTCGGTCACCCCGCACACCGAGTTCGAGGCGCAGGCCTACATCCTCTCCAAGGACGAGGGTGGCCGCCACACGCCGTTCTTCAACAACTACCGTCCGCAGTTCTACTTCCGTACGACGGACGTGACCGGCGTGGTGACCCTCCCCGAGGGCACCGAGATGGTCATGCCGGGTGACAACACCGAGATGAAGGTGGAGCTCATCCAGCCCGTCGCCATGGAAGAGGGCCTGAAGTTCGCCATCCGTGAGGGTGGCCGCACGGTGGGCGCCGGCCAGGTCACCAAGATCGTCAAGTGACCTCGTTGAGCGTCTGACGCGACGCACGAACGGGCCCATGTGACCTCGGTCGCATGGGCCCGTTCGCATGTGCGGTCTTGATAAGGTTGCTTCCGAAACGGGAGGAGCCGGTGATGCCTGTGTGCATTTCTGAGCTGAAGCGTCACCTTGTTGAGGGCCGATTCTCAAGACCAGAACCCGGTTGGCACTGACCGGGCAGACTTACGGCCAATCTCGATCACCGGACAGGTGATCTCGATGTGTATCCGGTCATACGTCACATGCCATCTGTGTATATGCCATAGGTATCTTGCTCCGTTGACCAGGCGGGGCTTTCTCCACGCGGCTTCTTTCACCACGCGTGTCGACAATCACCGACGTGCCGTCAGCTTCTGCTGACACGCCGTTCGGGTCATAGCTGTACTTGCCGGAAGCTCATCCGGCGACCGACCGATCCACGGGGGATCCACGGGGGAGGAGTAGGTCCATGTCTCTTGTCGAGCGTGACCATGAGCTCGACCTGTTGTATCAGCGTTTGTCCGACTGCCTGGCCGGTGCGTCATCCGTCACTCTCGTCGGAGGAGCTCTCGGCCTCGGGAAGACCGCGCTGCTGCAGACCCTGTCGGCGAGAGCGGCGGAGTCGCCCTCGGTGACGGTACTCACGGCGTACGGGAACCGCAGCGGCCAGCCCGAGCCGCTCGACACGGTCACTCAGCTGCTCCGCGGTGTGGAGCTGTCCGCGGACGACAGGGAGGAGATCGGGCACCTGCTGGCCAAGGGCCGGCAGGCCGCGCTGGCCGGTGACCCCGGTGTCGAATGCGTGGACCAGGTTCCCACCGGCCTCTTCCACCAACTCGCGGCCGGGCTGGTCCGTGCCCTGGGAGACCGGCCGCTGGTCATCCTGATCGACGACGTCCACCTCGTGGACAGCGCCTCGCAGCAGTGGCTGCTCCATCTGGCCAGGTATCTCACAGAGCTGCGGGCCATGATCGTGCTGACCAACTGCGAGGGGCCCAACCCCGTATCTCCGTTGTTCCACACGGAGTTGCTGCGGTTGCCCTCGTACCGGCGGCTGACCCTCAAGCCGATCTCGCCGGCCGGGGCCGGACAGATCGTCAGCATGCTGTCCGGCGAGGACGACGCGGACCTCGGCGCCGGGTTCCACGTCATCACCGGTGGCAACCCCCTCCTGTTGCGCGCGTTGGTCCAGGACCGCATGGCGGCCGGCAGCGCACCGGGCACCCTGTTCCGGCAGGCGGTGTTCGCTTGTCTGTACCGTTCCCAGCCGCAGGTGCGCTGGACGGCCGAGACCGTGGCGCTGCTCGGAGACTGTGCCAGCCCCGCGCTCGTGGGCAAGCTGCTGGACCTGGGCGAGGAGGAGGTGGCGGCGAATCTGGACGCCCTGCGGGCGATGGGCGTCCTGGCCGACCTGGGCTTCCGCCACCCCGACATCCGGTCGGCCGTACTGGAGACCTGCCAGGAGCGGGCCCAACTCCACGCGTCGGCCGCGCGGTTGCTCTACTGGGAGGGCTCACCCATCTCCGTGGTGGCCGAGCATCTGCTCGCCTCCGGCCGGGCGGCGGAGCCCTGGCAGGCCCAGGTCCTGGAGAGCGCGGCCGATGAGTCGAGGGACCCTGAGCAGGCCAACGCCTATCTCGAACTGGCCTACCAGGACAGCGCGGACACCGGGCATCGAACGCGGCTCGCGTTGCGGCTGGCGCGGAGTGCGTGGCGTACCCAGCCGGCCACGGTGGCGGGGAGTCTCGTCCGTCTGGAGCGGCTGCCCCAGACGGAGTACGGCACGATCCTGGCCGTCGCCGCGCACCGGTTCTGGTCGGGCAATCCACGGGAGGCCGCCCGTGGCCTGGAGGAGGCGACGACCCGGGTGGCGGGCCGGGACGACCATGCCGCGATGGCCCTCTGGGTCGCACGGTTGTGGCTCTCGACCGCCTGTCCCGCTCTGCCGGAGCCACCGGACCTCCCGGACGCCGTCGAGCCCCAGCTCGGCGTGGACCAGACCCGGCGGGCGGCGAGCGCACTGCGCGCGCTGGTGCGCGGTGAGTGCGCGGACACCAGCGCCGCACAGGCGCAGGAGGTGCTGCGGATCGTCTGGCTCGACGACGGGATGTCGGCGTGGGCGGCCGCGATCGCGGTGACCGTGCTGTGCCACGCGGAACGGCTGGACGCCGCGGCCGCGGCATGCGACCGGCTCCTGGAGGGGGCCGGCCGGCATCGCGGGTGCGAGGGCATCTTCGCCGTATTGCGGGCGGAGATCGCCGTGCGGCAGGGCAATCTGCCGCTGGCGGAGCGGTATGCGCAGGAGGCGGCGGACCGGTTGCCGGTCGCGCACTGGAGTCTGATGGCGGCAGTCCTGCAGGGGATCCGGCTCGCGGTGGCGGTCGGCAGCGGAGATCTCGCGCGGGCGGCGGCGCTGGCCAGCGCGCCCCTGCCCGAGGCCCTGCTCGACACCCGCTATGGCATGCGCTACCTGTACCGGCGTGGCCAGTACTACCTCGCGGCCGGTCAGTCGCACGTGGCGCTGAGCGACTTCCTGTCGGCGGGACGGCTCGCCCAACGCTGGGGAGTGCGCCTGCCCGCGCTCGGGGAGTGGCGGGTGGGCGCCGCCGAGGCGTATCTCGCCATCGGGAATCCCGCCCAGGCGCGGCGACTGCTCGACGAACAACTCGCGTTGCTCGGACCCGGCGACCACCGGATCCGCGGCTCGGCGCTACGCGTTCTCAGTGGGCTGGTCCCCCGGAGCGAACGGATCGCCTGCCTGCGTCAGGCGGGCGACGCGTCCAGGGCGGGCGGCGACCGCCTGGAACTGGCCCGGGTCGCGGCCCAACTGCACGACGCATGCCGTACGGCGGGCAAGAACGACCTGGCGAAGATCGCCGCGTTGCAGGCGCTCAAACTGGCCGACGAATGCCGTGCGGTTCCGTTGCAACGACAGTTCGTCGCTCATCGTCCCCCGGCTCCCGCCGCCCCGGGAGACATCGAGTCCGACAGGCTGACGGTGTCGGAGCTCAAGGTGGCGTCTCTGGCGGCACGCGGGCACACCAACCGTCAGATCGCGGGTGAGCTCCACGTGACCATGAGCACCGTGGAACAGCATCTCACCAAGGTTTACCGGAAGTTGAATGTGAGACATCGCAAGGAGCTGGTGTCCCGCATGGAACACGCCGTCTGAGAGAACCGCATCCCGGGCGCGCCGCAACGGAGCGGCGTGCCCGAGGTTCGTGCTGCCCTGTGGCTGGCCGTATTGTCCCGCTTCATTCCGCGCCGTCCCTTGTGCGCTCCCGCGCGCCAGGCGCGTCCCCATGCGAAGGGAAGATGTGTGCCCATAGGAATCCTGGACGTCGGCTCGTACGTGCCGCCGACGGTCGTCGACAACCACCGGATCAGCCTGTGGACCGGGAAGCCGGCGGACTGGGTGACGGAGCGGACCGGGGTGCTGGAACGCCGCTACGCGGACCCCGGCACCACCACCTCCGACCTCGCCGTACCCGCGGTGCGTGACGTTCTCGACCGTCTCGACGACCAGCAGCGGCAGCGACTGGCCGCGCTGATCGTGGCGACGTCCACGCCGGACGTGCCCCAGCCGGCCACGGCAGCCATCCTCCAGCACAAACTGGGACTGCAGGGACTGGCCGCCTTCGACGTGAATGCCGTGTGCAGCGGTTTCCTGTACGGACTGGCGGTCGCCGAGGGAATGCTCGCCACTCGTCGGCACGGGTCGTACGCGATCCTTGCCGCAGCGGACATGTTCTCCACGATCATGGACCGCTCGGACCGGCGTACGGTGAGCCTGTTCGGCGACGGCGCGGGCGCCGTACTGCTCGGGGAGGTACCGGACGGGTACGGCATCCAGGCCATCCGGCTCGTCGCCAACGGCGAGCTGCACCACTACGTGGGCGTCGAGGCGGGCGGTACGCGCACGCCGCTGGACGACCGGGCGCGCAGCGCGGGGGAACATCTCTTCCGCATGGACGGCCGTGCCGTACGCGATTACGCGCTCTCGGTGCTCGACAAGCTCACCGGCGAGGTGCTGGAGGAGTGCGGGCTGCGGCTGGAGGACATCGGGCGGTTCGTCCTCCACCAGGCCAACACCAGGCTGATCGAGACATTCGCCGATCGGGCCGGGATCGACCGGGCCAAGGTCGTCTTCACGGCGCCCCGGCTGGGCAACACCGTGGCCGCGTCGATCCCGCTGACACTGCAGGCGGCGCAGGAGGAACGGCCCTTCGAGCGCGGTGAGCGAGTGCTGCTGGCCGCGGTGGGCGGCGGGATGACGGCTGGGGCGGCGGTGCTCACCTGGTACTGACAGGGAAGAGGGCCGAGGACGGTCAGGGCGCGGGCATCGCCGACGGTGCGGCACCCGGTGATGGCCATGGCGGTGTCCAGTTCCGCTCGCAGCAGCTCCAGGGCTTCGGCCACCGCCTCCTCCGCGCCGACGGCGAGTGCCCAGAGTGCCGGACGGCCCACGAGCACGGCGTCCGCGCCGAGCGCCAGGGCGCACAGGATGTCGCTGCCCGAGCGGATGCCGCCGTCGAACAGGACGGTGCAGCGATCGCCCACGGCGTCGCGCACCCGGGGAAGCACGGCTGTGCCGGCCACCGACCGGTCGAGCTGCCGGCCGCCGTGATTGGACACCACCACCGCGTCGGCTCCGACCTCCGCCGCGCGGGTGGCGTCCTGCGGGTGCAGGATGCCCTTGACGACCAGGGGGAGCGATGTCTGGGCGCGCAGCCACTCCACGTCGGACCAGTTCAGCGACGGATCGAAGGTGAGCGCCGTGTGCCCGGCGATGGCCGAGTTGCCCTCGTGGCGTTCCCGGGCCGCAGCATTCTGCTCCGCGCCGAAGTTGGCGGCATGGATGTGGTCGGGCAGGCTGAAGCCGCACCTGAGATCGCGCAGCCTGCGTCCCATCACCGGCATGTCGGCGGTGAGCATGAGGGCGCCCACGCCCGCGGCCTCGGCCCGCTGGATCAGCTCCCGGGTCTGGCCGCGGTCCCGCAGCCAGTACAGCTGGAGCCACAGGGCGCCGCCGACGGCCGCGACCTCCTCCAGCGCGACGCTGCTGAGCATCGGAAGGACGAAGGGCACCCCGGCCCGCTTGGCCGCGCGGGCCATCGCGTTCTCTCCGTCGGGGTGCAGCAGTTTCTGGTACGCCATCGGCGCGATCGCCACGGGCAGCGCGCAGCTGTCCCGCAGCAGCTCGCCCCGCGTACTGCGCCGGCTCACATCGGCGAGTACCCGGGGCACCAGTCGTATCGCGCGCAGCGCCTCGGTGTTGAGATGAACGGTGGACTCGTCGCCGGCGCCGCCTGCCACGTACCCCCAGACATCGGCGGGCAGTAGCGAGGCGGCGGCGGCGGACAAGTCCTCGAGGCAGACGGGGACCGGACGGCTCATCCGGTCCTGAGCTTCGCGACGTAGCCGGCCAGCTCCCCCACCGAGCCGAAGTCGTCCAGTTCCTCGTAGGGGATGAGCACGTCGAAGACCCGCTCGGTGGCCGAGATCAGCTCGACCGTGGACAGCGAGTCCATGTCGAGGTCCCGCCGGAACGCGGTGTCGGCGGTGATCGCGCCCGTGAACTCGGTCTGCTCGCGGATCAGTTCGGCGAGCCTGTCCAGGATTTCTTGCTCCGGCATCGGAATGATGACCTCCGGCTCTCTCAATACAGGGTGACGACTTGTCCGGCGTAGGTGAGGCCGGCGCCGAAACCGAGGAACAGGGCCCGGTCGCCGGGACGTACGCGGCCCTCCTCGCGCAGCCGGCACAGCGCCAGCGGGATGGAGGCGGTCGAGGTGTTGCCGCTGTCCACCACGTCACGCGCGACCTGGTCGGGTTCGAACTTCAGCTCGGTCGCGATCGCGTCGATGATGCGGCGGTTGGCCTGGTGCAGCACCAGCCACGCCACGTCCGACAGCTCCACACCGGCCATCGCGCACGCTCGTCGCGCCGCGGTCGGCATGTGGTCCAGCGTCCACTTGAAGACCTGGCGGCCCTTCATCGCGATGTGCTCGCCGTCCTCGGGCACCCACAGCGCCTCGCGGTGCTCACCGGCCGAGCCCCACACGGCCGGGCCGATGTCCAGGCGGTCCGAGGACGAGACGACGACGGCGCCGGCACCGTCGGCCAGCAGCGCGTAGACGTCGGAGATATCCGGTGTGGTCCAGTCCGTCAGCCGCTCCGAACCGACGACGAGGACGTGCCGTGCGTTGCCGAGCCGCACCGCGTCGGAGGCCACGGCGATGCCGTAGGTGAGGCCCGCGCAGGCCGCGTTGAGGTCGTAGGCGCCCGCGCCCGTGCAGCCGAGGCGGGCGGCGAGCTCGGGCGCGCCGGACGGGATCGGCCGCAGCATGGTCTGGGTGGCCAGGATGACGAGGTCGATCTCGTCCGGGGTCACGCCCGCGTCGCGCAGCGCGGCGCGGGAGGCGTGCTCGCCCATGTCGACGATGCTCTCCCCGTCACCGGCGTGCCCTCGCGTGTGGATGCCGGTGCGGGTCTCGATCCATTCCACGGTGACGGGAGCCCGCTCGGCGATCTCCTCGTTGGTGACCGTGCGCCGGGGCCGGTATCCGCCCAGCCCACTGATCCGCGAGCCGGACACCGCGCTCACCACTCCACCGGGAGGGTGCGCAGCGTGCGGATGACCGTGACCATCTGGTGCCACCACTCGGCGGGGTCGCCCGCGCCGAGGCGCAGCGTCGGCAGCCGCCGGGCCAGGGCCGCGAAGACGGCCTGCAGCTCGACGCGGGCGAGCGCGGTGCCGGCGCAGTAGTGCGGGCCGTGGCCGAAGGCGACGTGCGGGTTGTGCTCGCGGGTGAGGTCGAGGGTGTCCGGGTTCTCGAAGACCTCGGCGTCCCGGTTGGCGGACGCCAGCAGGGCCAGCATGGGCTCGCCCTCGCGGACCGTGTGCCCGCCGATCTCGATGTCCTCGGTGGCGTAGCTGCCGAAGCCGAAGATGTCGCCGATGGAGATGAAGCGCAGCAGCTCCTCGACCGCCGTCGGCACGATCTCCGGCCGCTCGCACAGCTCCCGGTACTTCTCCGGCTGGCTCAGCAGCACGTAGACGGAGTTGGCGATGTGCGCGGTCACCGGGTCGTGACCGCCCAGCAGCAACGAGATCACCGCCTTGCACAGGTCCTCCTCGGTGAACCTGTCCTGCGCGTCCCACTGTGCGACCAGGGCGCTGACCAGGTCGTCTCCGGGTTCCTTGCGGCGCCGCGCGATCAGGGAGGCGGTGTACTCCATCAGACCCATGAAGTTCGTCATGAACTCCTGCGGCGCCAGGCCGGCGGTGACCAGCAGTGCCGAGGACCAGGCGTGGAACTGCTCGCGGTCCTCCTCGGGCACCGCGTACATCTCGCAGTTCACGGCCACCGGGAACGGCTTGGCCAGCGCCGTGACCAGGTCGGCGGAGTCGCCTTGGGCCACCATGGCGTCGATCAGGTTCTCGGCGATGGACTCGATGCGGGGGCGCAGGCCCTCGATCCGCTTCTTCGTCAGCGCCCGCGCCACCATGCGGCGGGCCTCGGTGTGCTCGGGCGCGTCCATGAACGGGATGGTGTGCGCGTAGCCGCCGGGGCTGAAGCCGGGTGCGTTCTTGCCGAGCGCAGCCTTGCGGCTGAAGCGGGATTCCAGCAGGAACGCGCGCACGTCGGCGTGGCGGGTGGCCATCCACACCGGTTCGCCGAAGGGCAGCTGCATCTGCGGCACCGGATCGTCCCTGCGCAACTCGTCGTAGGCCGGATAGGCGTCGAGCCGGTCCAGCGGGCACAGGGGGTGCACCTTCGGTGCGGGTTCGGTCATCGCGGAAGGCCCTTCGTGAGCGCACATCGTGGCCGGTGGCGGCCGTACCGGGGGAGAGCGGCCACCATCTGAACCCAGCCCGTTGCGCCGGGCAAGCCCCCTAGATCCCCGGTCCGCCCAAGCCCCCCTAGGGGATCGCCGGAGCACCACAGTGTGACCGTCCGGGCCCCTGGGGGAGGCCCGGAATTCGGCCCGCCGCAGGTCAGGGGGGCATCAGGGGTTCGTCTCGGCGTACGGCGCTACCTAGGGTGATCGCCGGACTGGAATCCCGCTGTCTACGCCCTGGGAGTGCGTGTTGTCCTCCGATGGATCTCTGCCGCTTTCGGCTGCCCAAGAGGGTGTGTGGTTCGCCCAGCAACTCGACGAGAACAGCCCGGTGTACACGGCGGGGGAGTACGTCGACATCCAGGGGCCGCTGGATGTCGAACGGTTCTGCCGCGCCGTACGACGGGCCGTGGACTGGGCCGAGGCACTGCACTTCCGGGTCGCCGCGACCCCGGAGGGGCCCCGGCAGATTCCCGTGGCGGACCTTCAGTGGTCGATGCCGGTGGTCGATGTGTCGGCCGAGGCCGATCCGCACGCCGCCGCGCTGGACCTGCTGCGCGAGCAGACCGGCCGGCCCTTCGACCTGGCCGAGGCCCCGCTGTTCCGGTTCACCCTGGTGCGGTTGGCCGAGGACCGGTACCTCTGGTCGCACCTGTACCACCACGTCCTGCTCGACGCCTACGGTGTCTCCCTGATGGCCCGTCGGGTCGCCGCCGAGTACGCGGAGCCGTCGGCCGGGACCGGCCCGGACACGCCGCGGTCCCCGGTGGGTCCGCTGCTGGCGGAGTCGGCGCGGTACGAGCAGTCGGCGCGGCGTGCGGAGGACCGTGCGGCCTGGGCACGCTACTTCGCCGGCGGATTCACCCCGACCGTGCTCGCGGGCAGCGCACGGCCCGTGTCGCACGGGTTCCTGCGACACGGGGTGGAGCTGTCCGCGGCGGAGACGGACGCGCTGCGCTCGGATGCCGACCGGCACGGCAGCACCCTGGTCCGGCTGATCACCGCAGCCTTCGCCGCCTACGTCGGACGGCATACCGCGAGCCAGGATGTGCTGCTCAGCCTGCCCGTGCACGGCCGCAGCAGCGCTCTCGCCCGGTCCACGCCCGGCATGGTGACCAACATGCTGCCGGTCCGGGCCACGCTCCAGCCCGGCGAGCCGGTCCCGCAGGCCGCCGCGCGCCTGGGCCGGGAACTGCTGTCGGTGCTGCGCCACCATCGCTACCGCGGCGAGGAACTCCGCCGCGACCTCGGTCTCGCGGCCACGGACGCCCGGTTCTTCGGCCCGGTGCTGAACATCCAGGAGTTCGGCCACAGCCTCACCTTCGGCGGACACCCCGCGTCCGTGCACAACCTGTCCAACGGCCCCGTGGAGGACCTGGCGGTCAACGTCCACGTGTGGCCGGACGGTCTGCGCATCGACGTCGACGGCAACCCCGCCGCGTACAGCGCTGAGGACGTCGCCCGCCATGCGGTGCGCTTCACACGGTTCCTGCGTGCCTGCGCCGCCGCGGGGCCGGAGCGCCCGATCGCCTCCGTCGACCTGCTCGACACCACCGAGCTCACCGCGCTGGCCGCCCGCAACGACGCCGCGCTCCAGGCTCCGGGCACCGATGTCGTCGCGCTCGTCGCCGCGCAGGCCGAGCACACCCCCGGCGCGCCCGCCGTCGTGCACGGCGAGCGGTCGCTGACCTACGGCGAACTCGCGGACCGCGTGGGCCGGTTGGCCCGTCTGCTGGCCGAGCGGGGCGCCGGACCGGGCCGGCTGGTCGCGCTGGCGCTGCCCCGCGACCTCGACCTCGTACCGGCGCTGCTCGCGGTGCTCCGCACCGGCGCCGCGTTCCTTCCGCTGGATCCCGAATTTCCCGCCGAGCGGCTGAGCGCGGTGCTGGCCGAGGCAGACCCGGCGCTGCTGCTGACCACCGAGGAGCTCGCCGGGCGGCTGCCCGGCACCTGCCCCCGGCTGCTGCTCGACCGGGCCGGCACCGCTCCTGAGCCGGCCGCGGCCGCGCCGGCGCCGTATCTGCCCGAGGCGCCCGCGTACGTGCTGTACACCTCGGGTTCGACCGGTCGCCCCAAGGGTGTGTGTGTCTCGCGCGGCAACCTCGCCAACTTCCTCGCCGCGATGCGGCGGATCGTCCCGCTCACCGAGGCCGACCGCCTGCTGGCCGTGACCACGGTCGGCTTCGACATCGCCCTGCTGGAGCTGCTGCTGCCGCTCGTGTCCGGGGCGGCCGTCGTCCTCGCCGGCACGGACCAGGTCCGCGACCCGGCCGCGGTCGCCGGGCTGCTCGCCGACAGCACCGTCATGCAGGCCACGCCGACGCTGTGGCGTGAGGTGGCCGGGCGGCACCCGGAGGCGGTACGCGGCAAGCGGGTCCTGGTCGGCGGGGAACCGCTCGACTCCGCGCTGGCGGCCCGGCTCGCGGCCGACGCACGGGAGGTCGTCAACCTCTACGGGCCGACCGAGACGACCATCTGGTCGACCACGGCGCCGGTCACCGGCGACGGCACGGCGATCGGCCGTCCGATCGGCAACACCCAGGTGCATGTCCTCGACTCCGGGCTGCGGCCCGTCCCGGACGGGGTGCCCGGAGAGCTGTACGTCGGCGGCCACGGCGTCGCCGCCGGATACCTCGGACAGTTCGGCCTGACCGCGCAGCGCTTCGTCGCCGACCCGTTCGGCGTGCCCGGTTCCCGGCTGTACCGCACCGGTGACCTGGTGCGGTACCGGGCGGACGGGGACCTGGAGTTCCTCGGGCGGGTCGACGACCAGGTGAAGATCCGCGGCTTCCGGGTCGAACTCGGGGAGGTCGAGGCCGCACTCGGCCGGCGGGCCGGCATCACCGCGGCGGCGGCCACCGTGCGCGAGGACGCGGCGGGCGACCACCGGCTCGTCGCCTACGTGGTACCTGCCGACGGCACCACCGCGGACCCGGTGGAACTGCGGCGGTACCTCGCGGAGCGGCTGCCCGGCTACATGGTGCCGAGCACGTTCGTGGTGCTCGACGCGCTGCCGCTGACCGCCAACGGCAAGGTGGACCGCAAGGCCCTGCCCGAGCCACGGCCCGACGCCGTCGTCCGCGGCCGGGGCCACCGCACCCCGCAGGAGGACATCCTGTGCGGGCTGTTCGCCGAGGTGCTCGGGCTGACCCGGGTCGGCATCGACGACAACTTCTTCGAACTCGGCGGCCACTCGCTGCTCGCCAATCAGCTGGTGGTGCGCATCAAGGAGACCCTCGGCGCCGAACTGACGTTCCGCAGTCTCGTCGACGCCCCCACGGTCGCCGAACTCACCCGGTCCCTCGGCGTCGACACCACGGAGAGCGCGTTCGACGTGCTGCTGCCCATCCGTGCGTCCGGCACCAGGCCGCCGCTGTTCTGCCTGCACCCCATGGGCGGACCGAGCTGGATCTTCGCCGGACTGATGCGGCACCTCGACGCCGACCACCCGATCTACGGCCTTCAGCCGCGCAGCCTGGCCCGGCCGGAGCCGCTGCCCGACAGCATCGAGGAGATGGCCGCCGACTACATCGAGCAGATCAAGACGGTCCGTCCCGAGGGGCCGTACCACCTGCTCGGCTGGTCCTTCGGCGGGATCGTCGCCCACGCCATGGCGACGCAGCTCGCCGAGGCCGGGGACGAGGTCGGCCTGCTCACCGTCATGGCCGACTACCCCTCCGAGGACGACATCACCAACCACCGCATCCCCAGCGAGCAGGAGTTCTTCGCCGCCGCCGTGGCCTCGACGGGCTACGACATGAGCAAGCTGGAGCCGGGCAAGCCGCTGGAGGCCGCGTTCGTGGCGGAGACGCTGCGCACGGGCAACAGCCCCTTCGCGCTGTTCGGCGAGTACAACCTGCTGGCGCTCATCGAGATCTACAAGAACAGCGTGCGGATCATGGCTGAGCACAAGCCCCGGCCGTTCGAGGGCAACACCCTCTTCTTCCGGCCGACGCTGGCCAAGGACGGCACGCCCAAGACCGCCCCGGACGAGGTGTGGCTGTCGTATCTGAGCGGGTCCGTCGAGGTGCGTGACGTGGAGACCCGGCACGAGACCATGACCCAGCCCGAGCCGCTGGCCCAGGTCGGCACACGGGTCGCGGACCGGCTGCGTGAGCTGGAGGGCCGATCGTGACCGCCACGCTCGTCACACGCTTCGCCGAGGTGGTGCGCCGTACCCCGGACGCCACCGCCGTCGTCCACGGCGACACCGCCCTGACCTACGCGGAACTCGACCGCCGGGCCGACCGGGTCGCGCAGGTGCTGCGCGAGCGCGGTGCCGGGCCGGAGTCGCTGGTCGGCGTCCTGCTGCCGAGATCGGCCGACCTGGTGGCCGCGCTGCTGGGCGTGCTGAAGTCGGGGGCCGCCTATCTGCCGATCGACCCCGCCTCGCCGGCCCGGCGGATCACCGCCACGCTGGCCGACGCCGGGGCCGGCCTGCTCCTGACCGACACCGACACCTGGACCGAAGCCGACGGACCGGTCCCCGTGGTGCGTATCGGCGCCTGCGCCGGGAACACCGGGAACACCGCGGACACCGCGGACACCGCACCGAGCGTGGCGGTCCGGCCCGGGAACCGGGCGTACGTCATCTACACCTCCGGTTCCACCGGCACCCCCAAGGGCGTCGAGGTCACCCACGCCAATGTGCTGCGGCTCTTCGACGTGGCCCGGCGGCAGTTCGCGTTCGGACCCGACGACGTGTGGACGCTGTTCCACTCGTACGCCTTCGACTTCTCCGTGTGGGAGCTGTGGGGTGCCCTGCTGTACGGCGGCACCCTGGTGGTCGTCCCGCAGGAGACCGCCCGCTCGCCGCGGGATTTCCGGCGCCTGCTCGCCGAGCGGGGCGTCACCGTGCTGAACCAGACGCCGTCGGCCTTCTATCCGCTGTCCCGGGCCGACGCCGAGGCCGAGGGCGAACTCGCCCTGCGGTACGTGGTGTTCGGCGGTGAGGCGCTCGACGTGGCGCGGCTCGCGGACTGGTTCGCACGGCATCCCGACGGGCCCGAACTGGTCAACATGTACGGGATCACCGAGACCACCGTGCATGTCACGTACGGCACCGTGACGGCCGGCACACGGGCCGGGCTGGGCAGCCCGATCGGTGTGCCGCTGGACGACCTCGCCGTCTACGTGCTCGACGAGTGGCTGTCTCCGGTGCCGCCGGGCGTCGCCGGCGAGGTGTACGTCTCCGGCGCCGGGCTGGCCCGCGGCTACCTGGGCCGGCCGCAACTGACGGCCACCCGGTTCGTCGCCGATCCGTTCGCCGACGACGGCTCCCGCATGTACCGCAGCGGCGACCGGGCCCGGTGGCGGCCCGACGGCACGCTGGAGTACCTGGGGCGGGCGGACCGGCAGGTCAAGATCCGCGGATTCCGTATCGAACTCGGCGAGATCGAGGCCGCGTTGCTCCGGCTGCCCGAGGTGGCCGACGCGGCCGTGATCGTCCGCGAGGACGGCCCCGACACCGTGGGCGAGGAGGCGGACCGGCGCATCGTGGCGTACGCCGTACCCGGCGGTCCGGACGGGGTGGACCCGGCAAGGGTCCGTGAGGAACTCGCGGGCACCCTGCCCGGCTACATGGTGCCCGCCGCCGTGGTCGTGCTGCCCGCGCTGCCGCTGACCGTCAACGGCAAGCTCGACCGGGCGGCGCTGCCCGCACCCGACGCGCCGCAGGCGGCCCGCGCCCCGGGCTCCCCGCAAGAGGCCCTGCTGTGCTCGCTGTTCGCCGAGGTGCTCGGGCTGCCCGAGGTTGGTCCGGACGACGACTTCTTCGCCCTCGGAGGGCACTCCTTGCTGGCCGTCCGGCTGGCTCGCCGGATCGAGGAGGAGACGGGCACCGGGATCCCGGTGCAGGCCCTGTTCGAGACCCCCGGTGTCGCGGCCCTCGCCCAGTGCCTCGGCAACCCCGCCGAGGACCGTCCCGCCGACGGAGCCCGGCCCGTTCGGCCGGCCCTCACGGCACGCACCCGGGGCGAGCGCCCGGAGCGGCTTCCGCTGTCGTTCGCGCAGCGCAGGCTGTGGGCGCTCGGCGAGCTCGACGGACCCCACCCCGCCTACAACATCCCGCTGGCACTGCGCCTGCGCGGCCCGCTCGACCGGGCGGCGCTGGCGGCGGCCCTGACCGACGTGGCGCGCCGGCACGAGAGCCTGCGTACCGTCTTCCCGGCGACCGGCGGCACCCCGCACCAGGAGATCGCCGACCGGGTGCCGGAACTGCGCACCGTGCCGCACTCCGCGGAGGCGGTCGCCGCGGCGGCCGCGCACGCCTTCGACCTCCGCACCGAGACACCGGTACGCACCACGCTGTTCGAGGCCGGTCCCGAGGACCACCTGCTGCTGGTCGTCATCCATCACATCGCCGGTGACGGCTGGTCGCTGGCACCGTTCGCGGCCGACCTCTCCGCCGCCTACGCGGCCCGGCGCGAGGGCCGGGCCCCGGACTGGGCGCCGCTTCCCGTGCAGTACGCCGACTACACCCTGTGGCAGCGGGAGGCCCTGCGGACCGAGGAACCCGCACTCCTCGCGTACTGGCGTGCGGCACTGGACGGGGTGCCGTACCTCGAACTGCCCACCGACCGGCCACGGCCGGCCGTCACCGGTCACCGCGGCGGTCAGGTGCCGCTGCGCTTCCCGGCCGGGCTGCGCGAGCGGCTGTCCGCGCTCGGCGCGGCCCGTCACGCCTCGCTGTTCATGGTGCTGCACGCCGGTCTGGCCGCACTGTTCTCGCGGCTCGGAGCGGGCGAGGACATCGTGATCGGCTCGCCGCTCGCCGGGCGGACGGACGACGCGCTGGCGGGGCTCGTCGGCAACTTCGTGGACACCGTGGTGCTGCGCACCGACGTGTCGGGCGACCTGACGTTCGCCGACCTGCTCGACCGGGTCCGCCGGGCCGACCTCGACGCGTACGCGAACTCCGGCATTCCCTTCGAGCGGCTGGTCGAGGAACTCAACCCGGAGCGGACCCTGTCCCGGCAGCCGCTGTTCCAGGTCGTGCTGATGCTGAACAACGTCCCCACGGCCGAGCACCGGCTCACCGGACTGGACGTCACCACCGAGCACGTGCACAACGGCACCGCCAAGTTCGACCTGTCCTTCGGCCTGCAGGACGGCCCGGACGGGATCGAGGGGCACGTCGAGTACAGCGCCGACCTGTACGACCGGGAGACGGTCGCCGCTCTCGCGGCCCGCTGGGTGCGGCTGCTCGAAGCGGCCGTCGCGGAGCCCGGGCGACCGATCGGCTCCCTGGAGATCCTCGACGCGGCCGAGCGGACGCGCCTGCTGGAGCAGTGGGGCAGCCGCCCCGCCGCCGTCCCGGGTCCCGGCGAGACGGTGGTGAGCCGCTTCCGCGCGCAAGCCGCCCGCACACCCGACGCGGTGGCGGTGCGCGAGAACGGCCGCACGCTCACCTACCGGGACCTCGACGCCCGCTCCGACGGCCTTGCCCAGGCCCTCGCCCGGCAGGGCGCCGGCCCCGAGACGACGGTGGCCCTGGCCATGCGCCGCTCCACCGATCTCGTCGTCGCCACGCTCGCGGTGCTCAAGGCCGGTGCCGCCTACGTGCCGCTGCACGAGACCCACCCGGTCGCCCGGATGCGACTGGTCGTGCGGGACGCGGGCGCCACCCTCGTCCTCACCGACGAGAGCACCCACCCGACGGCCGTGGAGCTCGGCGTCCCGGTGCTGCGCGCCGACACCGCCGACGCCTGCGAGGACCGTTGCGACGGGACGGCGCACCCCGACCAACTGGCCTACGTGATGTACACCTCGGGCTCCACCGGCACCCCCAAGGGTGTCGCCGTGACCCACCGGGACATCCTCGAACTGGCCGGGGACGAGGTGTGGCGCGGGGGAGCACACCGGCGCGTGCTGCTGCGCTCGCCGCACGCGTTCGACGCCTCCACCTACGAGCTCTGGGTGCCGCTGCTGAGCGGCGGCGAGGTCGTCGTCGCCCCGGCGGGTGAGCTCGATGTCACCGAGCTGCGCCGGATCGTCCTGGGCGAGCGGATCACCGGCCTGTTCCTGACCACGGCTCTGTTCAACCTGATGGCCGAGCAGTGCCCGGACGCGTTCGCCGCGGTCGGCGAGGTGTGGACGGGCGGCGACTTCGTCTCGCCCGAGGCCATGCGCCGGGTGCTGGAGCGCTGCCCGGGCCTGACCGTCGTCCATGTCTACGGCCCGACCGAGACCACCACCTTTGCCACCTGCTTCCCGCTGAGCGGGCCGGCGGCCGTCGGACGGGACACCGTGCCCATCGGCCGCCCGCTCGCCGGTACCCGGGCCCATGTGCTCGACGCCCGCCTCCAGCCCGTCCCCGTGGGCGTACCCGGCGAGCTGTACCTCGGCGGCGCGGGGCTGGCGCGCGGCTACCTGGACCGGCCCGCGCTGACCGCGGAACGGTTCGTGGCCGACGTCCACGGGCCCGCCGGCTCCCGCATGTACCGCACCGGCGACCTGGTGCGGTGGAACGCCGACGGCGCGATCGAGTTCCTCGGCCGGGTCGACGACCAGGTCAAGATCCGCGGCTTCCGCATCGAACTGGGCGAGATCGAGGCCTTCCTGGCCACGCTGTCCGGCGTCGGCCGCGCGGTGGCCGTCGTCCGGGAGGACAGGCCGGGCGACAAGCGGATCGTCGCCTACGTGGTGCCCGTACAGGGTCACCCCTTCGACGCCGCGGCGCTGCGGGACGCGCTCGCCGAACGGCTGCCGGAGTACATGGTGCCGGCCGCGTTCGTGGAGCTGGAGCGGATTCCGCTCAACGCCAGCGGCAAGCTCGACCGCCGCGCGCTGCCCGCGCCCTCCTACACCGTCCCGGGCGCCGGACGCGCCCCGCGCACCGAGCGCGAGCGGCTGCTGTGCCGGCTCGTCGCGGATGTGCTGGGGGTGCCCGAGGTGCCCGCGGACGCCGGGTTCTTCACGCTCGGCGGGGACAGCATCTCGGCGATCCAACTGGTCGGCCGGGCCCGCGCGGCCGGACTGGAGTTCACCCCGCGCGACGTCTTCCGCACCCCGGTCCTCGCCGACCTGGCCCGCACCGCCACGGCCGCCGACGGCCCGTCGGGCGGCGACGTGGTCGCCGCGCACGGCCCGCTGCCGCTCACGCCCATCGTGCGCTGGCTGCGCGACCTGGGCGGCCCGGTGCGGGGCTTCCACCAGTCCGCGCTCATCCAGGTGCCCGCCGACGCGGACCTTCAGCGGCTGGAGGCCGCCCTGCGCACGCTGGTGGCACACCACGACGCGCTCCGGCTGCGGCTCGACCCCGCCGACGGCGACTGGAGCTGGGAGGTCCTGCCCGACGCCCACCCCGAGCCGCTGGTGCGCCGTGCCGAGAAGGACCTCGCCGCCGAACGGGCCGCACTGGGCGACCGGCTCGACCCGTACGCCGGAAGGATGCTGCACGCCGTGTGGTTCCCCGAGGACCGCCGCCTGCTGCTGGCCGTGCACCACCTTGCCGTCGACGGCGTGTCCTGGCGGATCCTGCTGCCGGACCTCGCGGCGGCCTGGCGTGGCGAGCCCCTCGCACCCGTCGGCACCTCGCTGCGCCGCTGGGCGCTGCTCACCGAGAAGGCCGACCGGAGTGCGGAACTCCCCGTGTGGCGCGAGATCCTCGCCACCGAGGACCCGCAGCTCGCCACCCGCCCGCTCGATCCCCGCCGGGACACTCAGGGCACCCTGCGGCGGCTCGTCCGCTCGCTGGGCCCCGAGCTGGTCCGGCCGCTGCTCGGCGACGTACCGGCCGCCTTCAACGGCACCGTCAACGACATCCTGCTCACCGCGTTCGCCCTGGCCGTGACCCGCTGGCGGGGGCCCGGGGCGGTGCTGGCCGACCTGGAGGGGCACGGCCGGGAGGACCTGATCGAGGGCGCCGACCTGACCCGTACCGTCGGCTGGTTCACCTCCATCGCCCCGGTACGGCTGGACCCGAGGGTGGACTCCTGGGACGGGACGGCGGCGGCCGAGGCGGTGCGCCGGGTCAAGGAGGCCCTGCGCGCCAGGCCCGACCAGGGAGCCGGGTTCGGCTTCCTCGGCCTGGACGCCCGCCGACCCCAGCTGGCCTTCAACTACCTGGGCCGCTTCCCGGCGCCCGTCGGGGCGCGGGACTGGGAGCTGGTCCCGGAGGCCGGTGCCTACGGCGGCGGTGCCGACGACGCCATGCCCGCGCCGCACGTCCTCGAACTCAACGCCCTCACCCGTGACCACGGCGACGGGCCCGAGCTGACCGCGACCTGGTCCTGGCCGGCCGGGCTGCTGGACGAGGAGTCCGTCGACCGGCTGGCCGGCCTCTGGTTCGCCGCGCTTGAGGCGCTCGCCGACCACGCGCCGACGGCGGACGCCGGCGGCCTCACCGAGGACGACCTGTCCTTGATCTCACTGAGCCAGGCGGACATCGACCGCCTCGAATCCGCATGGAGGAACGCACGATGACGTCCGGGCTGGCCGACATCCTGCCCCTGACGCCGCTGCAGGAGGGCTTGCTCTTCCACGCGCTCTACGACGACCGCGGAGCCGACGTCTACAACGTCCAGCTCGCCGTCGAGGCCGAGGGCGAGCTGGACGCCGACGCCCTGCAGGCGGCGCTGCGCGCCCTGCTGGCGCGCCATCCCAACCTGCGCGCCGGGTTCTGGCACCAGGACGTCGAGCAACCCGTGCAGGTGATCCCGCGCACGGTGGACGTGCCCTGGTCGGTCGTGGACCTCACCGCCCTGCCCGAGGACGAGCGAGCGTCCCGGCTGGAGCGACTGCTCGCCGAGGACCACGCCCGACGCTTCGACCTGGCCCGGCCCCCGCTGCTGCGCGCCACCCTCGTGCACACGGCGCCCGACCGCCACCTGTTCCTGCTCACCCACCACCACGCGCTCTTCGACGGCTGGTCCCTGCCGCTCGTGCTGCGCGAGCTGTTCGCCCTCTACGCCACCCACGGCGACGACCGCGCCCTGCCCGCCGTGCGGCCCTACCGCACCTACCTGGCCTGGCTCGCGCGCCGCGACCGCGACGCCGCGCTGCGGGCCTGGCGGGCCGCCCTCGACGGCGTCACCGAGCCGACCCGGATCGCCGCCGACGGCGACACGCCCGTACGGCCCGTGCGCCGTGCCCTGGAGCTGCCCGCCGATGTCACCGCACGGCTGCGGGACCGCGCACGGGAGCACGGCCTCACCCTCAACACGGTCGTCCAGTGCGCCTGGGGCGTGCTGCTCGGCGCGCTGACCGGCCGTGACGACGTGGTGTTCGGCGCCACCGTCTCCGGCCGGCCCGCCGACCTGCCGGGCGTCGACGAGATGGTCGGTCTGTTCATCAACACACTGCCGTTGCGGGTGCGCCTGCGGCCCACCGCCACTCTCGCCGAGCTCGGCGCCGAGGTGCAGGCCCGGCAGGCCGACCTCATCGAGCACCAGCACATCGGGCTCGCCGAGGTGCAGGGCGCCATCGGTGTCCCGCAGCTGTTCGACACCGCCCTGGTCTTCGAGAACTACCCCGTCGACCGGGGCCTGCTGCCCGCGGTCGACGGACTGCGCATGCTGGGCCTGAGCAGCCGGGACGCCTCGCACTACGCGGTGACGCTCGCCGCGATCCCGCGCGAGAGCCTGCACCTGAGGCTCGACTGCCGGCCCGACCTGTTCACCGCCGAGGAGGCGGAGGCGCTCGGCGCCCGCCTGCTGCGGCTGCTGCGGGCCGCGGCCGACGGGCTGGACCGCCCGGTGGCGGAGCTGGACCTCCTGTCGCCCGAGGAGCGCCGGCACCTGACCGAGACGGTCAACGACACCGTCGTGGCCCGGCCCGGGGCGGACACCGTGGTGCGGCGGTTCGCGCAGACGGCGCAGGCGACACCCGGTGCCGTGGCCGTCGGCGACGGCGAGCGGGAGCTGACGTACGCCGAACTCGACGCCTGGGCCAACCGGCTCGCACACCGCCTGCTCGGCGCGGGCGTCGGACCCGAGACCGCCGTCGCCGTGTGCGTGGAACGCTCGGTCGAACAGGTCGTGGCGACCCTCGCCGTCCTGAAGGCGGGCGGCACCTATGTCCCCCTGCACACCGGGCACCCCGTGGAGCGCCTCCAGCTGACGCTCAAGGAGACCTGCGCGGCCGTCCTGTTCGCCGACGACACCACCCCCGAGTTCGCGCACCACGCCACCGTCCTGCGGGTCGACGACGCCTCCGGGATGCCGGACGACGCCCCGGACGTGCCGCTGCGGCCGGACGCGCTGGCGTACATCATGTACACCTCGGGCTCGACCGGAACGCCCAAGGCCATCGGCATCACCCACGACGACGTCCTCGGCCTCGCCCTCGACCGCCGCTGGCGCTCCGGCCCCGGCGAACGGGTGCTGCTGCACTCGCAGTACGCCTTCGACATCTCCACGTACGAGCTGTGGATGCCGCTGCTCACCGGCGCCCGGCTGGTCGTCGCGCCCCCGGGCGACCTCGACGCGCACACCTACCGCCGGATCCTCACCGAGCAGCGCATCACCTGCTTCATGGTGACCGCCGGCCTGTTCGCCCTGCTCGCCGAGGAGCAGCCGGACGCCTTCGCCGGCGTCCGCGAGATCTGGACGGGCGGCGACCTGGTGTCCACCACCGCCCTGGAACGCGTCCGCAAGCTGTGCCCCGGCACACAGCTGCGCCATCTGTACGGCCCGACCGAGACCACGCTCGGCGCCACCGCCCACGCGGTGGACGGCACCCGGCCGGTGGAGACTCCGCTGCCGATCGGCACCCCGCTCGACAACATGCGCGCCTACGTCCTCGACGGCGCCCTGCGGCCCGTCCCGGTCGGCGCCGTCGGCGAGCTGTATCTGGCGGGCACCGGTCTGGCCCGCGGCTACCTCGGCATGCCCAGGGCCACGGCCGAGCGGTTCGTCGCCGACCCGTTCGGCCCGCCCGGCTCCCGGATGTACCGCACCGGCGACCTGGCCCGCCGCCGGGCCGACGGCGCGCTGTACTTCCTCGGCCGAGCCGACGACCAGATCAAGGTCCGCGGCCACCGGATCGAGCCCGGCGAGGTCGAGGCGTGTCTCGGCCGTCACGCCCGGGTGGGCCGGGCCGCGGTCGTGGTGCGGGACGGCAGGCTGGTCGCCTATGTCGTGCCGGACCGTGCGGGCGTCGACGTGACCGCCCTGCGCGAGCACACCGCCCGGTTGCTGCCCGCGTACATGGTGCCCTCGGCGTTCGTTCTCCTCGACGAGCTGCCCCTGACCACCAACGGCAAGGTGGACCGGCGAGCCCTGCCCGAGCCCGGCCGGCCCGAGGGCGCCCTGCGCGCCCCGCGCACCGATACCGAGGCCCGGCTGTGCGCCCTGTTCTCCGCCGTCCTCGGAGTCGGTGAGGTCGGCATCGACGCGGACTTCTTCGACCTCGGCGGTCACTCCCTGCTCGCCACCCGGCTGGTGAGCCGGATCCGCTCGCAGCTCGGCGCGGAACTCGGCGTGCGTGACCTGTTCGAGGCACCGACCGTGGCCGCGCTCGCCGCCCGGATCGGGGACACCGGCACCGAGCGGACGCCGCTCGGCCCCCGCACCCGCCCCGACCGGATCCCGCTGTCGTACGCGCAGAGCCGGCTGTGGTTCCTGCACCGTCTGGAGGGCCCGAGCCCCACCTACAACATCGTCCGTGGCCTGCGCCTCACCGGGGAGCTGGACGTGCCCGCGCTGCGGGCCGCGCTCGCCGATGTGATCGCCCGGCACGAAGTGCTGCGCACGGTGCTGCCCGAGACCACGGGGGAGCCGTACCAGCGGATCCTCCCGCCGTACCGGCCGGAGCTGCCCGAGGTGCGCCTCGCTCCGGAGGATCTCGACGCGGCCGTCGAGGCCGCCGTACGGCACGCCTTCGACCTCGACACCGAACCGCCGTTGCGGCCCACCCTGTTCACCCTCGGCCCCGACGACCACCTGCTGCTGTTCCTGCTGCACCACGTGGCGGGCGACGGCTGGTCGATCCGGCCGCTGGAGCGCGACCTGGCCGCCGCCTACGCGGCCCGGCGCGAGGGCCGGGACCCCGACTGGGCGCCGCTGCCCGTGCAGTACGCCGACTACACGCTGTGGCAGCGCGAGCTGCTCGGCGCCGAGTCCGACGACGACAGCCTGATCAGCCGGCAGCTCGCCTTCTGGCGCGAGGCGCTCGACGGCCTGCCGGAGCAGATCCCGCTGCCCGCCGACCGGCCCCGCCCCGAGCGCTTGAGCTTCCAGGGCGCCGAGGTGCCCGTCGAGATCGGCGCCGGCCTGCACCGGCGGCTCGCCGCACTGGCCGCCGAGCACGGCGTGAGCCTGTTCATGGTGCTCCAGGCGGGCCTGGCGGCGCTGCTGACCCGGCTCGGAGCCGGCACCGACATCCCCATGGGCAGCCCGATCGCCGGCCGCACCGACGAGGCCCTGGAGGACCTGGTCGGGTTCTTCGTCAACACGCTGGTGCTGCGCACCGACACCTCCGGCGACCCGGACTTCGCCACGCTCCTCGACCGGGTCCGGGAGACCGACCTGGCCGCCTACGCCCACCAGGACGTGCCCTTCGAGCGGCTGGTCGAGGTGCTCAACCCCGAGCGGTCGCTGGCCCGGCAGCCGATGTTCCAGGTGCTGCTCGCGCTGCAGAACATGGAGCGCTCCGTGATCGGTCTGCCCGGTGTGCGCGCCGAGGTGGTCGCGCCGGGCGCCGGAGTCGCCAAGTTCGATCTCTCGTTCGCCCTGCGGGAGCTGCGCGACGGCGACCGGGAGCCGAACGGCATCACGGGCGTCGTCGAATACAGCACCGACCTGTTCGAGGCGGCCACCGTGGAGTCGGTCGTCGCCCGTCTGGTCCGGCTCCTCGACGCCGTCGCCACCGCACCCGGCACCCCGCTGAGCGGGCTGGAACTCGTCGGCCCGGCGGAGCGGCACCAGTTGCTCGACGGCTACAACGACAGCCGTCGCGACCTCGAACCGATGGACACGGTCACCCTGTTCACCCGGGCGGCCGGTCAGGATCCCGACGCCGTCGCCCTCGTCCACGAGGACCGGGTCGTCCGCTACGGCGAACTGGCCGAGCGGGCCGACCGGCTGGCCCACTGGCTGCGCGCGGCCGGGGTCGGTGCCGAGTCCGTCGTCGCCGTGCGCATGAAGCGCTCGCCCGAGCTGGTGACCGCCGTGCTCGGCATCTGGAAGGCCGGAGCCGCCTATCTGCCCGTCGATCCCGACTACCCGGCCGAACGCATCGCGTACATGCTCGACGACGCCCGGCCGGCCTGTGTGCTCGACGAGTTGCCCGACCTCACCGGGCTGCCCGGGACCGACCCCGGAGTGCGCCCGCACCCGGACTCGCCCGCGTACCTCATCTACACCTCCGGCTCGACCGGCCGGCCCAAGGGCGTCGTCGCCTCGCACCGGGGCGTGCACAGCCTGCTGGCCACCCAGCGTGAACGGCTCGGCGTGGGGCCCGGAAGCCGGGTCCTGCAGTTCGCCTCGCCCAGCTTCGACGCGGCCTTCTGGGAGATCTGCATGGGCCTGCTCTCCGGCGCCACCCTGGTGCTGGCGCCGGCCGACCGGCTGCTCCCGGGCGTCGCCCTCGCCTCCGTCGTGGCCGAGCACGGTGTCACCCACGTCACGCTGCCCCCGTCCGCGCTCGCGGTGCTGCCCGAGGACGCGCTGCCCGGCGTCACCCTCGTCGTCGCCGGCGAGGCCTGCCCGCCGGACCTGACCGCACGCTGGTCCGCCGGGCACCGCATGATCAACGCCTACGGGCCCACCGAGACGACCGTGTGCGCCACCACGAGCGCCCCGCTGTCCGGCGCCGGCGTGCCGCCGCTGGGCACACCGGTGGTCAACGCACGGGTGTACGTGCTCGACGCATATCTGCGGCCCGTCCCGCACGGAGTCGTCGGCGAGCTGTACCTCGCCGGCGCCGGACTCGCGCGCGGCTATCTGAACCGGCCCGCGCTGACCGCCGAACGGTTCGTCGCCGACCCCTTCGGCGCACCCGGCTCCCGGATGTACCGCACCGGCGACCTGGCGCGCCGCCGCGCCGACGGCACCCTGGAGTTCGCCGGGCGTGTCGACCACCAGATCAAGGTGCGCGGCTTCCGTGTCGAGCCGGGCGAGGTCGAGGCCGCGCTCACCGAGCACCCCTCGGTGGCCGGCGCGGTCGTCGTCGCCGACGGGGACCGGCTCGTCGCCTACGTGGTCGAGGACCACGCCGACGCGGCGGCCGACCCCGCCGCCGGAACCCGCCAGGTCGACCAGTGGCACGCCGCCTTCGAGGCGCAGTACGGCACGGACGGTGACGCCGCCCTCGGCGAGGACTTCGCGGGCTGGAACAGCACCTACGACGGTGCGCCGATCCCCCTGGAGCACATGCGGCAGTGGCGCGCCGACGCCGTCGACCGCATCCTCGGCCTGGCGCCCGAGCGGGTCCTGGAGATCGGCGTCGGCTCCGGACTGATCCTTGCGAAGGTCGCCCCCCAGTGCGCCGAATACTGGGGCACCGACCTGTCCGAGTCGGCCGTGGAGAGGCTGCGTGAACGGCTCGCCGGCCAGCCGCTGGCCGACCGGGTCACCCTGCGCGCCCAGCCCGCCCACGACGTGACGGGGCTGCCCGAGGGGTACTTCGACACGATCGTGCTCAACTCCGTCGTCCAGTACTTCCCCGACGCGGGCTACCTCCAGGACGTCCTGCGCGCGCTCGCCCGGCTGCTCCGGCCCGGCGGTGCCGTGTTCCTCGGCGATGTGCGCAACGTGCGGACGCTGCCCACGCTGCGCACCGCGGTGGAACTCCTGCGCGGCGGCCGCGCGGACGCGGCCGAGCTGCGCCGCCGGATCGACTCCGGCGTACGCGCCGAGGAGGAACTCCTCGTCGACCCCGACTACTTCGCCGCGCTCCCGGCGGCCCTGCCCGCGTTCAGGCACGCCGACGTGTGGCTCAAGCGGGGCGCCCAGCGCGACGAACTGACCGCCCACCGCTACGACGTGGTCCTGAGCACCCTGTCCGTCGCCCCGGCCGGTCCGGACGAGGCCCCGGTCCGGCTGCTCTGGGGGCACGACGTGCGCGACCTCGACGGCCTGGCCGCCGCCCTCGGGCGGGCCGGGACCACCCGGGTCCGGGTCACCTCGGTGCCCAACGCACGACTCGCCGCCGAGAACACCGCCCGCGATCTGCTCGCCGCCGGTGACGCGACGTCCGCGGCCCGGTCGCTGGCCGCGGACGGCCATGTCGCGGGTACGGCACCGGGGCCGGTGGACGCCGGTGGCGCACCGCACCCGGAGGAGTTCGCCGCCCTCGCCGGCCGGCTGGGCCTGAGCGCCGAGTCGACCTGGTCCGGGCACGGCACCGACGGTGACCTGGACGTGCTGTTCACCGATCCCGCACGGCCCCTGCGCTGCGGGGAGCTGTACGAGCCCGGACCGGCACGGGAGCCGTTGGCCAACGACCCGGCCCGCTTCGCCGACGCCGGGGCGCTGGTGGTGCGGCTCGCCGGCCATCTGCGGGACAAGCTGCCGGCGCATCTGGTCCCGGCGGCCATCGTTCCCCTCGACGCCTTCCCGCTGACGCCGAACGGCAAGCTCGATCGTGCGGCCCTGCCCGCCCCCGAGTATCTGACGCAGGGCGGCGGACGGTCCCCGCGCACCCCGCGCGAGGAACTGCTGTGCGGTCTGTTCGCCGAGGTCCTGGGGCTGCCACGGGTCGGCGTCGACGACGCCTTCTTCGCCCTCGGCGGTCATTCGCTGCTCGCGGTCAGGCTCATCAGCCGGATCCGGGAGGTGTTCGACGTCGACATCGAGGTACGGCACCTGTTCGAGGCGCCGACCGTCGCGGAGCTGGCCCGGCTGATCGAGAGTGCCGCCGGCGACCGGCCCCGGCTCGCCCCGTACCCCCGTCCGGACGTCGTGCCGCTCTCCTTCGCCCAGCAGCGCCTGTGGTTCCTGGCCCGGCTCGACGGCTCCAGCGCCGTCTACAACTTCCCGCTCGCGCTGCGGCTGCGCGGCCGGCTGGACACCGCCGCGCTGTCCGCCGCGCTCACCGACGTGGTGGCCCGGCATGAGACCCTGCGCACCGTGTTCGCCGAGGACGGCGGATCCCCCCGCCAGCGGATCCTCGTCGCCGGTCCCGCACCCTTCGAGACCGCGGACAGCAGCGAGTCCCGGCTCGCCGAGGACCTGGCCCGAGCCGCCGGACACGCCTTCGACCTGAGCACTGAACCGCCGCTGCGTGCCACACTGTTCCGGCTCGGCCGGGAGGAGCACGTGCTGCTCCTGCTGCTGCACCACGTGGCGGGCGACGGCTGGTCGCTCGCGCCGCTGGCCCGCGACCTGGCCGCCGCCTACGCGGCCCGGCGCGAGGGCCGGGACCCCGACTGGGCGCCGCTGCCCGTGCAGTACGCCGACTACACGCTGTGGCAGCGCGAGCTGCTCGGCGACGAGTCCGACGAACACAGCGCGGCCGCCCGCCAGGTCGCCTTCTGGCGCCGGACGCTCGCGGGCGTGCCCGAGGAACTGCCGCTGCCGCTGGACCGTCCCCGGCCGCCGGTGCCGGACCACCGGGGTGCCCGCATCGCGTTCTCCGTCGGCGCCGGCACCCACCGCCGGCTCACCGAGCTGGCCCGGGACCGCCAGGCAACGGTGTTCATGGCCCTGCACGCGGGCCTGGCGGCGCTGCTGACCCGGCTCGGAGCCGGCACCGACGTCCCGGTCGGTGCCCCCGTCGCCGGCCGCACCGACGTGGCCCTGGACGATCTGGTCGGGTTCTTCGTCAACACGCTGGTGCTGCGCACCGACACCTCCGGCGACCCGGACTTCGCCACGCTCCTCGACCGGGTCCGGGAGACCGACCTGGCCGCCTACGCCCACCAGGACGTGCCCTTCGAGCGGCTGGTCGAGGTGCTCAACCCCGAGCGGTCGCGCTCCCGGCAGCCGCTGTTCCAGGTGATGCTGGCCCTGCAGAACACACCCGGTGCCGAACTGCGCATGCCCGGACTGGAGATCGCCGCCGCCGAGGTGCCGGTCGAGGTCGCCCGCTTCGACCTGACCGTGCACGTCCAGGAGTCGCGGGACGACGAGGGCGAACCTGCCGGACTCGACGGCGTCGTCGAGTACCGCACGGACCTGTTCGACCCCGCCACGGCACAGGCGATCGCCCGGCGTTTCGTCCGGCTGCTGGAGGGTGTCGCGGCCGACCCGCGGTGCCCGATCGGTGACCTCGACCTGCTCGACGACAGCGAGCGCGGCGCGCTCATGCCCGTCCCGCAGCCGCTGCCCGGGGACGGCACGCTCGCCGCCCGGTTCGCGGCCCAGGCCGCCCGCACGCCGGACGCCACGGCGGTGACCTGTGGTACCGAGCGGCTGAGCTACCGGGAGCTGGACGCGCGCTCCAACCGCCTGGCCCGGCTGCTGCGCGAGCACGGAGCCGGACCCGAGCGCCATGTGGCCCTGCTGCTGCCGCGCTCGGCGGACCTGGCCGTCGCGGTGCTGGCGGTGCTGAAGACCGGTGCCGCCTATGTACCGCTGGACCCGGAA
>NZ_CM002285.1:3724029-3740396 GCF_000497445.1 Streptomyces roseochromogenus subsp. oscitans DS 12.976 | reverse complement strand
CGCGGACCGGCTGCCCGCGGGGCTGCCCGCGGTCGCCGTCGGCGACGCCGCGGCCCACTCCGATGCCCCGCTGCCCGATCCCGGCACCCACCCGGACAACGCCGCCTACCTGATCTACACCTCCGGCTCCACCGGACGCCCCAAGGGCGTCGTGGTGACCCACCGGAACGTGCTGCGCCTGTTCGCGGCCACCGAACGGCACCTGCGGCCCACCGCGTCGGACGTGTGGGCGCTGTTCCACTCCTATGCGTTCGACTTCTCCGTGTGGGAGCTGTGGGGGGCTCTGCTGCACGGCGGGCGCCTGGTCGTCGTACCGTTCGACGTCAGCCGCTCCCCGGAGGACTTCCTGCGCCTGCTGATTCAGGAGCGGGTCACGGTGCTCAGCCAGACGCCGTCGGCGTTCCATCTGCTGTCCGCTCTGCGTCCCGGGGGCGAACTGCCCGTGCGGGCGGTCGTGTTCGGTGGCGAGGCGCTCGACACCCGGCGCCTGGACGCCTGGTACGCCGACCACCCCGCCGACGCACCGCTGCTGATCAACATGTACGGCATCACCGAGACCACCGTGCACGTCACCGCCCGGGCCCTCGGCCCCGCCGACGTCCGCGCCCGGCTCGGCAGCCCGATCGGCGCCCCGCTGGCCGACCTCACCGTCCGGGTCCTCGACGAACGGCTGCGTCCGGTCCCGCCCGGTGTGCCGGGAGAGATGTACGTGGCCGGCGCGGGTCTGGCGCGCGGATACCACGACCGGCCCGGTCTGACCGCGTCCCGGTTCGTGGCCGACCCCTACGGTCCGCCGGGCAGCCGCATGTACCGCACCGGCGACCTGGCTCGCTGGGGCGCCGAGGGCCTGGAGTTCCTCGGACGCGGTGACGGCCAGGTGAAGGTGCGCGGCCACCGCATCGAGCTCGGCGAGGTGGAGGCCGCGTTGACCGCGCTGCCCGAGGTCGCCCACGCCGTCGTCGTCCAGCGGGAATCGGGCCGCCTGGTCGGCTACGCCGTGCCGGCCGGGACCGGCGCCGACGGAGGCGATCTGCGGCGCATGCTGGCCGCGGCGCTGCCGGACTACATGGTCCCGTCGGCCGTGGTCGTCCTGGAGCGGCTGCCGCTGACCGTGAACGGCAAACTCGACCACGCGGCCCTGCCCGAACCGCAGACCACCGCCGGAACCGCGCGTTCGGCGTCGAACGCGGTCGAGGAAGTGCTGTGCAGCGTCTTCGCCGAGGTGCTCGGTGTCCCCGAAGTCGGCGTCGACGACGGCTTCTTCGACCTGGGCGGCGACAGCATCACCTCCATACGCCTGGTCAGCCGGGCCCGCGCCGAGGGGGTGAACCTGACGGTGCGTGATGTGTTCGACCGGCGGACCGTGGCCGCGCTCGCGGCGGTGGCGGGCAGCACGCCGACGGCGGCCGTCACCATGGCGGAGGACGGCGATCTGCCGCTGACTCCGATGGCGCACTGGCTGGCCGAACGCGGCGGCCCCGTCGACCGGTTCAGCCAGTCCCTGTGGATCCGCACCCCGCGTGGCCTGGACCGGGACACGCTGGAGCGGCTGCTGCAACAGCTCCTCGATCAGCACGCCGCGCTCAGGACCGTGCTCACCACCGGCGAGCGCGACGAGCACGACGTGTCCGACGAGCAGAAGTGGGCGACGATCATCCGCCCGGCGGGCACGGTCCGGGCCGCCGATCTGCTGCGGTACGCGCACGGCGAGCTCGCCGAGCTGCCCGCGCTCACCGAGGCGGCCCGCGACCGGCTGGCCCCCCGGCAGGGTGTGATGGCGCAGGCGGTGTGGCTCGACCGCCCCGGCCGCAGCGGCCGGCTCGTACTCGTCCTGCACCACCTGGTCGTGGACGCCGTGTCATGGCAGATCCTGCTCTCCGACCTGGACACCGCCTGGCGCACCGGCGAGTTGCCGGACACCGGGACGTCGCTGCGGCAGTGGGCCCACCTGCTGCCCGGACAGGCCCGGGACCGGGAGGACGAACTGCCGTTCTGGACCCGCATGACGGCCCCGGCCGCCCCCCTGCTGGACGGCCCCGTGGACCCCGCACGCGACACCGAGTCCGCCGTACGGCAGCACAGCGGGCGCCTGTCCGCCGAGCGGACCGCACCGCTGCTGACGACCGTGCCGGCCGCGCTGAACGCCACCACCGGTGAGGTGCTGCTCGGCGCCCTCGCGCTGGCGCTCGCCGACTGGCGCACCCGGCGCACCGGCGCCACCACCGGTGCGGTGCGGCTGGACCTGGAGGGCCACGGACGCGACGAGACCGACCCCGCGATCGATCTGACACGGACTGTCGGCTGGTTCACCAGCGTGTATCCCGTCCGCCTGGACACCGGCTCGGGGACCTGGATCACCGAGCCGTACGACGACGTCGCCCTCGGCCGTGCCTTCGGGCACCTCAAGGACCAGCTGCGCGCGGTCCCCGAGAAGGGCACCGGGTTCGGGCTGCTGCGTCACCTCTCCGCGCGGGGGCGATCCGTGCTGGCCGACGCGGCCACACCTGAGGCCGCCTTCAACTACCTGGGCCGCTTCGGAGGCGCTGACGCCCCGGCGGCCGGCTGGTCCGTGGCGCCCGAGCCCGGTGCGTTCGGAGGCGCGGCCGACCCCGCGCTGCCCGTGGCGCACGGCCTGGAGATCACGGCGATGGTGCGGGACGACCGGCTCGTCGTGGGCCTCGCCTGGGCGGACGCGCTCCTGCCGGACAACGCCGCGGCCGACCTGGTGGACACCTGGTTCGCCGTACTGGACCGGCTCACCGTGTGCGCCGCGTCCCCCGTCCGCTCCGCGCCGACACCGTCGGACGTCAGCCTGGCCGACCTCAGCCAGGACGACCTGGACCTGTTCGAGGACGAGCTGGGTGAACTCGAAGAAGACGATCCCGGCTCCTTCGACTTCGACGAGGAGGGGCACTGACGTGCGCGGATCACAGACCGGAAAAGCCACCGCGGCGCGCGCCGGGTCACGGATCGAGGATGTCCTCCCGCTGACCCCGCTGCAGGAAGGGCTGCTCTTCCACGCCCTGTTCGACCCGTCCGGTACGGAGGTCTACAACGTCCAGCTGACGCTCACCCTGAGCGGGGGCGTCGACGCCGGCCGGCTGCGTGGCGCGGTCGAGGCGCTGCTGCGCCGGCACCCGAACCTGCGTGGCTCCTTCCGCTTCGGCAAGTCCGGTGTGCCCGCGCAGGTGGTACCGCGCGCGGTCTCCGTGCCGTGGACCGAGACGGACCTGCGCGGGGCCGGCGAGGACGCGTACGCCCGGCTGCTCACCGCGGACCGGGTGCGCCCGTTCGACCCCGCCAAGGGGCCGCTGCTGCGCTGCACGCTGGTGCGCACCGGCGAGCGGGAGCACCGCTTCGTCCTGACGCACCACCACATCCTGCTGGACGGCTGGTCGCTGGCGATCGCGGTGCGCGAGCTGTTCGCCCTCTACACCGGCCGGCAGCTCCCGCCCGCGCCGCCCTACCGGGACTACCTGGCCTGGCTGGCCGACCGGGACGCGGCCGCCGCCGAACACGCCTGGCGGCAGGCGCTGGACGGACTTGCCGCCGGGACGTTCATGGCCCCGCCCGACCCGGCCCGAGGGGCGGCGCTTCCGGAGGCCGCCGAATGCCTGCTGCCCACCGACGTCACCACCGACCTGGGGGCGCTCGCCCGGCGCAACGGCACGACACTCAACACGGTCGTGCAGTGCGCCTGGGGCACCCTGCTGCGGCACGCCACCGGCCAGGACGACGTCGTCTTCGGCGCGATCGTCGCCGGCCGGCCGCCCGAGATTCCCGCGGCGGACCAGATGGTCGGGCTGTTCATCAACGCCCTGCCGGTCCGCGTCCGGTTCAACCCTGCGGAGCCCCTGTCGGCCCTGCTGGCGCGCGTGCAGCGGGAGCAGGCGGCGCTCACCGGCCACCAGCACCCCTCGCTCGCGGAGGTGACCCGCTGGTCCGGCCTCGACCGGCTGTTCGACACGCTGGTCGTCTTCGAGAGCTACCCGGTCGACCACGACGGCCTGAAGGCCGGCGCCGACGGCATGCTGGCGACGTCGATGAGCGTCGAGGACGCCACCCACTACCCACTGACCCTGGTGGTGGTGCCCGGTGAACGGCTGCGGCTGCGCATCGCCCATCGCGCCGACCTCTTCCCGGCGGAGACGGCTCGTGACCTGGTGGCTCGGCTCGGGCAGGTGCTCACCCGGTTCGCCACCGCCGCGGACGCGCCGGTCTCCGCCGTACGGCTGCTCGACCCCGTCGAGGAACGGCGCGTCGTCCACGACTGGAACGACACCGGCCACGTCGTGCCGGACCTGTGCCTGCCCCGGCTGTTCGAGGACCAGGCGGCCCGCTCGGCCGACCGCACGGCGGTCGTCTTCGAGGGCGAGCAGGTGACGTACGGCGAACTCGACGCCCGCGCCAACCGGCTCGCCCGCCGCCTGGTGGATCACGGCGTCGGCCCCGAGCGGCTGGTGGGGCTCGCCCTGCCCCGCTCCGTCGAACTCGTCGTCGCCGTCCTCGCCGTACTCAAGGCGGGCGGCGCCTACCTGCCGCTGGACCCGGGCCAGCCGGCGGAGCGGCTGCGCCTGATGACCGAGGAGTCCGCCCCGGACGTCGTCCTCACCCTCGACGGCACCACCGAGCTGCCCGGCGGGTTCCCGCGGATCGCCCTGCGCGCCGAGCCGTCCGGTACGCCGGACCCGGGCGCCGACGACGGCCTCGGCGATCGCGGGCTGCGTCCCGGGCACCCGGCCTATGTGCTGTACACCTCGGGATCGACGGGCCGGCCCAAGGGCGTCGTCGTCCCGCACGAGGGCATCGTCAACCGGCTCGCCTGGATGCAGGACGCGTACCGTCTGACCCCCGAGGACCGGGTGCTCCAGAAGACCCCGGCCGGCTTCGACGTCTCCGTCTGGGAGTTCCTCTGGCCGCTGCTCCAGGGCGCCACCCTGGTGGTGGCCCGCCCCGACGGCCACCGCGACCCCGCCTACCTCGCCGCGCTGATCGCCGCCGAACGGGTCACCACCGTCCACTTCGTGCCGTCGATGCTGCGGACCTTCCTCGACGAGCCCGCCGCGGCCGCCTGCACCAGCCTGACCCGGGTGATCTGCAGCGGCGAGGCCCTGCCCGCCGAGCTCGCCGCCCGCTGCCTGGCCACCCTGGACGCCGGCCTGCACAACCTGTACGGACCCACCGAGGCATCCGTCGACGTCACCGCCTGGCGGTGCGACGGAGGAGACACGGTGCCCATCGGCCGGCCGGTGTGGAACACCCGCACCTACGTCCTGGACAGCGCGCTGCGGCCGGTGCCGATCGGCGTCACCGGCGAGCTGTACCTCGGGGGCCGCCAGCTGGCTCGCGGCTACCTCGCCCAGCCCGGCCGCACGGCCGAGCGGTTCGTCGCCGACCCCTACGGCCCGCCCGGCGCCCGCCTGTACCGCACCGGCGACCTGGCCCGGCTGCGCCACGACGGGGCGCTGGAGTACGCGGGCCGCACCGACGACCAGGTGAAACTGCGCGGACAGCGGATCGAACCGGGCGAGGTGGCCGCCGTACTGGAACGCCACCCCGCCGTACGCCACGCGGAGGTCGTGCTGCGCGAGAACCGGCTCGTCGGCTACGTCGTACCCGCTCCGGGCGAGGACACCGACCCGCCGGCCCTGCGCAAGCACGCCGCCGCCCATCTGCCCGACGCCATGGTCCCGTCGGCCGTCGTCGTGCTCGACCGGTTCCCGCTCACCCCGAACGGCAAGCTCGACCGGCGGGCGCTTCCCGCGCCCGCACAGCCCACCACCGACCCGGCCGGCGCCCCGCGTTCGCCCCGTGAGGAGGTGCTGTGCGGGCTCTTCGCCGACATCCTCGGCCTGGACCGGATCGGCGTCCACGACGACTTCTTCGATCTCGGCGGCCACTCGCTGCTCGCGGCCCGGCTGATCGGCCGGGTGCGGGAGGTGCTCGGCGTGGAGACGGGCATCCGCACGCTGTTCACCGCGCCCACCGTCGCCGGCTTCGCCGAGCGCCTCGGCGAGGCACCCGGCGGCGGACGCGGCGGATTCGACGTCCTGCTGCCGTTGCGCCCGGCAGGCCGGCGCGCACCGCTGTTCTGCGTGCACCCGGCCGCCGGACTCGGCTGGTGCTACAGCGGCCTGCTGCGCCATCTGGGCCGGGAACACCCGGTGTACGCCCTGCAGTCCCGCGGCCTGGACGGAGCGTCCGGCGCCCCCCTGCCCGGCGCCACGCTGGAGGACATCGCGGACGACTACGCTGCACAGATCCGCCAGGTGCAGCCGCACGGGCCGGTCCATCTGCTCGGCTGGTCCTTCGGCGGCGTGCTCGCCCACCGGCTCGCCACCCGGCTGCAGTCCCGGGGCGAGGAGGTCGCCCTGCTCGCGATCCTCGACGCCTACCCGCGCTTCGACGGAGCGCGCGACTACACCCCGGACACGCACGCCGTCCTGACCGGCCTGCTGCACTACGCCGGGCACACCTGGGACCGTACCGAGCAGCTGACCGTGCCCGCCGCCCGCGCCGTGCTGGAGCGCGGCGGCAGCGCGCTGGCCACCCTCGACGAGCGCCAACTGGCCCTGGCGGTCGAGGTGTTCCGGCGCAACTTCCTGGCGCAGCAGAACTTCGCCCCGGAGGTGTTCGACGGCGACCTGCTGTTCGTCACCGCCACCGGCGGACGAGGCGCGGACTGGCCGACCGCCGGCGACTGGCAGCCGTACGTCACCGGCGCCATCCGCCGCCACCAGGTCGACGTCGACCACGGCCTGATGCTGACCGACCCGGGCGCGCTGGCCGCCATCGGCCGCTGCGTCTCCGACCGGCTGCGCGACCTCGCGCACCGCGCCCGCGCCCACCCCACCCCGAACCTCACCGAGAACCAAGCCCAGAACCCCGCAGGAAAGGAAACGGAACGATGACCAACCCGTTCGAGGACAACGACGCCAGCTACCTCGTGCTCGTCAACGAGGAGGGCCAGCACTCGCTGTGGCCGGCCTTCGCCGATGTGCCCGCCGGCTGGAGCGTCGCGCACGACAAGGACTCGCGCCAGGCGTGCCTCGACTACATCGACGCCCACTGGACCGACCTGCGCCCGCGCAGCCTGGTCCGCGCGATGGAGGACACGAGTGCCTGAGCCGGCGCCGCAGCCCGCACTGCTGCTCGACGACTATCTCGGCCTGATCGACGACAGCTGCGTGGCGATCCTGCCGCACGTCCTGCGCATCGCCGCCGAACTCGGCGTGGCCGACGTCCTCGCCGACGGCCCGCGTGCCGCCGACGAGATCGCCGACGCCGTCGGCGCCCACCCCGATGCCCTCCACCGGCTGCTGCGCGCCCTGGCCTCGGTCGGCGTGCTCACCGAGGAAGGCGCCCGCGTCTTCCGGCTCACTCCGGCCGGGCACCGGCTGCGTGCCGGGGCCGAGGGCAGCGTCCGCACGTCGCTGCTGAACGTGGAGAGCCAGCGCGCCTGGCTGCGGGGCATCGACACGTTCCGCACCGGCAGGTCGGTCTTCGACGACCAGCACGGCGGCTTCTTCGCCCACAAGGACGCCGACGGCGCCTCCGACCAGGCGTTCCTGCAACGGATGAGGGAGCGGGCCGCGCGGCTTTATCCGCGCTTCGCCACCGACACCGACTGGAGCGAGTGCGGCACGGTGATGGACCTCGGCGGCGGGGACGGCTACCAGCTCGACGCGATCCTGCGCCGCGCACCGCGGCTGCGGGGCGTGTTGTTCGACCGGCCCGCCGTGGTGGCGAGTGTCCGCGCCGCCGGCACTTTCGACGGACGGGCCTGCGAGCTGGCGGCCGGCGACTTCTTCGAGCGCGTCCCCGCGGGCGCCGACACCCATCTGCTCTGCAGCGTGCTGCACGACTGGACCGACGACCAGTGCGTGTCGATCCTGCGGGCCTCGCGCGCCGCGCTCGAACCCGGCGGTCGGCTGATGATCGTCGAGATGCTGGTGCCCGAGGACGGTTCGTGGCACCCGAGCAAGTGGAGCGACATCGGGATGATGGTGCTCACCGGCGGCCGGGAGCGCTCGGCCCGGGAGTTCGAGGCGCTGCTCGCCGAGGCGGGCTACACCCTCTCCGCCGTGCGTGCCGTGCCGGACTCCGCCTTCTCCGTGCTGGAAGCGAAGTAGCCCACGGTGACCCCCCTCGCTGTCTCGCCGCGCAGCTCGCGAAGAGCCGCGTACGCCTCGAAGAACTCGTAAGCCCCGACTCGTAAGCCTCGAAGAAAAGGATTCCGATGCAGTCACCGACCGACGTGACGGACCACGCCACGGACGTCACACTCAACCACCTCGAGTTCTACGCCCCCGACGCCGACGAGGCCGTGGCCGAACTGGTGGAACGCTACGGCTTCGGGGTGTGGGGTGCCAGGGCGCTGCCCGGCGGCGGACGCACGGTCGCCGTGGGCATGAACGACATCGCCGCCTTGGTCACCGAGGGCCCGCACACCCGGGAGTTCACCGAGCGGCACGGATTCGGCGTGGCGGACATCGCGCTGCGCACCGCCGACGCGGCCGGCACCCACCGGGCGGCGGTGGCGGCCGGCGCCCGCTCCACGCAGGCCCCGGCCGACGCCGGGGGAGCGACACTAGCGGCCGTCGCCGCCTTCGGCGACGTCGTGCACACCCTGGTGCAGCCGCCCGCCGGCACCGAGGGGATATGGCTGCCGGGGTTCGGCGCGCTCACCCCGCAGCCGGCCTCGTCCACCTGCCTGGAGCGGGTCGACCACTTCGCCGTCTGCCTGGACGCCGGTGACCTCGGCCCCACCGTGGAGCGTTACGAGCGCACCCTCGGCTTCCGGATGACCTTCGCGGAGCGCATCGCGGTGGGCACCCAGGCGATGGACTCCAAGGTGGTGCAGAGCCCGTCCGGTGACGTCACCCTCACCCTGATCGAGCCGGACACCAGCGCCGACTCCGGGCAGATAGACCGCTTCCTGCGGGACAACGGCGGGGCCGGCGTCCAGCACGTGGCGTTCTCCACCCGCAACATCGTCCGCTCCGTCGCCGTACTCGGCGAGCGCGGCGTCGGCTTCCTGGACACCCCGGACACCTACTACGACCGGCTCACCGAGCGCCTCACGCCGGCCCGGCACCCGGTCGCCGAACTCCGGGATCTCGACATCCTGGTCGACGAGGACCACGACGGTCAGCTGTACCAGATCTTCACCCGATCCACGCACCCGAGCGGCACGCTGTTCTACGAGGTCATCGAGCGCTTCGGCGCCCGCCACTTCGGAAGCGGCAACATCAGGGCCCTCTACGAGGCGGTGGAGGAAGCCTCGCTCACCGGGCAGAACCGGTGAGCGAGGCCGTGGCCGCCCAGGTGCGCTCCGCCCTGCTGCGGGCCGGGGACCTGCATCCCGCGCTGGCCGGGCCGGTGCTGGAGTCGATGAACTTCCTCAACGAGGTGTCGCACCGCTACCCCGACGCCATCTCGCTGGCTGCCGGCCGGCCGCACGAGGACCTGTTCGACGCACGCGCACCGGAGCGGTACCTCGCCGCGTACCGGCACCACCTCGCCGCCGACCGCGGGTTCACCCCCGAGCAGGTGCGCAGGACCCTGTTCCAGTACGGGCGTACCAAGGGCGTCATCCACGACCTGGTCGCCCGGATGCTCCACGTCGACGAAGGCATCGACGTGGACCCGGAGTCCGTGGTGGTCACCGTCGGCTGCCAGGAGGCGATGGTGCTGACCCTGCGGGCGCTGCGCGCGGACCCGCGGGACGTGCTGCTCGCCGTCGCCCCGACCTATGTGGGCCTGACCGGGGCGGCTGCCCTGGTCGACCTGCCCGTGGTGCCGGTACCCGGTGGCACGGACGGGGTCGACCTCGACGCGCTCGCCCGTACGGTGACCCGGCTGCGCGCCGAGGGCCGGCGCCCGCGTGCCTGCTATGTCATGCCGGACTTCGCCAACCCCTCCGGGATGAGCATGGACCTGGCTGTCCGGCACGCCCTGCTGGACGCGGCGGCGGCGCTCGACCTGCTGCTTCTGGAGGACAACCCGTACGGGCTGTTCCACGGAGGGGAGCACCTGCCGACCCTGAAGGCACTCGACACCGGCCGCCGGGTGGTCTACTTCGGCTCGTTCGCCAAGACGTGCCTGCCCGGCGCCCGCGTCGGCTATGTCGTGGCCGACACCCCGGTCGAGGCCGCCGACGGCGGCCTGGGTCTGTTCGCCGACGAACTCGCCAAGATCAAGGGCATGCTCACGGTGAACACCTCCCCGGTCGCGCAGGCCGTCGTCGGCGGGCACCTGGTGACCCACGGGTGCAGCCTGGTCGCCGCCAACACCGCGGAACGCGCGGTGTACCAGCGCAATCTCCGCCATCTGCTCGACGGCCTGGCGGCACGCTTCCCCGCCGGTGGCCCAGTGCGCTGGAACACCCCACGCGGCGGCTTCTTCGTCGTGGTGGACGTGCCGTTCGCCGCGGACGACGCTGCGCTGGAGCACTCCGCCCAGGAGCACGGGGTGCTCTGGGTACCGATGCGGCACTTCTACGACCATCCGGACGCCGACCGGCGGCTGCGCCTGTCGTGCAGCGCCGTCTCCCCGGCCGAGATCGATGAGGCCCTGGACCGTCTGGCGGCGTTCATCGCGTCCCGCCGTTGAGCCGACGGGGTTCCACGACAGAAGGTGGGGTGCCGGCGAAGTCTCCTTCGCCGGCACCCCACCTTCTGTCCGTTTCCGGCCAGGCCCTAGTCCCCGGGCCAGACCGAGTACTGCCGTCTGCCGTACAGAAGCGGTACGTCGTCCGCGTGGTCCACGGCCGTCACTTCGCCGAACAGCATGGTGTGGTCGCCGATCTCCAGCGTCCGGGCCAGCCTGCACTCCGCCACGGCGAACGCGTCCCGGTGCAGCCACGGCAGGCCCAGCCGGGGGGTCGGCCGCCAGGGCACCCTGGCGAACCGGTCGACGGGCGAGGCGAACACCGATGCCGCCTCCCGGGCCCGGGCGTGCAGCAGGTTCACCGCGAACCGCTGGTTGCCGAGGATCGCCGCCAGCACCTTGCTGGTGGACATCAGAGACACCTGCAGAGTCGGCGGCCGCACGGTCACGCTCGACAGGGAGGAACAAGTCAGGCCGTACGGCGTCCCGTCGTCGCCCGTCGTGGTGACGACCACGACTCCGGTCGGGAACCCGCCCATCAGCGTGCGGTATTCGGAGGCGTCCACATACCCCGGATACCCCGGATACCCCGGATACCTCGGATGCCTCGGATCGCTGTCCACGGTGGTCATCGGCCGCCCCTACGCCGGCCGGCGTCCGGCGACGAGGCCCTTCAGTGACTCCGTCACCGGGCCGAGATACAGATCGCGCACGTCATCCGGTGCCTCGGTGAGGGCCCACTTCAGCAGCGAGACCATCCGCCCGGGCGTGGGCCGCAGGAAGCGGTGCTCGATGTCGGCGAAACCGAACGGCTTCGGGACGAAGTCGGCCGAGGACAGCCGGCGGAAGAGGTACTGGGCCGCCTCATCGCCGGTCACCTCGCCCCGCTCGTAGCGCGAGGTCTGCTCGACGACCGCGTCCAGCAACTCGAGGTAGCGGGCGTCGGGCCACCACAGGCCGGGATGGTCGTGGTCCTCCAGGGCCCTGAGGTGCTCCGGGTCACCCGTGCGCCGGAACCGCATCATGGCGGCCTGCAGCCGGTTGGCGCTGAACACCGTGCCGAGCGTCCACACCCGGAACACCGCGCTGAACAGCGGGTAGTGGCCGAAGGAGATGAACGAGGCGTTCACCAGGGCGTCGTTGTAGTCGAGAAGTCCCTGCTCCACCCGCTCCACGTACTCGAAGCGCTCCACGGTGAAGTCGTCCTCGCGCAGCGCCCCCAGCAGCCGGTGGGCCAGGACGTTCACCACGTTCGCGGTGTTGGAGATGCCCCGTGAGTACAGCGGGTCGATGAAGCCCGCCGCGTGCGACATCAGGCACCAGCGGGCCCCCACCGAGCGGGTCGCGGAGTACTGCAGCCGCTCGGTGGACACCCACTCCCGCACCGAGACGGCGTTCTCGAACTGCCGCTTCACCGCCGGGAACCGCGAGGCCAGCTCGAAGAACTCCTGCTCGGGCGTGAGATCCCGGTTCTTCGGGTACTTGCGCTCGTCCAGGGTCACCCCCACGCTGACCAGCGGGTTGCGGGATGCGGGGTTGTTGTCGAACGGGATGACCCAGAACCAGCCGCGGTCGAAGGTGTGGTGCATCGTGCCGTCGTACCAGCGCGTCGGCGGGCACTGATCGCCGGTGTGGCCCAGCACCTCGTCCTGGCGCACGTTGATCATGTGGCTGAACAGCGACCGGGAGTGGTGCTTGAGCCGGGACGGCTCCTCGCGCAGCCCCAGTTTCGCGGCGAGCGGCGAGCGGAAGCCGCTCGCGTCCACGAGGTAGCGAGCGGTGATCCGGCTCCCGTCGGTGCCCACCACGGCGACGTGGTCGTCCTCGATCTCCACGTCGGAGACCAGGTGGTTCAGCTTGGGCACACAGCCGTGCCGGACCGCGGCGTGGAACAGGTGGGTGTCGGTGTCCTGCCGGAACAGGTGACTGGTCTTGTACACCCCGCCGCCCGTGCTCAGCTGGACGGCCTCGCGCCAGTCCGGCTCCTCGCCCTCGCGGTGCAGCAGGAAGCCGAAGTGGTCCTTCACCCCGAACGAGGTGTTGACCTGTTCCATGAGGAACTTGGTGTTCGTCAGCGTCGCGATCTCGGGCACGTCGTACCGCTCGGCGATCATCCGGAGCGTCACCAGCGTCTCGGGGATCGTCGACTCGCCGACCGCGAACTTCGGGTGCGAGCCGGCGTCCACGAGCAGGACCGACGCACCCTGCCGGGCGAGGATCGCACCGAGCATGGAGCCGGCGATCCCGGCTCCCAGCACGATGACGTCATGGTCGGTCGTGGCGTTCACAGGCGGCCTCGCACTAGGTCGGGGGTGGCGGCCAGCAGCAGCCGCTGGATCTCGGGGGAGGGACTGGTCCGGGCCGCCGCGCGCAGTCGGCCCACGGCCGTGAGGCCTCGGCCCGGTTCGCGCAACGCGGTCATACCCGACCGGAACGCGGGCGGGGTCACCTTCCGCAGCGTCTCCAGGTCGTCGTCGGGCACGAGACCCTCGTACGCCAGCGCCGGGCCGTCGGAGCCGGGCAGGGACACGACCGCGTCCCGCAGCCGCAGCGTCGCGTAGAAACCGGCCAGCTCCCAGCGCTCGACGAACCGGTCCAGACGTGCCGGGTCGGCGCCGGCTCCGAGGAAGTCGGCGACCAGCGTGGCCTGCGCCGAGCGCAGGCGTTCGTCGAGCGCGGCCACCTCGGCGAAGTACGTGCCGCGCAGGTCGTCCGCGGCGAGGGCCTTGATCAGCCGCCACGCCAGCGCGTTCACCACCTGCAACTCGTGGACCAGCTCACCCGCGAGGAACGGATCGGTGAAACCGGCGCTCGCGCCGAGCGCGAACCAGCGGTCCCCCGCACGCTGCTCGCGGGCGTACTGCTGCACCCCGGTGGAGTGCCAGGGCTGCACCGGCGCGATCCGGCCCGGCCGCAGCTCGGGCACCCGCTCCAGCAGGGCCCGGAACTCCCGCTCCGGATCCTCGTCCTGTTCGAAGCGGTCGGCGTCCACCGTGAAGCGCACGCCCGTCACGGGATTGACCCCGCCGCCGGTGAACGGGGTGACCGTCAGCCAGCCGCCGTCGAACAGGTGGTGCGTGGTGCCGTCCGCGGCGGGCAGGCCCGTCTCGATCAGATGGGTGTGCACCGTACGCGTCCGCGGCCCGTCCGCCGCGGCCCCCTCGCGCACCTCGGCGCCGAGCGCCGCCAGGGCGGCCGAGTCGCGGCCGCTCGCGTCCACCAGGAAGCGCGCCGAGAACGTCTCGCCGCGCGCGGTCGTCACCAGTACCTGGTCCGCGGTCACCTCGGCCTTGACGACCTTGGCCTGCTGGCGGACCCGGGCGCCGTGCAGCGCGGCGGTGTGGAAGAGGTGGGCGTCGACGTCCTGCCGGTACAGCAAGGCCCCGGCCGCGGCGCGCGGCAGCGCCGTCCGGCGCTCGCGCCCGCCCTGGGCGAAGCCGATCGAGCGTTCCACTCCGACCCGTCGGCTCACCTGCTCGCGGGCGGTGTCGTACGCGGCGAGGTGGGCGAACTCCGGGACGTCGTACCGGGCGGAGAGCAGCCGCAGCAGCCAGGACAGAAAGGGTGTGGACGTCTCGCCCTGCCGGTAGCGCGGGTGGGTGTCCTCGCCGACGACGAGGACGTCCGAGCCGGCCCGGGCCAGCACTGTGGCGAGCACCGAGGCACCGGGTCCGGAGCCGAGGACGAGAACGTCGTGGTGGGATGTGACGCTCATGTCGTCCCCTCACTGCTGGTCAACAACGGAGCCTCCGTGGTGTTGCGGGTGGAATCGGAACCGCTGCGGTCCAGCCGCAGCCTGCGCAGAAGTGGTCCGGTCGTGGCCGTGGTCACCAGCGCCATGCAGGTGAGCATCGAGAACAGCTGCTGGGACAGGACGCCGAGGGTCAGCCCGAGCTGAAGCACGATCAGCTCGGTGACGCCACGGCAGTTCATCATCAGCCCGAGGGCGGCCGCGTCCCGCCGGTTGCGGCCCAGCAGACGGGCGAACAGTGCCACCGTGCCGAACTTGGCCACGGAGGCGAGGAGCACGATCAGCGCGAGCACCCCCCAGTCCCGGGGACCGCCCACCGCGGGCAGGTCGAGCTTCAGCCCGACCACGGCGAAGAAGACGGGCAGCATCACCCAGCTGGTCAGGCCCTCCACCCGGTCCGCGATCCGCTGGATCGCCACCGAGTTGCGGGGCATCACCACGCCCGCGATGAACGCCCCGAAGATGGCGTGCGCGCCGATGCGGTCCGTGAGCCAGGCCGAGACCAGCGTGGTGGTCAGCACGGCCGCCGCCACCAGTGGCTGCCCCGCCCCCTCGAAGCGGGGCGCGACCCGGGTGAGGGCCGGCCGGACCACGAAGAACATGACGGCCGCGTAGACCACGATCAGCGCGCACGTGAGCGCGGTGGGCGCGGCCGAGGCGCTGGTGGCCACCGCCGTCACGGCGGCGAGCAGACACCAGGCGATGACGTCGCCGATCCCGGCCGTGGCCATGCCCAGGGTGCCGAGTGGGGTGTGGGTCAGCCGCTGTTCGCCCAGGACCCGCGCCAGCACGGGGAACGCGGTGATCGCGAAGGCGACACCCACGAACATGACCAGCGTCAGCCGGGAGGCGCCGGCGGGCCGGTACGAGTCGAGCAGCACCGCGGCGAGCGCCGCACCGCACAGGAAGGGCACCGCCGTGCTGGCCTGCGCGAGCGCCGCGGCCGCCGAGCCGCTGCGGCGCAGCAGGCCCAAGGGCAGTTCCAGGCCGACGAGGAACATGAACAGCACCACGCCCAGCTGGGCGAGGGTGTCCAGGGACGGCAGGATCGAGGCGGGGAAGACGGCCCGCTGCACGTCCGGCAGGAAGAAGCCGAGGACGGACGGGCCGAGAACGATGCCGGCGACGATCTCACCGACCACCGCGGGCTGGCCCAGCCGTCTGAGGGCGGCTCCCACCAGCCGGACCACCACCAGGATGACGGCCAGCGCCGGCAGCAGCCGGGACGGGCTCGACGCGGCGGCCGAGTGGCCTGAGTGCCGCGGTTCGGCCAACCCGGCCAGCAGCACCAACGCCAGGGCGACCGGCGCCACGACGAGCAGCAGATAGCCGAGCAGATGACGTGCTCTGTTTCTGTTCGTCACCAAAGAGGGGTCCTTAAGGGTCCGTGTCCCAAGGGGGTCCCGAGGGGACGGAGAAGGGGACATGCGCAGGGCCCGCTCGCCGTGCGCGCCGCCGGCGGCAGCGCCCAGGGGCCGGTCACCACGACAGGGCACGCCCGACCTTCGGGGTGCGCGGGCCGGCGCGGTCGGGAACTCCATCTATAGCCATGGCTGGCCGCGCCGAGAACCCCTGATTCCGGTGCCCCCCTACGCAGCCTCAGGCGCATCCCCAGCGCGCCCCGCTCCGACACAGGGGGGTCGCTGGGGTTCTGAGGGGGCGGCACAGGAACCTAGGGTGAGTGTCGAAATCCGGTGGTGCGCCCCTGAAATCCGGTGGTGAGAGCCCGAATCGGGGAGCCCGGGCCCGGCCCGCGTCGCGGAGCCGGTCGCTGACACGGGTCGTACACGTCGAGGAGTCCCACGGTGAACCCGCCACGGTCGAACGCGCCCGCGCGTCGACTGGATCAGGTACTGGCCGACGCCGCCGAACACTTCGGTGAGCGGCCCGCGCTGGTCGAGGAGACGACGTCCCTCACCTACCGGCAACTGGACGAACGCGTCACCGCACTCGCACACCGAGTTGACGCGGCACGGAGTCGGTCCGGGCACCCGGGTCGGGGTGC
>NZ_CM002285.1:3698815-3723027 GCF_000497445.1 Streptomyces roseochromogenus subsp. oscitans DS 12.976 | reverse complement strand
CCGCTCGATCCCGCCGACCCGCCGGCCCGGCTCGCCCGCACCGTGCGCGGCAGCGGGCTGCACTTCCTGGCCACCACGGTCCCCGCTCGGGCGACCGAGGCCGCCGCCCTGCTGGGCCGCGCCGCCGCGGGCAGCGAACTGGACAGCCTCGTGCTGCTGCCGGTCGCCGACGAGACCGCCGGTGACCTGGCACTCGACGGCGGCTACATCTTCTCCACCTCCGGCAGCACCGGTACGCCCAAGGGCGTGCTGCTGTCCCACGAGAACGTTCTGCACTTCGCCGACTGGGCCGCCCGCACCCTCGGGCTGCGCGCCCAGGACCGGGTCGGCGCCCAGGCCGCGCTCACCTTCGACCTCAGCACGTTCGACCTGTACTCCTCCGCTCTGGCGGGCGCGGCCGTGCACCTCATGCCCGAGCGGCTCACCGCGTTCCCGGCCGAGGTCGCGGGCTGGCTGCGCGAGCACGAGATCTCCGTCCTGTACGCGGTGCCCACGCTGTACCGGCTGCTGCGCAAGACGGGACTGCTCACCGGGGGGAGCGCGCCCCGGCTGAGGTTGTTCGCCTTCGCGGGCGAGCCGCTGCCGCCGGATCTGCTCGCCTGGTACCTCGCCGAGTTCCCCGGCGCCTCCTGCCACAACCTGTACGGCCCCACCGAGACCAACGTGTGCACGGCCGCCCACTTCCCGCCCGGCAGCACGGTCGGGGCCACGGTGCCGATCGGACGGGCCGTCGACGGCGTGCACACCGTGGTCCTGGACCCGGACGGCGACCCCGCCCGGCGCGGCGAACTGCATGTCGCCGGACCGACCGTGCTGCGCGGCTACCTGGTGGACGGCCAACTGCGCGACCCCGCCCGCGAGGTCCGCTTCGACGACGGCGTCACACGCCGCGCCTACCCCACCGGTGACCTCGCCGAGACCGACGACGACGGCCGGCTCTTGTTGCTCGGCCGCGCCGACGACCAGGTCAAGCGCCGCGGCCACCGCATCGACCTGCGGGACGTCGAGAGCGCCCTGCGCGAGACCGTCGCCGCGGAGGCCTGCGCCGTCGTCGCCAAGCGGGGAGCGCACGAGGGCGAGATCTGGGCCTACGTGGTCGGCGCCACGAACGAGCGCCAGGTCCTGACCGCACTGGCCGGCGTGCTGCCGCGCCGGATGCTGCCCGACCGCATTGTCCTGACCGACCGCCTGCCGGTGAGCGGGCACGGAAAGGTCGACCGACGCGAGCTTGCCGAGCTCGCCAGCACCGAAGGAGCATGATGCAATCCGTCGACGACCTGTGCGCCCTGATCCAGGAGTACGCCGCGTCCCCGCTCTCCCCGCTCGCCGTCCAGGACGCCGGCTTCGAGGTCACCCCTGACCTGCGGCTGCTCGACACCGGCCTGCTCGACTCGATGAGCGTCCTCACCCTCGTGGTGGAGATCGAGCAGCGCTGCGGGATCAGCATCCCGGAAGAGGAGATCGTCGCCGCGAACTTCCGCACGCCCGCCCATCTGTGGGAGCTCGTCTCGTCGCTGCGCGCGCAGACCGTCTGATCACCGGGGGAGAGCACATGTACGAACAGGAAGTGGTCGTCGGCAAGTTCCGTGAACTGGCCGGCACCCTGCCGGCGTTCACGGGGCGGGACGGCTTCCGCGCCCACTGGCGGGAGCTGGCCGGGCTGGGAGTGCTGCACGAAGGCGGCGACGGCTGGGTCACCGAGGCCGTGGCCAGGTTCGAGGGGCTCGGCCTCGGCGGCATCGACCCGGGCCTGTGCTACGGCGCCGCCTCCCAGCTGTTCGGCATCCAGATGCCGCTGCGCATGCTGCTGTCGTCCGGGCAGCTCGGGCTGCTGGACGGCACCGCCACCGGTGAGCTGCTGCTGTGCCACGCCTCGACGGAGGAGGGCGGCGGCAGCGACCCGCTGTCCGGTACCACCACCGCGACCCGGCTGCCCGACGGCTCCTACCGTCTTTCCGGCCGTAAGTCCTTCATCACCGCGGCCCCCGTCGCCGATCGCGGTCTCGTCTTCGCCAGAACCGGCGAAGGACGCTCCCCGTTCGCCCTGTCGGCGTTCCTCGTGGACCTCGACTCGCCCGGCGTCACCCGGGGCGCGCCGGAGGACAAGAGCGCCCTGCCCGGCGTCCCGATGGGCTCGCTCACCTTCGACGACGTCACCGTGCCGGCCGACCGGCTGGTGCTGCGCGAGGGCGCCGGCCTCATGGTGATGGCCGCCACGACCACCTGCGAGCGGGCACTGCTGCTGTCGTATGCGCTCGGCCCCATGCGCCGGCTGCTGGAGGAGACGGTCCAATGGGCCGCCACCCGCCGCCAGTTCGACCGCCCGATGGGAGCCAGCCACCAGGTCGCGGGCCGGGTCGCCGACATGGCGATCCGGGTGCACCGGTCCCGCGAGCTGATCTACGGGATGGCCCGCCGGATCGACGGGGGCACCGCCGTCCGGCACTTGGCGAACGAGGCCGCCATGGTCAAGATCTCCGTCACCGAGGACCATCTGCACCTCGCCGAGACCGCCGGCATGCTCGCCGGGGTACGTGCTTTCATCCGGGACCGGGACGGCTTCGCGGACCTGGCCAGCGCCCTCGCCGGGTCGGTGTACGCCGGCCCGAACGATCTGCTGCGCGTCTCCGTGGCCCGCGGCCTCGGCCTGCCGGTGGGGAATCACTGATGGCAGTGGAACCCGCGGTCCCCGCCGAACTCCTCGACCGGGCCACCGCGCTCACCGAGTCCCTGGCCCCGCTGGCGGCCGACGTGGACACGGGGGCCACGGACGGCACGGCCGGCCTGAAGCTGCTCAAGGACGCCGGGCTGCTGCGCCTGCTCGTGCCACGGGACTCCGGCGGCGACGGTCTCTCGTTCGCGCAGTACACCCGGATCCTGGAGGTCCTCGGCGCCCGGGACGCGGCCACGGCGCTAGCCCTGAACATGCACAACGTGTCGATCGGGGCGCTCTGCGAGGCCGCCGGAGGGCGGCTCGGCACGGCAGGGCGGTCCTTCGCCGACTGGGCGTTCCGGGAGATCACCGAACACGACCGCATGTTCGCCTCGGCCACGTCCGAGGCGGGCAGCGGTGCCAAGCTGCGCGGAGTTCGCACCACCTACCGGCGCAACGACGGCGGTTACGTGCTCGAGGGGCAGAAGTCCTTCGTGTCCCTCGCCGGCGTGGCCGACTACTACGTCGTCGCCGCACGGGACGCCGCCGAGGAAGCCGAGAACGAGGTGTCCCACTTCGTCGTGGCCGCCACCGACGAGGGCGTCGCCTTCGGTACCCCCTGGCCGGGCCAGGCCCTGGCCGGCACCCACACGGCCGGTATGACACTGGACGGGGTCCGCGTCGGGCGCGAGCGGCTCTTCCTCGGTGTCGAGGGCATGTCCCTGTTCAAGCTGGTCCGCGAGCCGCACTGGATGGTGTCCGGCTACACCGGTGCCTACCTGGGACTCGCCGGGGCGATCCTGCGCGAACTCACGGAGAGTGTGCGCACCAGCCCGGCCCGCGCCGCCTCGCCGGTGGTCGTCCGGGAGCTGGGCAGGCTGTCGATCCGGCTGACCGCGGCCCGCGCCCTCACCTACGCGGCCTGCGCCGAGGTCGACATGGCCCGTGGGACGCAAGGGACCAACGCCGGTGTGCACGCGGCGAAGTACGCCGTGGGGGAGCTGCTCGCGGACCTGGTGGCGAGCGCCCCGCAGCTGGTCGGCACCGCCGCGCTCGACCGGCGCCGGCCGTTGCAGCGGTATCTGCGCGAGGCGCCGTTCTGTTCCGTGATGCCCGCCAAGCCCGACGAGTGCCTCGCCTACGTCGGCAAGACCGCGCTCGGCGTCAACCTGGCCGACGCCCGCGCCTTCGACTGGTAGGGGAGCATGACGCAGCCGCTGACCGACGCGCAGCTCGGCATCTGGTACGCGCACCAACTCGACCCGTCGGGAACGGGTTACCAGGGTGCTCAGTACGTCGACATCGACGGACCCGTGGACGTGCCGGCCTTCGTGGCCGCCGTACACCGGGCGGTCGAGGAGACCGGCACCCTGCGGGTGACCTTCGCCGACGGGCCGCACGGCCCCGTACTGACCGCCGACACCTCCGCGTGGCGCGTGGAGGTCACCGACCTGCAGAGCGCCGACGACCCCCGTGCCGCGGCACATGCCCACATGGCCGCCGACCTCGCCCGCCCGGTCGCTCTCTCCCGCGGCCCGCTGTTCACCCAGGCGCTGTTCGTCCTGGGGCCGCGCCGGTTCCTGTGGTACCAGCGGGCGCACCACATCGTGATGGACGGCTACGGGCATGCCTTGGTCACCCGGCGGGTGGCTGAGCTGTACGCACGACCGGACCTGCCCGCCCAGCGGTTCACTAGCCAGCGGGCCATGCTCGAGGCGGACGCCGGCTACGCCGGCTCTCCGGCCCGGGACGCGGACCGCGCCTACTGGCTGGAGCATCTGCGCGGTCTGCCCGCGCCGCCGCCGACGATCGCCGGCCGGACGGCATCCGTGCCCGGCGAGTTCCACCGCCGCACCCTGGTGCTGCCCTCGGACACCGCGGACGGCCTGGTCCGTGCCGCCGGGGACAGCGCCGCGCACTTCTCCCCGGCCCTGATCGCGGGTGTCGCCGCCTACCTCTCCCGCACGACCGGGGCACGCGACGTGGTGCTCGGTCTGCCGACCCCGGGCCGGACCGGCGCGGCGGCCCAGGCCTTCGCCGGCACGGCGTCGAACATCGTGCCGTTGCGGGTGCGGGTGGACGGGGCCCGGACCCTGCCGGAGCTGACGGCCGAGGTCGCCGGTTCGGTGTGGCGCTCGCTGCGTCGCCAGCGGTACCGGTTCGAGCACCTGCGCCGCGACCTGCGCACCGGCGACGCCGTCTTCGGCCCCCTGGTGAACATCCTGCCGTTCCACCGCGATCTGCGCTTCGGGGAGCATCCGGCGACCGTGCACGGCCTCGCGCACGGGCCGGTCTTCGACCTGTCCTTCTCCTGCGTGACCGACCGGGCGGCCCGGGACCGGGTCCGGATCGACCTCGATGCCAACCCCGCGTTGTACACGCCGTCGGATCTGGTCGGCCACAGCCGGCGCTTCCCGGCCTTTCTGGCGGCCCTCGCCCAGGGCACCCCGGTCGCCACCGCCCCACTGGGTACCTCCGGCGAGGTTGTGCTCCCGCCGCCGGTGCCGCCGGCCGAGGAGCGCCGGCGGGTGCCCGGGGTGCACGCCTCGATCGCCGCGCGTGTCGCCGAGACACCCGACGCCGTCGCCGTCATCAGCGGCGACGGCAGCCTGACCTACCGCGAGCTGGACGAGCGGGCCGGGCGACTCGCCGACCGGCTGCGGGCTCGCGGCGCCCGGCCGGGCACCCTCGTGGCTCTCTCGCTGGCCCGTACGACCCGACTGCCGGTCGCCCTGCTGGCCGTGCTGAAGACCGGCGCCGCCTACCTGCCCGTGGACCCCGCCTACCCCGACGACCGCATCCGCTTCATGCTGCGGGACGCTGCCCCCGTCCTGCTGCTGACGGACGGCACCGGACGGCTGGAGACACTGGTTCCCACGCTCTCCCTGGACGAGCACGACGAGCACGACGAGCACGACAGGCAGGACGGGAAGGACGGGCACGACGGGAAGGCTCCGGCCACCGCCGTCACTCCCACCCCCACCCCTCCTGGAGCCGCCGCCTACGTCATCTACACCTCCGGCTCCACCGGCACCCCCAAGGGCGTCGTGGTCTCCGCCGCCGCGATGGCCGAGTTCGTGCACTGGGCTGTCACCGAGCTCGGCACCCACCGGCTGCGCCACGTCCTGGCCGCGACCTCGTTGAACTTCGACGTGTCCGTGTTCGAGCTGTTCGCCCCGCTCGCGGCGGGCGGCACGGTGGAACTGGTGCCGAACCTGCTGGCTCTGGCGGAACGCCCCTGGAAGGGCAGCCTGCTCAGCGGGGTGCCCTCCGCCGTGGCCGGCCTGCTCCAGCAGACCGCCACGCCGTTCGCCGCCGGGACGGTCGTCCTCGCGGGCGAGGCACTGCCGGCCGCTCTGGTCGCCAAACTCCGCGAGCGCCTCCCGGAGTCCGAGATCCTCAACCTCTACGGGCCGACGGAGGCCACGGTCTATGCCACGGCCTGGCGCGCCCCGGACGACCCGACGGCCAGACCCCTGATCGGACGGCCGCTCGCCGCTCGCCGCGCCTACGTCCTCGACTCCGTGCTGCGGCCGGTCCCGCCGGGCACCGAGGGCGAGCTGTACCTGGCCGGAGCGGGCGTCGCCGACGGCTATCTGGGCCGGCCCGCGCTGACCGCCCAGCGGTTCCTCGCCGACCCCTTCGGCCGGCCCGGCGAGCGTATGTACCGCACCGGCGACCTCGTACGCCGCACCCCGGACGGTGACCTCGACTACCTGGGCCGCGTGGACGACCAGGTGAAGATCCGCGGCTTCCGTGTCGAACCGGGTGAGATCGAGGCTGTGCTGGCATGCTGCCCCGGCGTCACCGCCGTCGCCGTAGTGGCCCGTGAGGACGCCACGGGCCAGAAACAGCTCGTCGCCTACGTGGTGGGCACGGCCTCCGGCGGTGAGGTCCGGGCCCATGCCACCGGGGCGCTGCCCCGGCACCTGGTCCCCGCCGCCTTCGTACCCCTCGACGAGCTGCCGCTCAACCCGAACGGCAAACTCGATCGGGCGGCGCTGCCCGCCCCCGACTTCCGCGGCTCGGCGGGCCCGGCGGGTTCCAGCACCCCGCGGGACGAGCGCGAGGCGGCCGTACAGCAGGCGTTCCGGGACGCCCTGGGCATCACCGACGTAGGCCTGGACGACGACTTCTTCGAGCTCGGCGGGCACTCGCTGTCCGCCACCCAGGTGATCGCCCGGGTGCGCGTGGCACTCGGCACCGACGTCACGCTGCGCACGCTGTTCGATCACCCGACGGTGTCCGCTCTCGCGGCGGCGCTGCCCTCCGGGACGGTCCCCGCTCCGGTCCCCGCCGTCCTCGACCGGGACACGATCCCGCTCTCACCGGGCCAGCGCAGACTGTGGTTCATCGACAAGCTGGCGGGCCCGAGCTACACGGTGCCGTGGGCGGTCCGGCTCACCGGACACGTCGACCACGGCCTCCTCCGTGCGGCCCTCGCCGACACGGCCGCACGGCACGAGGCGCTGCGCACCGTCTATCCGGAGATCGACGGCGAGCCGCGCCAGCGGATCACCGACCAGGTGCCGGACCTGTCGGTCCGCGGGATCGACCCGGCCGCACTCGACGAGGCCATCCGCGCGGAACTCGGCACCGGCTGGCAGCTGGCCGAACGACCGCCCGTGCGCGCGGTGTTGTTCGAGACCGGCCCCGACGACGCCGTGCTGCTCGTGGCGGCCCACCACATCGCGCTGGACGGGTGGTCGCTCGGCCTGCTCGCACGTGACCTGAGCACGGCCTACGACGCCCGCGGCGGAGGCCGGGCACCCGACTGGGAGCCGGTCACGCCGTACAGCGAGTACGCGCTGCGCGAGCGGGCGAGAGACCTCACGGGGCAGATCGGCTACTGGCGGGAGCGCCTGAACGGCCTCCCGGACTGTGTCGACCTGCCCGTGGACCGGCCGCGGCCGGCCGTGGCGAACGCCGAGGGGGCCGAGGCCCGCTTCACCCTGGACGCCGAGACCGCCTCCCGCGCCCGAACGGTCGCGGCAGGGGCCGGCGCGAGCCTGTTCATGGTGCTGCACGCCGCGCTGGCGGCCCTGCTCACCCGGCTCGGCGCCGGCACCGACGTACCGATCGGAGCCGTGGTGGCCGGGCGCACGCATCCGTCGTACGAGGACATCGTCGGCTGTTTCGTGAACAGCCTGGTGCTGCGCACCGATACCTCGGGCAACCCCGCCTTCGCCGATCTGCTGGCCTCCGTGCGGGACGCCGACCTCGCCGACTACGCCCAGCAGGACATCGGGTTCGACCAGGTGGTCGAGGCGACACGGCCGACACGCAGTCCCGCGCACCACCCTCTGTTCCAGACGATGCTCTCGCTGCGCAACACGCCTCCCGCCGCCCTCCGGCTGCCCGGCGTCCGGGCCACGCCGCTTCCCGTGGCCCTGCCGTCGGTGAAGTTCGACCTCACGTTCCAGCTGGCCGAGACCGAGGCCGGACCGATCGAGGGCAGGCTCCAGTACCGCACCGACCTGTTCGAGGAGGAGACCGCGCACGCGCTGACACAGCGGTTCACCCGCTTCCTCGCCGCCGTGGTCGCCGATCCGGCCCGCCGGATCGGATCCGTCGACATCCTGACCGACGCCGAACGCCGTATGTTCCCCTCCCGCCCCGCCGGGCGGACGCCGCGAAGGAGCCACACGAGATGACCGGCCGCTGGCTGCGGACCCTGAAGCCCTGCTCCCGGCCGCGGCTGCGGCTCGTCTGTTTCCCGCACGCCGGAGGAGCGGCGAGCTACTTCGTACCGTGGGCGGAGGCGGTGCCGGGCGACGTGGAGCTGCTCGCGGTGTGCTATCCCGGCCGTGAGGACCGGCTCGCCGAACCCTTCGCCGAGTCGATGGAGCAGCTCGCCGAGGCGATCGCCCGCGCGTGCGCCCCCCTCGCCGACCGGCCCCTGGTGTTCTTCGGCCACAGCATGGGTGCCTCCGTCGCCTACGAGACCGCGGCACGGCTGGCCGCCCAGGACCGGTCCCCGGCGCTGCTCTGCGTATCCGCCCGCCGGGGCCCTGGACGGTCCCACCCCGCCCGGGCACTGGCCCACCTGGATGACGACAGGCTCATCGCCGAGGTGCGCGCCCTCGGCGGCACCCAGGCCGAGGCCTTCGACCATCCGGAGCTGCGCCCTCTGGTCCTGCCGGCCATCCGGTCCGACTACCGGCTGCTCAGCACGTACGAGCCCCGGGTCATGACCCTGCCCTGCCCGGTTGCCGCCTACGGCGGAACGGAGGACGTGGACGTCCCGGAAGAGGCCGTCCGTGCCTGGCAGGACGTGACCCGCTCAGGCTTCACCCTGCGTGTCTTCCCCGGCGGCCACTTCTACCTGGCGGACCGCGCTCGGGACCTGGTCGCCGAAGTCCTCGCCTGCGAGACGACAACGCGCGCGTGAGGGGAGCCCGGGGCTCCGGCGCCCCGGTTTGACCTACGTCACCCCCGGGGTATTCTCTCCGGCCCGATTGGCGGAGCCCCCGTCCCCTATGGCAGACTGTCCGAGTTGCTCGGTCGAGTGTTGATGCTGCGCGCCTCCCGCCGGGAGGACCGGAAGCGAGTCCCACAGTACTCGTCGTCCTAACTGCCCTCGGGCAGCACTGGGGCGGACGTACGGGAATCTTCCGGGAAGCGTGGGCGCGACACCGGCCAGGCGCCCGGTGGGCCTGAGGTCCCCGGTCCGCGGTTCCGGAAGGGCCGTCGCATTCCCCGCAGGGATGTTCGAACAAGGGACATCTTTGTCAGCGGAAGCGCGACACGCCCGACCGCGTGGGTCGGAGAAGCGAAGGCAGCAGAAGGAATCCGCCGGGTTCCAGAGCCAAGAGAGACAGGACTACTGAGTAGCCATGGCGGGACAGAAGATCCGCATCCGGCTCAAGGCCTACGACCACGAGGTCATCGACTCCTCGGCGAAGAAGATCGTCGAGACGGTGACCCGCACTGGTGCGTCGGTCGCGGGCCCGGTGCCGCTGCCCACTGAGAAGAACGTGTACTGCGTCATCAAGTCGCCGCACAAGTACAAGGACTCGCGCGAGCACTTCGAGATGCGCACGCACAAGCGCCTGATCGACATTCTCGACCCGACCCCCAAGACCGTTGACTCTCTGATGCGACTCGACCTCCCGGCCGGTGTCGACATCGAGATCAAGCTCTGAGGCTGGTGGGCTGAGAATGGCTAAGCAGATCAAGGGCATCCTGGGCGAGAAGCTCGGCATGACGCAGGTGTGGGACGAGAACAACCGTGTTGTTCCGGTCACCGTCGTCAAGGCCGGCCCCAACGTCGTGACCCAGGTTCGTACCAACGACGTCGACGGCTACGAGTCGGTCCAGATCGCCTTCGGCGAGATCGACCCGCGCAAGGTGAACAAGCCCCTCAAGGGGCACTTCGCCAAGGCCGACGTCACCCCCCGTCGCCACCTCGTCGAGATCCGCACCGCGGACGCCTCCGAGTACACGCTGGGCCAGGAGATCACCGCTGAGGTGTTCGAGGCCGGCGTGAAGGTCGACGTCACCGGCAAGAGCAAGGGCAAGGGCTTCGCCGGTGTCATGAAGCGCCACAACTTCCGTGGCCTCGGCGCCGGGCACGGCACCCAGCGCAAGCACCGCTCTCCCGGTTCCATCGGTGGCTGCGCCACCCCGGGCCGTGTGTTCAAGGGCCTCCGCATGGCGGGTCGCATGGGCAACGAGCGGGTCACCACCCAGAACCTGACCGTCCACGCCGTTGACGCGGAGAAGGGTCTGCTGCTCATCAAGGGCGCGGTTCCCGGTCCGAACGGCGGCCTCGTCCTGGTCCGCACCGCGGCCAAGGGGGCCTGAGGTAACCGATGAGCACTGTTGACATCCTTTCGCCGGCTGGCGACAAGGCCGGTTCCGTCGAGCTCCCCGCGGAGATCTTCGACGCCAAGGTCAGCGTTCCGCTGATCCACCAGGTCGTCGTCGCGCAGCTGGCCGCTGCCCGTCAGGGCACGCACAAGACGAAGACCCGTGGCGAGGTCCGTGGTGGCGGCAAGAAGCCGTACCGCCAGAAGGGCACCGGTCGCGCCCGTCAGGGTTCGACCCGCGCGCCGCAGTTCGCCGGTGGTGGCGTCGTGCACGGCCCGCAGCCGCGTGACTACTCGCAGCGCACCCCGAAGAAGATGAAGGCCGCCGCCCTGCGCGGTGCCCTCACCGACCGGGCGCGTCACAACCGCATCCACGTCGTCTCCGGCGTGGTCGAGGGCGAGACCCCCAGCACCAAGGCCGCCAAGTCGCTGTTCGGCAAGATCTCGGAGCGCAAGAACCTGCTCCTGGTCGTCGACCGCGCCGACGAGGCCGCGTGGCTGTCCGCCCGCAACCTGCCCCAGGTCCACATCCTGGAGCCGGGCCAGCTGAACACGTACGACGTTCTCGTCTCGGACGACGTGGTCTTCACCCAGGCCGCTTTCGAGTCCTTCGTGTCCGGCGCGCCTACTGCTGCGCGGAACACCGACACCGAAGGGAGCGAGGTCTGATGGCCATCCGTCACCCCGCTATCGCCTCGAAGGCCGCCAAGGCCGCCAAGGCCGCGCGCGTCGCCAAGGCGCGTCGCCACGCCGCCGAGGGCAAGAACACCGTCGAGACCCCGCTGAGCAAGTCCTTCACGGACCCCCGTGACGTGCTCGTCAAGCCGGTCGTCTCGGAGAAGAGCTACGCGCTCCTCGACGAGAACAAGTACACGTTCATCGTCGCCCCGGGCGCCAACAAGACCCAGATCAAGCAGGCCGTCCAGGCGGTCTTCGACGTCAAGGTCACCGGGGTCAACACGATCAACCGCCAGGGCAAGCGCAAGCGCACGAAGACCGGTTTCGGTCAGCGTGCCGGCAGCAAGCGCGCGATCGTGACCCTCGCCGAGGGCGACCGTATCGACATCTTCGGCGGTCCGACCGCCTAAGGGCGGTCCGGATCGTCCGATATCGGACGAGGACTGAGAAATGGGAATCCGCAAGTACAAGCCGACTACGCCGGGCCGTCGTGGCGCCAGCGTTGCCGACTTCGTCGAGGTCACGCGGTCCACGCCGGAGAAGTCGCTGGTCCGCCCCCTGCACAGCAAGGGCGGCCGTAACAACGCCGGTCGTGTGACCGTTCGCCACCAGGGTGGCGGACACAAGCGCGCCTACCGAGTGATCGACTTCCGTCGTCACGACAAGGACGGCGTGCCGGCGAAGGTCGCGCACATCGAGTACGACCCCAACCGCACCGCGCGCATCGCGCTGCTGCACTACGCCGACGGCGAGAAGCGCTACATCCTCGCCCCGCGCAACCTGCAGCAGGGTGACCGCGTCGAGAACGGTCCCGGGGCCGACATCAAGCCGGGCAACAACCTGGCCCTCCGCAACATCCCGGTCGGTACCACGATCCACGCGATCGAGCTCCGTCCCGGTGGCGGTGCCAAGTTCGCCCGCTCCGCCGGTGCCTCCGTGCAGCTGCTCGCGAAGGAGGGCGCCTACGCCCACCTGCGCATGCCGTCCGGTGAGATCCGCCTGGTCGACGTCCGCTGCCGCGCCACCGTCGGTGAGGTCGGCAACGCCGAGCAGAGCAACATCAACTGGGGTAAGGCCGGCCGTAAGCGGTGGCTGGGCGTTCGCCCGACCGTCCGTGGTGTCGTGATGAACCCGGTTGACCACCCGCACGGTGGTGGTGAGGGCCGGACCTCCGGTGGTCGCCACCCTGTGTCCCCGTGGGGCAAGAAGGAAGGCCGTACTCGTTCGCCCAAGAAGGCGTCGAACAAGTACATCGTCCGCCGCCGCAAGACGAACAAGAAGCGCTAAGGACGGGTTGAGATGCCTCGTAGCCTGAAGAAGGGGCCCTTCGTCGACGACCACCTGATCAAGAAGGTGGACGCCCAGAACGAAGCCGGCACCAAGAACGTCATCAAGACCTGGTCCCGCCGCTCGATGATCGTCCCGGCCATGCTGGGCCACACGCTCGCGGTGCACAACGGCAAGACCCACATCCCGGTGTTCGTCACCGAGTCGATGGTCGGTCACAAGCTCGGCGAGTTCTCGCCGACGCGTACCTTCCGGGGTCACGTCAAGGAAGACCGGAAGTCGAAGCGCCGCTAGTAGCGGATCGCATTCAGACACGTAAGTAACTCTGAAGGGACAACCATGGAAGCCAGGGCCCAGGCGCGGTACATCCGCGTCACGCCCATGAAGGCCCGCCGTGTGGTGGACCTCATCCGTGGCATGGACGCCACGGAGGCCCAGGCTGTTCTGCGATTCGCTCCGCAGGCAGCCTCCGTGCCGGTCGGCAAGGTGCTCGACAGCGCCATCGCCAACGCCGCGCACAACTACGACCACACCGACGCCGACAGCCTCTTCGTTTCCGAGGCGTACGTCGACGAGGGTCCGACCCTGAAGCGGTTCCGTCCGCGTGCCCAGGGCCGTGCCTACCGGATCCGCAAGCGGACCAGCCACATCACCGTGGTCGTCAGCAGCAAGGAAGGAACCCGGTAATGGGCCAGAAGGTAAACCCGCATGGGTTCCGACTCGGTGTCACGACCGACTTCAAGTCGCGTTGGTACGCCGACAAGCTGTACAAGGACTACGTCAAGGAAGACGTCGCCATCCGTCGGATGATGACGTCCGGCATGGAGCGCGCCGGTATCTCGAAGGTGGAGATCGAGCGCACCCGTGACCGCGTCCGCGTGGACATCCACACCGCTCGCCCGGGCATCGTCATCGGCCGCCGCGGCGCCGAGGCCGACCGCATCCGCGGTGACCTGGAGAAGCTGACCGGCAAGCAGGTCCAGCTGAACATCCTCGAGGTCAAGAACCCGGAGACGGACGCTCAGCTGGTGGCCCAGGCCGTCGCCGAGCAGCTGTCCTCCCGCGTCTCCTTCCGCCGTGCCATGCGCAAGAGCATGCAGTCGGCGATGAAGGCCGGCGCCAAGGGCATCAAGATCCAGTGCGGTGGCCGTCTCGGCGGCGCCGAGATGTCCCGCTCGGAGTTCTACCGCGAGGGCCGTGTGCCCCTGCACACGCTCCGCGCGAACGTGGACTACGGCTTCTTCGAGGCCAAGACGACCTTCGGCCGCATCGGTGTGAAGGTCTGGATCTACAAGGGCGACGTCAAGAACATCGCCGAGGTCCGCGCCGAGAACGCTGCCGCCCGTGCGGGTAACCGCCCGGCTCGCGGTGGTGCCGACCGCCCGGCCCGTGGTGGCCGCGGTGGCGAGCGGCGCGGTCGCAAGCCGCAGCAGGCTGCCGGCGCCGAGGCTCCCAAGGCCGAGGCTCCCAAGGCCGAGGCTCCCAAGGCCGAGGCTCCGGCTGAGAGCACCGGAACGGAGGCCTGACCGACATGCTGATCCCCCGTAGGGTCAAGCACCGCAAGCAGCACCACCCGAAGCGCCGTGGTCAGGCCAAGGGCGGTACGACGGTCGCGTTCGGCGAGTACGGCATCCAGGCCCTCACGCCGGCGTACGTGACCAACCGCCAGATCGAGGCGGCCCGTATCGCGATGACCCGCCACATCAAGCGTGGTGGCAAGGTCTGGATCAACATCTACCCGGACCGTCCGCTCACGAAGAAGCCGGCCGAGACCCGCATGGGTTCCGGTAAGGGTTCGCCGGAGTGGTGGATCGCGAACGTGCACCCGGGACGGGTCATGTTCGAGCTGTCCTACCCGAACGAGAAGATTGCGCGTGAGGCTCTCACTCGTGCGGCCCACAAGCTGCCGATGAAGTGCCGCATCGTCAAGCGCGAGGCAGGTGAAGCGTGATGTCGGTCGGTACCAAGGCGTCCGAGCTGCGCGAGCTGGGCAACGAGGAGCTTCTGGCGAAGCTCCGCGAGGCCAAGGAAGAGCTGTTCAACCTCCGTTTCCAGGCGGCGACCGGGCAGCTCGAGAACCACGGCCGTCTGAAGGCGGTCCGCAAGGACATCGCGCGGATCTACACCCTGATGCGCGAGCGTGAGCTGGGCATCGAAACGGTGGAGAACGCCTGATGAGCGAGAAGAACGTGACTGAGAACGCAGAGGCGCGCGGCTTCCGCAAGACCCGTGAGGGTCTCGTCGTCAGCGACAAGATGGACAAGACCGTCGTCGTCGCTGTCGAGGACCGCGTCAAGCACGCGCTGTACGGCAAGGTCATCCGCCGTACCAACAAGCTCAAGGCGCACGACGAGCAGAACGCCGCGGGTGTCGGCGACCGCGTCCTCCTCATGGAGACCCGGCCGCTGTCCGCGACGAAGCGCTGGCGCGTCGTCGAGATCCTCGAGAAGGCCAAGTAGGTAATTCCCGCAAGGGAATTCCAAAAAGTACGTTCCTGCGGGGCATCCCTCGCAGGACAGTTCCGCCAGGCTCCGGGAGCCGCTCGGCTGAGCGGCTCCCGGGGAACCGGCAGACAAACAGGAGATAGACGTGATCCAGCAGGAGTCGCGACTGCGTGTCGCCGACAACACTGGTGCGAAGGAGATCCTTTGCATCCGTGTGCTCGGTGGCTCCGGTCGCCGCTACGCGGGCATCGGTGACGTCATCGTCGCCACCGTCAAGGACGCGATCCCCGGTGGCAACGTGAAGAAGGGTGACGTCGTCAAGGCGGTCATCGTTCGCACCGTCAAGGAGCGCCGCCGTCCGGACGGCTCGTACATCCGCTTCGACGAGAACGCCGCCGTCATTCTGAAGAACGACGGCGACCCTCGCGGCACCCGCATCTTCGGCCCGGTCGGCCGTGAGCTGCGCGAGAAGAAGTTCATGAAGATCATCTCGCTCGCGCCGGAGGTGCTGTAAGCATGAAGATCAAGAAGGGCGACCTGGTCCAGGTCATCACCGGCAAGGACAAGGGCAAGCAGGGCAAGGTCATCGCGGCCTACCCCCGCGAGGACCGCGTCCTGGTCGAGGGTGTCAACCGGGTCAAGAAGCACACCAAGGCCGGCCCGACCGCCAGCGGCTCCCAGGCCGGCGGCATCGTGACCACCGAGGCCCCCATCCACGTGTCCAACGTTCAGCTGGTCGTGGAGAAGGACGGTCAGAAGGTCGTCACGCGTGTCGGTTACCGCTTCGACGACGAAGGCAACAAGATCCGCGTTGCCAAGCGGACGGGTGAGGACATCTGATGGCTACCACCACCACTCCGCGTCTGAAGCAGAAGTACCGCGAGGAGATCGCGGGCAAGCTGCGTGACGAGTTCAAGTACGAGAACGTCATGCAGATCCCCGGCCTCGTCAAGATCGTGGTCAACATGGGTGTCGGCGACGCCGCCCGTGACTCGAAGCTGATCGAGGGCGCGATCCGCGACCTGACCACCATCACCGGTCAGAAGCCGGCCGTCACCAAGGCCCGCAAGTCCATCGCGCAGTTCAAGCTGCGTGAGGGTCAGCCGATCGGTGCCCACGTCACGCTCCGTGGCGACCGCATGTGGGAGTTCCTGGACCGCACCCTGTCGCTCGCGCTGCCGCGCATCCGCGACTTCCGCGGCCTGTCCCCCAAGCAGTTCGACGGCCGTGGCAACTACACCTTCGGTCTCACGGAGCAGGTCATGTTCCACGAGATCGACCAGGACAAGATCGACCGCACCCGGGGTATGGACATCACCGTGGTGACCACGGCGACCAACGACGCTGAGGGCCGCGCGCTCCTTCGTCACCTCGGCTTCCCCTTCAAGGAGGCGTGAGCGAGATGGCGAAGAAGGCTCTGATCGCTAAGGCTGCTCGCAAGCCCAAGTTCGGTGTGCGTGGCTACACCCGCTGCCAGCGCTGCGGCCGCCCGCACTCCGTGTACCGCAAGTTCGGCCTGTGCCGCGTGTGCCTTCGTGAGATGGCTCACCGTGGCGAGCTGCCGGGCGTGACCAAGAGCTCCTGGTAATCCCTGTTATCAGGGATTCCTGAAGCTCTCGGTAAGCAATGGGCGTGTCAGGTGCCCTCCCCTTCATGGCTTAGGCTTGGAGGGTTGGGCGCCTGACTGTCGCCCGTACGACTTACTACGCCGTAGGTCCACCGCGCCGCACCCGTCCCGTCTCGGATCGGGGAGAGGGATGGCGCACCAGGAAACCCCGGCGAGAGAGGCCGAAGGCCAATTCATGACCATGACTGATCCGATCGCAGACATGCTCACGCGTCTGCGTAACGCGAACTCGGCGTACCACGACTCCGTGGCGATGCCGCACTCGAAGATCAAGTCTCACATCGCGGAGATCCTCCAGCAGGAGGGCTTCATCACGGGCTGGAAGGTCGAGGACGCCGAGGTCGGCAAGAACCTCGTCCTGGAGCTGAAGTTCGGCCCCAACCGTGAGCGCTCCATCGCGGGCATCAAGCGGATCTCCAAGCCCGGTCTCCGGGTGTACGCGAAGTCCACCAACCTGCCGAAGGTGCTCGGCGGCCTCGGCGTGGCGATCATCTCCACGTCCCACGGGCTCCTCACCGACAAGCAGGCCGGCAAGAAGGGCGTGGGTGGGGAAGTCCTCGCCTACGTCTGGTAGCAGAAGGGAACGGAGGAAACAGCTATGTCGCGCATCGGCAAGCTCCCCATCGCGGTTCCCGCCGGCGTGGACGTCACCATCGACGGCCGTACGGTTTCGGTCAAGGGCCCCAAGGGCTCGCTGACCCACACCGTCGTGGCGCCGATCGACATCGCCAAGGGCGAGGACGGCACCCTGCAGGTGACCCGCCCCAACGACGAGCGTCAGAGCAAGGCCCTGCACGGCCTCTCCCGCACGCTGGTGGCGAACATGATCACCGGCGTGACCCAGGGTTACGTGAAGAAGCTCGAGATCAGCGGTGTCGGTTACCGAGTGACCGCCAAGGGTTCGAACCTGGAGTTCGCTCTCGGTTACAGCCACCCGATCCTCGTCGAGGCCCCCGAGGGCATCACCTTCAAGGTGGAGACCCCGACCCGTTTCTCGGTCGAGGGCATCGACAAGCAGAAGGTCGGCGAGGTTGCGGCCAACATCCGCAAGCTGCGCAAGCCCGACCCGTACAAGGCCAAGGGCGTCAAGTACGAGGGCGAAGTCATCCGCCGCAAGGTCGGAAAGGCGGGTAAGTAAGCCATGGCATACGGGCAGAAGATCCTGAAGGGCGACGCCTACAAGCGCGCCGCGATCAAGCGCCGTCACATCCGGATCCGCAAGCGGATCTCCGGTACGGCGGAGCGCCCCCGTCTGGTCGTGACCCGCTCCAACCGCCACATCGTGGCGCAGGTGATCGACGACCTGAAGGGTCACACCCTGGCGTCGGCGTCCACCCTGGACGCGTCGATCCGTGGTGGCGAGGCCGACAAGTCCGCGCAGGCCAAGCAGGTCGGTGCCCTGGTCGCCGAGCGTGCCAAGGCCGCCGGTGTCGAGGCCGTCGTGTTCGACCGTGGTGGCAACCAGTACGCCGGGCGCATCGCCGCCCTGGCGGACGCCGCCCGCGAAGCCGGGCTCAAGTTCTGAGCCGCTTGTAGCTAGCGGAAAGAGAGAGGTAATCCAATGGCTGGACCCCAGCGCCGCGGAAGCGGTGCCGGTGGCGGCGAGCGGCGGGACCGGAAGGGCCGTGACGGCGGCGCTGCTGCCGCCGAGAAGACCGCGTACGTTGAGCGCGTTGTCGCGATCAACCGCGTCGCCAAGGTTGTGAAGGGTGGTCGTCGCTTCAGCTTCACCGCGCTGGTCGTGGTGGGCGACGGTGACGGCACCGTGGGTGTCGGTTACGGCAAGGCCAAGGAGGTGCCGGCCGCCATCGCCAAGGGCGTTGAGGAGGCCAAGAAGCACTTCTTCAAGGTCCCCCGTATCCAGGGCACCATCCCGCACCCGATCCAGGGTGAGAAGGCTGCCGGCGTCGTGCTGCTCAAGCCCGCGTCCCCGGGTACCGGTGTGATCGCCGGTGGTCCGGTGCGTGCCGTGCTCGAGTGCGCCGGTATCCACGACGTGCTGTCGAAGTCGCTCGGCTCCGACAACGCCATCAACATCGTGCACGCCACCGTGGAGGCCCTGAAGGGTCTGCAGCGTCCCGAGGAGATCGCGGCCCGCCGTGGTCTGCCGCTCGAGGACGTCGCTCCCGCGGCCCTGCTGCGTGCGCGTGCTGGGGCGGGTGCGTAATCGTGGCGCAGCTCAAGATCACGCAGGTCAAGTCCTACATCGGCAGCAAGCAGAACCACCGTGACACCCTGCGTTCGCTTGGCCTGAAGAAGGTCAACGACGTGGTCGTCAAGGAGGACCGCCCCGAGTTCCGCGGCATGGTGCACACCGTCCGCCACCTCGTGACGGTCGAGGAGGTCGACTGATCATGGCGGAGCAGAACCCGCTGAAGATCCACAACCTCCGTCCCGCCCCGGGCGCCAAGACCGCCAAGACCCGTGTCGGTCGTGGTGAGGCGTCGAAGGGTAAGACGGCCGGTCGTGGTACGAAGGGTACGAAGGCCCGTTACCAGGTTCCGGAGCGCTTCGAGGGCGGCCAGATGCCGCTGCACATGCGCCTCCCGAAGCTGAAGGGCTTCAAGAACCCGTTCAAGACCGAGTTCCAGGTCGTGAACCTCGACAAGCTGGCCGCGCTCTACCCCGAGGGTGGCGAGGTCACGGTCGAGGGTCTGGTGGCCAAGGGTGCCGTTCGCAAGAACAGCCTCGTCAAGGTCCTCGGCCAGGGCGAGATCTCCGTGGCGCTGCAGGTGACGGTCGACGCCGTCTCCGGCTCCGCCAAGGAGAAGATCACCGCCGCCGGCGGTACGGTCACCGAGCTGGTCTGAGTCCCTCAGGTCCCTCGATGACGTGAACGATCCCGACCGGGGATACCCCACAAAAGGGGTATCCCCGGTCGGTCGTTCCTAGGGCGGTGCTCTCGCCGGTAAGGTGGCCAGCACTGCCTACTTTCATCGGGTGCTTCCCATGGGGCACCCTGAGCGGCAGTTGACCGTTAGTAATTCGTCTGTATCCGTCGAACCTCAAGACCGTCACCCTTGACGCAGTTGCGCGGGGGTCGCAGGAGGCACCGTGCTCACCGCGTTCGCCCGGGCGTTCAAGACGCCCGACCTGCGCAAGAAGCTGCTCTTCACGCTGGCCATCATCGTGGTCTACCGGGTCGGTACCCACATCCCGATCCCCGGCGTCAACTACAAGGCCGTCCAGCAGTGTGTCAGCGAGGCGGGGGCCAACCAGGGCCTGTTCGGCCTCGTGAACATGTTCAGCGGCGGTGCGCTGCTGCAGATCACGGTCTTCGCGCTCGGCATCATGCCGTACATCACGGCCAGCATCATCCTTCAGCTGCTGACCGTGGTCATCCCGCGTCTGGAAGCCCTGAAGAAGGAGGGCCAGGCCGGCACGGCGAAGATCACGCAGTACACGCGTTACCTCACCGTGGCACTCGCCATCCTCCAGGGCACCGGCCTCGTCGCCACCGCCCGCAGCGGCGCGCTCTTCAACGGGTGCTCGGTCGCGTCGAGCATCGTCCCGGACCAGGCGATCTTCGCGACGATCACGATGGTTGTCTGCATGACCGCCGGTACGTGTGTGGTGATGTGGCTCGGTGAGCTGATCACCGACCGCGGTATCGGCAACGGCATGTCGATCCTGATGTTCATCTCGATCGCGGCGACCTTCCCGTCCGCGCTGTGGGCGATCAAGAAGCAGGGCACCCTGGCCGGCGGCTGGATCGAGTTCGGCACGGTGATCCTGGTCGGCCTGGTCATGGTCGCGCTCGTGGTCTTCGTCGAGCAGGCCCAGCGCCGTATCCCGGTGCAGTACGCGAAGCGCATGATCGGCCGTCGTTCCTACGGTGGTACGTCCACGTACATCCCGCTCAAGGTGAACCAGGCGGGTGTGATTCCCGTCATCTTCGCCTCGTCGCTGCTCTACATCCCGGCGCTGGTGGCGCAGTTCGCGGGCGGCAATTCGAGCTGGAAGCAGTGGATCCAGAACAACCTGACCAAGGGCGACCACCCGCTTTACATCACTTTGTACTTCTTGCTCATCGTGTTCTTCGCGTTCTTCTACGTGGCGATCTCCTTCAACCCCGAGGAAGTCGCCGACAACATGAAGAAGTATGGTGGCTTCATCCCGGGCATCCGGGCTGGCCGACCGACCGCTGAGTACCTCAGCTATGTGCTCAACCGGATCACCTGGCCGGGTTCGCTGTATCTGGGTCTGATTGCTCTCGTGCCAACAATGGCGTTGGTCGGGTTCGGGGCGACGAACAACTTCCCGTTCGGCGGTACCAGCATCCTGATCATCGTGGGTGTCGGTCTCGAGACGGTGAAGCAGATCGAGAGCCAGCTCCAGCAGCGCAATTACGAAGGGTTCCTCCGCTGATGCGTATCGTCCTCGTCGGGCCGCCGGGTGCCGGTAAGGGAACGCAAGCCGTCCGCCTCGCTGAGAAGCTGGCCATCCCGCACATCTCCACGGGCGACCTGTTCCGGGCCAACATCAGCCAGCAGACCGAGCTGGGCAAGCTCGCGAAGTCCTACATGGACGCCGGCAACCTCGTCCCCGACGAGGTCACCATCGCGATGGCCAAGGACCGCATGGAGCAGCCGGACGCCGAGGGCGGCTTCCTGCTGGACGGCTTCCCGCGGAACGTGTCGCAGGCCGAGGCGCTGGACGAGCTGCTGGTGACCGAGGGCATCAAGGTGGACGCCGTCCTGGACCTGGAGGTCCCGGAGGAGGAGGTCGTCAAGCGGATCGCCGGCCGGCGCCTCTGCCGCAACGAGCCCTCCCATGTCTTCCACGTGACGTACAGCCCGCCGAAGAAGGAGGGTGTCTGCGACATCTGCGGCGGTGAGCTGTACCAGCGCGACGACGACTCCGAGGAGACCGTCCGCAAGCGGCTGGAGGTCTACCACACGCAGACCGAGCCGATCATCGACTACTACAAGACGCAGGGCCTGGTCGTGACGATCTCCTCCCTGGGCCCCGTGGACGAGATCACGCAGCGGGCGCTGGAGGCACTCAAGCGCGAGAAGGCCGAACAGTAGAGTCAGGGCCTTCCGGCCGCGGTGCCCGACCCCGGGTGCCGCGGCCGTACTGTTGTACAGGTAAACCCAGCCGACGTGAGTGACGGAGAGCGCAGGCCCCATGGTGCAGATCAAGACGCCCGAGCAGATCGCCAAGATGCGGGCGGCGGGCCTGGTCGTAGCCGCCATCCATGCGGCCACCCGCGAGGCGGCGGTGCCCGGCGCCTCCACCAAGGACCTGGACGAGGTCGCCCGCAAGGTCCTCGCCGAGCACGGCGCGAAGTCGAACTTCCTGGGCTACGGCGGCTTCCCCGCCACGATCTGCACGTCGGTCAATGACGTGGTCGTCCACGGCATCCCCTCCGACGATGTCGTCCTCAAGGACGGCGACGTCATCTCCATCGACTGCGGCGCGATCATCGACGGCTGGCACGGCGACGCCGCCTACACGGCGTTCGTGGGCTCCGGTCACGCTCCGGAGCTGATCGAGCTGTCGCGGGTGACGGAAGAGTCGATGTGGGCCGGTATCGCGGCCATGAAGCAGGGCAACCGCCTGGTCGACATCTCCCGTGCCATCGAGACCTACATCCGCCGCCAGCCGAAGCCGGGCGGCGGCAAGTACGGGATCATCGAGGACTACGGCGGCCATGGCATCGGCACCGAGATGCACATGGACCCGCATCTGCTGAACTACGTCGACCGCCGCCGCGGCAAGGGCCCCAAGCTGGTGCCCGGCTTCTGCCTCGCGATCGAGCCGATGGTCTCCCTCGGCACCGCGAAGACCGAGGTCCTCTCCGACGACTGGACGGTCATCACCACCGACGGCACCTGGTCCTCTCACTGGGAGCACTCGGTCGCCCTCACCCCGGAGGGCCCCCTGGTCCTGACGGCCCCCGACGGAGGCAAGGCCAAGCTGGCGGAGTACGGCATCACGACCGCCCCGGATCCGCTCGCTTAGTGATCTCGCGGGTGGGGCAGACTTTCTCGATTCGCCTTTCCGGGTACGCCGACGTAGACTGACTCGTCGGCTCTCGTGCACCCGCATGTCCGCATGCTCGCAGGAGAGTCGATCAAGGTAGTCGATTCGAAGGGCGAAGCGTGGCCAAGAAGCAAGGTGCCATCGAGATCGAGGGCACTGTCGTCGAGTCTCTTCCTAACGCTATGTTCAAGGTCGAGCTCCAGAACGGCCACCAGGTCCTGGCACACATCAGCGGCAAGATGCGTATGCACTACATCCGTATCCTCCCTGACGACCGGGTCGTGGTGGAGTTGTCTCCTTACGACCTGACGCGTGGCCGGATCGTCTACCGGTACAAGTAGATCTTGCCCGCATCCCGTTCCGGCGGGGTGGTGGCACTGACCCGGAGAACCTCAATCCCATGAAGGTCAAGCCGAGCGTCAAGAAGATCTGCGACAAGTGCAGGGTGATCCGCCGTCACGGCCGGGTCATGGTCATCTGCGAGAACCCGCGCCACAAGCAGCGCCAGGGCTGACGCACGACCATCACCCTCTGCACCTCTATCGCAGAGTTTCGCGCGACGCGAGCTGAATTTGTTCATACGCAGAACCCGAGCCATCCAGCTCGACACCCCCGGTTCGGAGGCCGGGGACCCGGTTCGTACCTGGTACGGCGGCCGGGATCCGGTTCTGCGGAAGACCTCCGAAGATCACCAGGAGCCATTGAATGGCACGCGTTTCCGGTGTTGACATCCCGCGCGAAAAGCGCGTGGAGGTCGCCCTCACCTACGTGTTCGGCATCGGCCGGACCCTCTCGAAGGAGACGCTGGCTGCGACCGGCGTCGACCCGAACACCCGCGTTCGTGACCTGACCGAAGAGCAGCTGGTCGCGATCCGCGAGTACGTCGACAACAACATCAAGACCGAGGGTGACCTCCGTCGCGAGATCCAGGCCGACATCCGCCGCAAGGTCGAGATCGGCTGCTACCAGGGTCTGCGTCACCGTCGCGGTCTGCCCGTCCGCGGTCAGCGCACCAGCACCAACGCCCGCACCCGTAAGGGCCCGCGTCGCGCCATCGCCGGTAAGAAGAAGCCGGGCAAGAAGTAGTCCGCAGCGGACTCGCCGTCCAGCGGTCTTCGCTGTAGGACCGACCACCTCCCGTAGGAGTTATAGATGCCCCCCAAGGGTCGTCAGGGCGCTGCCAAGAAGGTGCGCCGCAAGGAAAAGAAGAACGTCGCTCACGGCCACGCGCACATCAAGAGCACGTTCAACAACACGATCGTCTCGATCACGGACCCGTCCGGCAACGTGATCTCCTGGGCCTCCGCCGGCCACGTCGGCTTCAAGGGCTCCCGGAAGTCCACGCCGTTCGCCGCGCAGATGGCCGCTGAGTCGGCCGCCCGCCGCGCCCAGGAGCACGGCATGCGCAAGGTCGACGTCTTCGTCAAGGGCCCGGGCTCCGGTCGTGAGACCGCGATCCGCTCCCTGCAGGCCACGGGCCTCGAGGTCGGCTCCATCCAGGACGTCACCCCGACCCCGCACAACGGCTGCCGTCCGCCGAAGCGTCGCCGCGTCTGACGTTTCCCCGGTCGCTGGTCGCGGGCGGTACGGCTCCGTAAGGGCCGTACCGCCCGTACCCTTGCAGTACCCGCACCTTTCACGGGTGCGGTTTCCGTCGGACGTCAAATAGCGGGCGTCCACGAATGAAGGATCTGATCCACACATGCTGATCGCTCAGCGTCCCT
>NZ_CM002285.1:3698008-3698790 GCF_000497445.1 Streptomyces roseochromogenus subsp. oscitans DS 12.976 | reverse complement strand
CGTTGACCGAAGAGGTCGTCGACGAGTTCCGTTCCCGGTTCGTGATCGAGCCGCTGGAGCCGGGCTTCGGCTACACCCTCGGCAACTCCCTCCGCCGCACCCTCCTGTCGTCGATTCCCGGCGCTGCTGTCACCAGCATCCGTGTCGACGGTGTCCTGCACGAGTTCACCACCGTGCCGGGCGTCAAGGAGGACGTCACCGACCTGATCCTCAACATCAAGCAGCTGGTCGTCTCCTCGGAGCACGACGAGCCGGTCGTGATGTACCTGCGCAAGCAGGGCCCGGGTCTGGTCACCGCCGCCGACATCGCGCCCCCGGCCGGTGTCGAGGTGCACAACCCCGACCTGGTCCTCGCCACGCTCAACGGCAAGGGCAAGCTGGAGATGGAGCTGACGGTCGAGCGCGGCCGCGGTTACGTCTCGGCCGTGCAGAACAAGCAGGTGGGCCAGGAGATCGGCCGTATCCCGGTCGACTCGATCTACTCGCCGGTTCTCAAGGTCACGTACAAGGTCGAGGCCACGCGTGTCGAGCAGCGCACCGACTTCGACAAGCTGATCGTCGACGTCGAGACCAAGCAGGCCATGCGTCCGCGTGACGCCATGGCGTCGGCCGGCAAGACGCTGGTCGAGCTGTTCGGTCTGGCGCGCGAGCTGAACATCGACGCCGAGGGCATCGACATGGGCCCGTCCCCGACGGACGCCGCCCTGGCCGCCGACCTCGCGCTGCCGATCGAGGAGCTGGAGCTCACCGTCCGCTCCTACAACTGCCTCAAGCGTGAGGGC
>NZ_CM002285.1:3668511-3697983 GCF_000497445.1 Streptomyces roseochromogenus subsp. oscitans DS 12.976 | reverse complement strand
ATCCACTCGGTGGGTGAGCTCGTCGCCCGTTCCGAGGCGGACCTCCTGGACATCCGTAACTTCGGTGCGAAGTCCATCGACGAGGTCAAGGCGAAGCTGGCCGGCATGGGCCTGGCTCTCAAGGACAGCCCGCCCGGATTCGACCCGACCGCCGCCGCGGACGCCTTCGGCGCCGACGACGACGCGGACGCGGGTTTCGTGGAGACCGAGCAGTACTGATCTCCACAGCCTCCGGGGTTCGCGTCAGCGGACCCCGGATCTCCGACAGACAACCGTCTGCTCGGATACTGACCCCGGTACCTGACACGGCCGGGGCAGACACACAGGAGAAGAACAATGCCGAAGCCCACCAAGGGTGCCCGTCTGGGCGGCAGCGCCGCGCACGAGAAGCTGCTCCTCGCGAACCTCGCGAAGGCGCTCTTCGAGCACGGCCGTATCACCACCACCGAGGCGAAGGCCCGCCGCCTGCGCCCGTACGCCGAGCGTCTGATCACCAAGGCGAAGAAGGGCGACCTTCACAACCGCCGTCAGGTGCTCCAGGTCATCACGGACAAGGGCGTCGTCCACACGCTCTTCACCGAGATCGGCCCGCGGTACGAGAACCGTCCGGGTGGCTACACCCGCATCACCAAGATCGGTAACCGCCGTGGCGACAACGCGCCCATGGCCGTCATCGAGCTGGTCGAGGCGCTGACGGTTGCCCAGCAGGCGACCGGTGAGGCCGAGGCCGCCACCAAGCGTGCGGTCAAGGAGGCCGAGGAGGCCAAGGCTGCGGAGACCACCGAGGCTCCGGCCGAGGAGGCCGCTGCCGAGGAGTCGAAGGAAGCCTGAGGCTCTGCCTGACGCGGGAAGCGGGTTCGCCCTCCGGGGCGGGCCCGCTTTCGCGTTTCTTCGCACCGGCTCCGCCCTGAGAGGATTCCTACGTGAGTGACGAAGTACAGCCCGGTTACGTGCGTGTCCGTCTTGACCTTTCCTACGACGGGACCGAGTTCTCCGGATGGGCCAAGCAGGCCGGAGGGCGGCGCACCGTGCAGGGGGAGATCGAGGACGCCCTGCGCACCGTCACGCGGTCCCGGGAGACGTACGAGCTGACCGTCGCCGGGCGGACCGATGCCGGGGTGCACGCGCGTGGGCAGGTGGCGCATGTGGACCTGCCCGAGGGGGTCTGGCGGGAGCACCACGAGAAGTTGCTCAAGCGGCTCGCCGGACGCCTGGACCGGGACGTGCGGGTGTGGGCTCTCCGCGAGGCGCCGAGCGGCTTCAATGCCCGTTTCTCGGCGATCTGGCGCCGGTACGCCTACCGGGTCACCGACAACCCCGGGGGCGTGGACCCGCTGCTTCGCAACCACGTCCTCTGGCACGACTGGCCGCTCGACGTGGACGCCATGAACGAGGCCGCCCGGCAGCTGCTGGGGGAGCACGACTTCGCGGCCTACTGCAAGAAGCGGGAGGGGGCCACCACCATCCGGACGCTGCAGGAGCTGAGCCTCGAAAAGGGCGCCGACGGGATCATCACCGCGACCGTCCGGGCCGACGCCTTCTGCCACAACATGGTGCGCTCGCTGATCGGGGCGCTGCTGTTCGTCGGAGACGGGCACCGCGGCCCGGAGTGGCCCGGGAAGGTGCTGGCCGCGGGGGTGCGGGACTCCGCCGTGCATGTCGTACGGCCGCACGGGCTGACCCTGGAGGAGGTCGGCTACCCCGCCGACGAGCTGCTCGCAGCGCGCAACAAGGAGGCGCGGAACAAGCGCTCGCTTCCGTCGGCGGGGTGCTGCTGAGCTACCGGTTCGCCGCCGCGGACGCCTGGGCCTGGCCGCGGCGGATGATCTGGTTGAAGGTGAACTGCTGCAGGTCGTCGCCGACGCGGAAGACCTTCGTGTCCTTGTTGGTGACGTCCTTGCCGTCGAGGAAGCCGCCGGTCGTGAAGTAGACATAGCGGCCGACGGCGTTCGTGGTGGTCAGGCAGACCGCGGCGTCGCAGAAGTTCTTGACGCCGTTGCCGGGCAGGGAGCGCACCACGGCCTTCTTGGCGGCCTGCGCCTTGACCTTCGCGGCCTGGGCCTGGTCGTCGAAGACGGCGACGCCGACGGTGATCGCGATCCCGCCGCCGTTGGTGTAGGTCGCGCGGATCAGGCGGGTGCAGCGGTTGGCGTCGAGGATCTTCGGCAGGGTGCCGCCCGCGGCGGTGGCGCACTGCGTGGTGTCGGCCGTGGCGCCCTTCTTGTACACCGTGTCACCCATGGTCAGCTGCGTGCCCGGGAACAGGCTGTCCGCGTTGAGCGGGGCGGTGTCCTTCTTGGCGCTGGAGATGAAGTCCTTGGGGTTCAGCGGCGGCGGGGCGCTGGTGGGGGCGAAGGACGGCGTGGCCGAGCCGCTCGGCACGGAGGCGCTGGCGGGCAGGTTGGTGGGGGTGCCGTTCGCGCTGTTGCCGCTGTTCGCCGAGACGACGGCCATGGCGACCGCGGTGCCTATCGCGACCGTCGCGACCGCGCCACCGCCTATGAACAGCAGCTTGCGGCGCTTGTTCCGGGACTCCGAGGCCTCGGCGAGCGCGGCCCAGTCCGGGGTCCCGTCGTCGCCGCTGCTCCAGGGCTGCTGGGAATGCGGTTTCCAGGGATCCCACTGAGACTGGGGTCCCCCCTGCCCGTAACTCATGGGGCGCATCTTAGACGGGGCACGCAGGGTGCCGGGGCGCGTGCGGCGGCATGCCGTGTTTGTCCGCCGGTGTGAGCGGGGAGGGCGCCGTTTTGACCCGTCCGGGGGCGCCCAGGTATTCTGCTTCTTCGTTGTGTATTGGCTTGCTCATTCTCACGGGACGGGCCCTTACACCGGTCCGCCGGGCCGATGACCAGCGACCAGCACGCGGTTTGCGTCACCGCGGTGCGGTCAAGGCTGTCGTGATCGTTTCGGTGACCTGTTCAGGACCATTCACTCGAAGCGAAGGCTACGAACCGTGCGTACGTACAGCCCCAAGCCCGGCGATGTGACGCGCCAGTGGCACGTCATCGACGCTCAGGACATTGTCCTGGGCCGTCTCGCCACCACCGCAGCGACCCTCCTCCGGGGCAAGCACAAGCCGATCTACGCCCCCCACGTCGACGCTGGTGACTTCGTCATCATCATCAACGCGGACAAGGTGCACCTGTCCGGCAACAAGCGGACCCAGAAGATGGCGTACCGCCACTCCGGCTACCCGGGTGGTCTGCGCTCCGTCCGCTACGACGAGCTGCTGGACAAGAACCCCGAGAAGGCCATCGAGAAGGCCGTCAAGGGCATGCTCCCCAAGAACACCCTGGGCCGTCAGATGCTCTCCAAGCTGAAGGTCTACCGCGGCGAGAACCACCCCCACGCTGCCCAGCAGCCGGTTCCGTTCGAGATCACCCAGGTCGCGCAGTAAGTCCGGCCACCCCCTAAGACTGAAGAGAATCTGAGGAGAATCGTGGCCGAGACCACTGCCGAGCAGCCGATCGAAGAGATCGAAGACATCGAGAGCTACACCACCGAGTCCGAGGTTCCGGTGGAGGGTGAGTACACCTCCGAGTCCCTCGCCTCGCGCTTCGGTGAGCCCCAGCCCGCCGCCGGCCTGGGCCGCCGCAAGAACGCCATCGCCCGTGTCCGGATCGTCCCGGGCACCGGCAAGTGGAAGATCAACGGTCGCACCCTTGAGGACTACTTCCCGAACAAGGTGCACCAGCAGGAAGTCAACGAGCCCTTCAAGGTGCTTGAGCTCGAGGGTCGTTACGACGTCATCGCCCGCATCGCCGGTGGCGGTGTCTCCGGCCAGGCCGGTGCGCTCCGTCTCGGTGTCGCCCGCGCGCTGAACGAGGCCGACGTCGACAACAACCGTGGCCCGCTGAAGAAGGCCGGCTTCCTGCGCCGCGACGACCGCGCGGTCGAGCGGAAGAAGGCCGGTCTGAAGAAGGCCCGCAAGGCCCCGCAGTACAGCAAGCGCTAAACAGCAGCTGCCTGCTCGTACTCCGAACGCCCCGGCGGCACGCCACGTGTGCCGTCGGGGCGCTCGTTTATCCCAGCCCAGGGCGTATAACGACACAAGACGCTCAGACGCTCAAAGGCTTGTGTGAGCGGATGTTTCCTCAGGAGGACAAGTGGGACGACTCTTCGGTACGGACGGCGTGCGCGGTATCGCCAACGCGGACCTGACGGCCGAGATGGCGCTCGGCCTGTCCGTTGCGGCGGCCCACGTGCTCGCCGAGGCGGGCACCTTCGCGGGCCACCGGCCGAAGGCGGTGGTCGGACGGGACCCGCGGGCGTCCGGGGAGTTCCTGGAGGCGGCCGTGGTCGCCGGCCTCGCGAGTGCCGGCGTGGACGTCCTGACCGTCGGTGTGCTGCCGACCCCCGCCGTGGCCTTCCTGACCGGCGCGCTCGGCGCCGACCTGGGCGTGATGCTCTCCGCCAGCCACAACGCCATGCCGGACAACGGCATCAAGTTCTTCGCCCGCGGCGGCCACAAGCTCGCCGACGAGCTGGAGGACAAGATCGAGGCGGTGTACGAGTCCCACCGGCACGGCGAGCCGTGGGAGCGGCCGACGGGCGCCGGTGTGGGGCGCGTACGGTCGTACGACGAGGGCTTCGAACAGTACGTCGGCCACCTGCTGTCCGTCCTGCCCAACCGGCTGGACGGACTGAAGATCGTCCTGGACGAAGCGCACGGCGCGGCCTCGGGGGTCTCGCCGGAGGCGTTCTCCCGGGCGGGCGCCGAGGTCGTCACGATCGGCGCGGCGCCGGACGGGCTCAACATCAACGACGGGTGCGGCTCGACCCACCTCGGCCGGCTGAAAGCCGCGGTCGTCGAGCACCGCGCGGACTTCGGTATCGCGCACGACGGCGACGCCGACCGCTGTCTGGCCGTGGACCACGCCGGCGAGGAGATCGACGGCGACCAGATCCTCTCGGTGCTGGCGCTGGCCATGCGGGAGCGGTCCGCGCTGCGGGCGGACACGGTGGTGGCCACCGTGATGTCCAACCTCGGGTTCAAGCTGGCGATGGAGCGGGCCGGGATCCGGCTGGTGCAGACGGCCGTCGGGGACCGGTATGTGCTCGAGGAGATGAAGGAGCACGGGTTCGCCCTGGGCGGTGAGCAGTCCGGGCACGTGATCATTCTCGATCACGCGACGACCGGTGACGGCACGCTGACCGGGCTGCTGCTCGCCGCTCGGGTCGCGGAGACCGGACGTTCGCTGCGGGAGCTCGCCTCGGTGATGGAGCGGCTGCCGCAGGTGCTGATCAATGTGCCGGATGTGGACAAGTCGCGTGTGCGTACGTCTGCCGACGTGGCTGCCGCTGTTGCTGAGGCTGAGCGTGAACTGGGGGAGACCGGGCGGGTGTTGCTCCGTCCCTCGGGTACCGAGCCGTTGGTGCGCGTGATGGTCGAGGCCGCGGATATCGAGCAGGCTCGGTCGGTGGCCGGGCGGCTGGCCGATGCCGTGAAGTCGGCGTTGGGCTGAGATCCGGGTTCGGGTTGCCGGGGCTGTGCGTCGCGGGGCGCTGGTTCGTCGTGGCCTGTCACGCCCACGCGGCGGGGCCGCATATCGGACACAGCCCCGCGCCCCTGGGTAGTTACAGCTTGCGTAGCCTCAGGCGCTGGACCTTGTGGTCCTGGCCCTTGCGGACGATGAGGGTGGCTCGGCCTCGGGTGGGCGCGATGTTCTCGGTCAGGTTGGGCTTGTTGATGGTGCGCCAGAGGGTCCGGGCGTAGTCGAGGGCCTCCTCCTCGGAGACCTGGGTGTACTTGCGGAAGTACGAGTCCGGGTTCTGGAAGGCGGTCTGGCGCAGCTTCTTGAAGCGGTTGAGGTACCAGCGTTCGATGTCCTCGGCGCTCGCGTCGACGTACACGCTGAAGTCGAAGTAGTCGGCGAGGCCGACCCGGGTGCGGCCGTCCTTGCCGGGCAGGGCGGGCTGCAGGACGTTGAGGCCCTCGACGATCAGGATGTCGGGGCGGCGGACCGTGAGCTTCCTGTCCGGCACGATGTCGTAGATGAGGTGGGAGTAGACGGGGGCCGTGACCTCGTCCTTCCCCGCCTTGATGTCGGCGACGAAACGGGTGAGGGCCCGGCGGTCGTAGGACTCGGGGAATCCTTTCCGCGACATCAGGCCGCGGGCCTCCAACTCCTTGGTGGGCAGGAGGAATCCGTCCGTCGTGACCAGTTCCACGCGCGGGTGTTCCGGCCAGCGGGAGAGCAGGGCCTGCAGGAGACGGGCGACCGTGGACTTTCCGACGGCCACCGAGCCGGCGACGCCTATGACGAACGGGGTGCCGGACTGGGAGCCCTGCTCGCCGAGGAAGGTGTTCAGGGCGCCTCTGAGGCCGTTCGTGGCGCCCACGTAGAGGTTGAGGAGCCGGGAGAGCGGGAGGTAGATGTCCCGCACCTCGTCCAGGTCGATCACATCGCCCAGACCGCGCAGCTTCTCCACCTCCTCGGCGGTGAGCGGCAGCGGCGTCTTGTCGCGCAGCGCGCTCCACTCGGCGCGGGTGAGGTCGACGTAGGGAGTCGCCTCCGGCCTGTGCCGGTGAGCGCTCCGGGGCATCGAGGAGACCGATGAGATCACATTCCATTGTTAACGGAGTTTGAACTCCGTGGTGGGTGGGGTCCGTCACGCGGCTGCGGTCACCTGGGCGTCGACCCAGGCGCACAGGGCGTCCGATGCCGCTTCGCCGCGCTCGTGGCCGCCGGTGATCAGCAGGTCGGCCTGGAGGCTGGAGAAGGCGGTGTTGAGGAGGGTGGCGCAGGTCAGGGCGGCTGCGCCGGACAGGCCGCGGTGGACCAGGCGGGGGGCGACGGACTCGGCGCGGCCGCGCACGAGGCCGGGGTGCGGGAGGGTGAGCCGGCCGGCCGCCGCGAGGCCCTCGGTCTCCCGGATGAGCCGGGTCATGTCGAGTTCGCCGGGGCTGAGGTCGCGGTGCCAGGCGGAGCGGACGACCTCGCTGACCGGGACCGCGCGGTCGGCCGGCCGGTGGTGGCGCGCGGCGCCGCGTGCTGCCGCTCGTCCAGCGCTCCGCCCCAGCCCCTCGGCCGGCGTGCGCAGCGGGAAGGAGCCGATGCCGGTGCGGGCGAGCTGCTCGATCACGGCGTCGGTCGCCTCGCGGCGGCGTTCGGGGCCGGCGGGCCTCGGCATGGGCGGGTGGGGTGACCGCCATCCTCTCCTCCTCTTCCTCGTCGTCGTTCTCCTCCTTCCGGTGTCCCTTCAGCTCTACGCGCTGACGGTCGCCGCCTTCGCCGTACAGACCGACGGCTTAGTGATCGTCGGTGTGCTCCGGTCGATCGCGGACGGCGCTGCTCGCGGCGCTCACCGTGTTCTGCGCTCGGTGTCCCGGCCGGTACGTGGATCGGGGCGGCCCTCGGCCGGCGGCGGACGGGGCCGCGGAGCACTGCACCTTCGGCGACCGTACGGCCGTGTTCGCCGTTCGTATGGCTGTGGGAATTTCCGAATCCGGGCAGGCGGAAGCGTTTTCTGGCGCCGAGCGGGTCGTAGGCTGCGGCTCATGTGCGGAATCGTGGGATACGTAGGGTCGCAGTCGGCGCTCGATGTCGTGATGGCAGGGCTGAAGCGGCTGGAGTACCGGGGATATGACTCGGCGGGCGTCGCCGTCCTCGCCGACGGCGGACTGGCCTCGGCCAAGAAGGCCGGGAAACTCGTCAACCTGGAGAAGGAACTGGTCGAACGGCCGCTGCCGACGGGCGCGACCGGCATCGGCCACACGCGCTGGGCCACGCACGGCGGCCCCACCGACGGCAACGCCCACCCGCATCTCGACAACGCGGGCCGGGTTGCCGTCGTCCACAACGGCATCATCGAGAACTTCGCGGTGCTGCGGACCGAACTGGCCGAGCGGGGCCATGAGTTGACCTCCGAGACCGACACCGAGGTCGTCGCCCATCTGCTCGGCGAGGAGTTCTCGGCCACCGCCGACCTGGCGGAGGCCATGCGGCTGGTGTGCCGGCGGCTGGAGGGCGCGTTCACGCTGGTCGCGGTGCACGCCGACGAACCGGATGTGGTCGTGGGTGCGCGCCGCAACTCGCCGCTCGTGGTCGGTGTCGGCGAGGGCGAGGCGTTCCTGGCGTCCGACGTCGCCGCGTTCATCGCCCACACCCGCTCGGCGATCGAACTGGGCCAGGACCAGGTCGTGGAGCTGCGCAGGGACGGCGTCACGGTGACCGGCTTCGACGGCCGCCCGGCCGAGGTGCACAGCTACCACGTGGACTGGGACGCCTCCGCCGCCGAGAAGGGCGGCTACGACTACTTCATGCTCAAGGAGATCGCCGAGCAGCCCAAGGCGGTAGCCGACACACTGCTGGGCCGGATCGACCCGTCCGGCTCGCTCACCCTGGACGAGGTCCGCATCTCCCCGTCCGAGCTGCGCGAGATCGACAAGGTCGTCATCGTCGCCTGCGGTACGGCCTTCCACGCCGGCCTGATCGCCAAGTACGCCATCGAGCACTGGACGCGCATCCCGTGCGAGGTGGAGCTGGCCAGCGAGTTCCGCTACCGGGACCCGATCCTGGACGGCCGCTCCCTGGTGATCGCCATCTCCCAGTCCGGCGAGACCATGGACACCCTGATGGCGCTGCGGCACGCCCGTGAGCAGGGCTCCAAGGTGCTGGCCATCTGCAACACCAACGGCTCGACGATCCCGCGCGAGTCGGACGCGGTGCTGTACACCCACGCGGGCCCGGAGGTCGCCGTGGCTTCCACCAAGGCGTTCCTGACCCAGCTGGTGGCCTGCTATCTGGTGGCCTTGTACCTGGGTCAGGTGCGCGGCACCAAGTGGGGCGACGAGATCCAGGCCGTCATCAAGGACCTCTCCCGGATCTCGGAGGAGGTCGATCGGGTCCTGGAGACGATGGAGCCGGTACGGGCTCTCGCGCGGACCCTGGCCTTGAAGAACACGGTGCTGTTCCTCGGCCGGCACGTGGGCTACCCGGTCGCCCTCGAAGGCGCCCTGAAGCTCAAGGAACTCGCCTATATGCACGCCGAGGGCTTCGCGGCGGGCGAGCTGAAGCACGGCCCGATCGCGCTGATCGAGGAGGACGTGCCGGTGGTGATCGTCGTACCGTCCCCGCGCGGCCGCTCGGTCCTGCACGACAAGATCGTCTCCAACATCCAGGAGATCAGGGCCCGCGGGGCGCGCACCATCGTGATCGCGGAGGAGGGCGACGAGGCGGTCGCCCCCTACGCCGACCACCTGATCCGCATCCCGGCCACCCCGACCCTGCTGCAGCCGCTGGTGGCGACCGTCCCGCTGCAGGTCTTCGCCTGCGAGCTGGCCACCGCCCGCGGCAACGACGTGGACCAGCCCCGCAACCTGGCGAAGTCGGTGACGGTCGAGTAGGCCGCACCCGGCTCAGTGCACGGAGAAGCCGCCGTCGACGAAGATCGACTGGCCGGTGACATAGGCGGAGGCGCGGCCGGCGAGAAAGACGGCCGCGCCCTCGAAGTCCTCGGCGAGGCCGTTGCGGCCGGTCAACGTGCGCGCGGCCAGCGCCGCCACCTTCTGGGGGTCACTGGACAGCCGCTGGTTGAGCGGGGTCATCACGAAGCCCGGCACCAGGGTGTTGACGGTGACGCCGTACGGCGACCAGGCCTCGGCCTGCGAACGGGCCAGCGCCTCCAGCGCGCCCTTGGAGACGCCGTAGGCCCCGCTCTGCACGAACGCGCGGTGGGCCTGCTGGGAGGTGATGTGGATGATCCGGCCGAAGCCGCGCTCCGCCATGCCGGGCCCGAACCGCTGCCCCAGCAGGAAGGGGGCTTCCAGGTTCACGGCCATGGTGGTGTCCCACACGTCCTCGCCCAGCTCGCCCAGCGGCGGCCGCAGGTTGATCCCCGCGGAGTTGACGAGGATGTCGGGCTCGCCGAAGACACCGGCCGCCTCCTCGGCCGCCGCGCGCACGCCGTCACGCGTGCCGAGATCGCCCGCGACCCACGCGGCCGTGCAACCGGCGCCGGTCAACTCGCCGACGGTTTGCTCCAGTTGTTCCTTGCCGCGGGCCACGACCACCACCCTCGCGCCGGCCCGCGCGAGCGCTCCGGCGATGGCCCGGCCGATGCCGGAGCTGCCTCCGGTCACCACGGCGACACGGCCGTCCAGCGAGAACAGGTCGGAGAGGTAGGCCTGGGACGTCATGGACGGAGCGTAGACGGCACGTGCCGGGTCCGGCAGCGGGATTTCGGCAGGCGGACGGGAAGCGACCGTAGGCTGCCCGGCATGAGCATCATCGGAGTGGGGATCGACGTCGCCGAGATCGACCGGTTTCGCGCGTCGTTGGAGCGGACGCCCGGCATGGCCGAGCGGCTGTTCGTGGAGCGGGAGCTGTTGCTGCCCAGCGGGGAGCGGCGCGGGATCGCCTCGCTCGCGGCCCGGTTCGCGGCCAAGGAGGCGCTGGCGAAGGCCTTGGGCGCACCGCCCGGCCTGCACTGGACCGACGCCGAGGTGCTCGTCGAGGACAGCGGACAGCCGCGCCTGCGGGTGACGGGCACCGTGGCCGCCCGGGCTGCCGAACTGGGCGTACGGTCCTGGCACGTCTCACTCAGCCATGACGCGGGGATCGCCTCGGCCGTGGTGGTGGCCGAGGGCTGAGCGCTCGGGGTGTGGGCGGTGGGGGGTACGGGGCAGACTCGGTGCCATGCGTAGTGCGTACAGCGTGGAGACGGTGCGGGCGGCCGAACGGGCCCTGATGGCACGGCTGCCGGAGGGCGCGCTGATGCAACGGGCCGCGGCGGGGCTGGCCGCCGCCTGCGCCGAGTTGCTCGGCCGGGTGTACGGCAGCCGGGTGGTGCTGCTCGTCGGCAGCGGCGACAACGGCGGTGACGCGCTGTACGCGGGGGCGCGGCTGGCGCGTCGGGGGGCCGGGGTCACGGCCGTACTGCTCGCGCCGGAGCGGGCGCACGCCGGAGGGCTGGGCGCGCTGCGCCGGGCGGGCGGCACGGTCGGCCCTGCCCCGGCCGATTCCGCCGAGGGGCTCATCGAGTCGGCTGATCTCGTCGTGGACGGGATCGTCGGGATCGGTGGCAAGGGCGGGCTGCGACCCGAGGCCGAGGCCTTGGCCGGGGTCGTGGCACGGTCCCGTGCCGCCGTGGTCGCCGTGGACCTGCCCAGCGGGATCGAGGCCGACACCGGTCAGGTGCGGGGCGCCGCGATCCGGGCCGACCTCACCGTCACCTTCGGCACCTACAAGCCCGGACTGCTGATCGACCCGGCGCGGGAGTACGCCGGGGTCGTCCGGCTCGTCGGCATCGGTCTGGAACTGCCCGCCGAGGGTGAGCTGCAGGCCCTCCAACACGCCGACGTGGCACGGCTGTTGCCCGTGCCGGCCGCGGAGAGCGACAAGTACCGGCGCGGAGTCGTGGGCATCGCCGCCGGATCCGCGCGCTATCCGGGCGCCGCCGTGCTCGCCGTCTCCGGGGCGCTGCGCGGCGGGGCCGGGGCCGTACGGTACGTCGGGCCCGCCGCGGAGGCGGTCATCGCCCGCTTCCCGGAGACCCTCGTGTCCGATCGGGGACCGGCGAAGGCGGGGCGCGTACAGGCCTGGGTGGCCGGACCGGGCGCCGGGGACGACGCGGTGACCGTGGCCGAGGTGCTGGACACGGACGTGCCGGTGCTCCTCGACGCGGACGGGCTGCGGCTCGCCGAGCGGGACGCGGTGCGCGGGCGTACGGCACCGACGCTGATGACCCCTCATGCCGGGGAGGCGGCCGCGCTGCTGGGAGTGCGGCGGGAGGAGGTCGAACAGGCCCGGCTGGCCGCGGTGCGGGAGCTGGCGGCGGTGTACCGGGCGACGGTGCTGCTGAAGGGGTCCACGACGCTGGTCGCCGACGCGGGGGGCGGGGCCGTGCGGGTCAACGCCACGGGGACCCCTTGGCTGGCTACGGCGGGGAGCGGGGACGTGTTGTCGGGGCTCGCGGGGTCCTTGCTGGCGGCGGGGCTGCCGGCGCGGGACGCGGGGAGCGTGGCGGCGTATCTGCACGGGCTGGCCGGGCGGTTCGCGGCGGACGGGGCGCCGGTGGGGGCGCATGACGTGGCCGCGCGGATCCCTCAGGCGTGGAGGGACGTGCACGACTGAGCCGACGGCACTGCAGTTCCCCAAGGGGCGCGGGGCTGTGCCGATATGCGGCTCCGCCGCGCGGGCACGACCAGCCACGACGGCGCCGCAGGCGAACGACTGCACCCCTCGGGTGACTGTCCCGCGCGGCACCACTGATCCGGCGGAGCCGCACGTTTGGCTGATTGCATGATCAGCAGACGAATCGCGTCCCGGGCCGCCGCGGTGCTGCTCGCCGCTGTGACAGCCCTGCCCTCGACCGCAAACGCAGCGGCCGGCGCTCCCGCGCCGCCCGCCCCCGCCCCCGCCCCCGAACTCGACCTGGTCCCCGGTGTCGCTCCCGGGCCCGGTCAGCCCTGGCAGATCGACACGCCCGATGAGGCGTTGCCGCCGACGGTGTACACGCCGACCGAGGCGGAGGACGCCGTGGAGCCGAAGGAAGCGGCGCCGGGGGCGTACGACCTCATCGAGTACGTGCCGCTCGACGACGCCGTCTCCAAGGTGAGCTGCAGCAAGAAGACCGGGCCCTATCAGCGGCAGGTGGAGCGCTGGCTGAAGCTGAAGGCCGACGGAAAGCAGTCGGCCGCCGACTGCGAGGCGATCCGTGCCTTCCAGACCAAGCACAAGATCAAGCCCGCCAGCGGGTTCGCCGGGCCCATCACCTGGTCGACGATGATGCTCATCGGGGCGAAGAAGGACCCGAACGCCGCCAAGAAGTGTCCCGTCCGGTCGTACAAGGTCGCCTGTGTCGATCTGGACCGCCAGCTCACCTGGGTCCAGGAGGACTCCAAGGTGGTGTTCGGGCCGGTGCCCATGCGGAGCGGGCGCACGGGGCATCTCACCCGCAAGGGCTGGCACACCGTCTACTGGCGGCACAAGAACCACGTGTCGACCCTGTACGACGAGCCCATGCCGTACGCCCAGTTCTTCGACGGCGGCGAGGCATTCCACGCCGTCTACGGCAGCATCTACACCACGGTCGGCTCCTACGGCTGCGTCAACATGAAGCTCAAGGACGCGCGCAAGCTGTGGGACGTGCTGAAGAAGGGCGACCACGTCTACGTGTGGGGGAAGCGGCCGGGTAGCTGAGACTGCGACCGGGGCCCGCGGGGCCCTCTGAGAGACTGGGGGCGCGATGAGTGAGACTGCGACTGTGCCGACCGCCCCCCTGCGCGCCCGCGCCGAGATCGATCTGGGCGCCCTGCGGGCCAATGTGCGCGCCCTGCGCGCCCGTACGCCCGGCGCGGCCCTGATGGCCGTGGTCAAGTCCGACGGCTACGGCCATGGGGCCGTGCCGTGCGCCCGCGCGGCCCTCGCCGCGGGCGCGACCTGGCTCGGCACCGCCACCCCCGAGGAAGCCCTGGCACTGCGCGCGGCCGGGCTGCCGGGCCGGATCCTGTGCTGGCTGTGGGTGCCGGGCGGCCCCTGGCGGCAGGCGATCGAGGCCGGCCTCGACATGTCCCTGAGCGGGATGTGGGCCCTGCGGGAGGCCGTCGCTGCGGCCCGCGAGGCCGGCCGCGTCGCGCGGGTGCAGCTCAAGGCGGACACCGGGCTCGGCCGCAACGGCTGCCAGCCCGGCCCCGACTGGGCGGAACTGGTCGCCGCGGCCCTGCGCGCCGAGGCCGAGGGGCTGGTCCGGATCACCGGGCTGTGGTCGCACTTCGCCTGCGCCGACGAGCCCGGGCATCCCTCCATCGCCGCCCAGCTGGAGCGTTTCCGGGAGATGCTGGCGTACGCCGAGGAGCAGGGCGTGCGGCCCGAGGTGCGGCACATCGCCAACTCGCCCGCCGCACTCACCCTCCCCGAGACCCACTTCGACCTCGTCCGCACCGGCATCGCCATGTACGGCATCTCGCCCAGCCCCGAGCTGGGCACGCCGGCCGACTTCGGGCTGCGCCCGGTGATGACGCTCCGCGCCTCGCTGGCCCTGGTCAAGCGCGCCCCGCGCGGCCACGGCGTCAGCTACGGCCACCACTACGTCACACCCGGCGAGACCACCCTCGGTCTCGTCCCGGTCGGCTACGCGGACGGCATCCCGCGGCACGCCTCCGGCACCGGCCCGGTGCTGGTCGACGGCAAGTGGCGGACGGTCGCCGGGCGGGTCGCGATGGACCAGTTCGTGGTGGACCTCGGCGGGGACGAGCCCGCGGTGGGAAGCGAGGCCGTGCTGTTCGGGCCCGGCGACCGCGGTGAGCCCACCGCCGAGGACTGGGCGCAGGCCTGCGGCACGATCGCGTACGAAATCGTCACACGCATCGGGACCCGGGTTCCTCGCGTCTATGTGAACGGGAAAGAACTCGGGTAAGCCGTTCGAGAGCGACCCGGCTCACCTGTGACACCCGTCGCAGACCCACCTGCGACGCCCGTTGCACCCGGCACCATCGGATTCATCCGTTTCACCACCCAGGCGAAACCCAGGGGAACTGCAGTACGGCGAAGAGGAGCGGTACGTGAGCGAGAGCAGTGCGGAGGTCGTGGCGGACGTCGTCGCCTCGGCGGCCGCCGCCTCCGCCGCGGGGGCGGCCGGCAGCTGGCGCAGGGCGACCGGCATCGCCGGTACCGCGATAGGCGTGCTCGCCGCGGGCGCGGCGGCCGGCGTCGCCATCGAGCGGATGACGGTGGGCCGGGGCATGCGCAGAAAGGCCCGGCTGGCACTGGACTCCGCGGGCCCCTACGGCACCCTGCGCGGCACCCCGGGCAAGGCGCAGGCCGACGACGGCACCGAGCTGTACTACGAGGTCGACGATGCCGAGCCCGACCCGGGCCCGAACGTCTCCCCGCGCAGGCGGAGGCTGTTCGGCCGTAAGGCGCCCGCCCCGGTCACCGTCGTCTTCAGCCACGGCTACTGCCTCAACCAGGACTCCTGGCACTTCCAGCGGGCCGCCCTGCGCGGGGTCGTCCGGACCGTGCACTGGGACCAGCGCAGCCACGGCCGGTCCGGGCGGGGCATGGCCCAGACCCGGGACCGGGTGCCGGTCACCATCGACCAGCTCGGCCGCGATCTGAAGGCCGTCCTCGACGCCGCCGTACCGGACGGGCCGATCGTGCTGGTCGGGCACTCGATGGGCGGCATGACCATGATGGCCCTCGCCGCCCAGTACCCCGAGCTGATCCGGGACCGGGTCGTCGCCACCGCCTTGGTCGGTACGTCGTCCGGACGGCTCGGCGAGGTCAACTTCGGGCTGCCGCTGGCCGGCGTCAACGCGGTGCGCCGGATCCTGCCCGGCGTGCTGAAGGCGCTCGGACAGCAGGCGGAGCTGGTCGAGAAGGGCCGCCGGGCCACCGCCGATCTGTTCGCCGGGATCATCAAGCGGTACTCGTTCGCGGGCCGGGACGTCGACCCGGCCGTCGAGCGGTTCGCCGAGCGGATGATCGAGTCCACGCCGATCGACGTGGTCGCCGAGTTCTACCCGGCCTTCACCGACCACGACAAGACCGAGGCGCTCGCCTGCTTCCGGGACATGCCGGTGCTGGTGCTGGCCGGCGTCCGGGACCTGGTCACGCCCAGCGAGCACAGCGAGGCCATAGCCGACCTGTTGCCCGACGCCGAGCTGGTGCTCGTCCCGGACGCGGGGCACCTGGTGATGCTGGAACACCCCGAAGTGGTCACCGACCGCCTCGCCGACCTGCTCACTCGCGCGGGTGCCGTGCCCGCAGGGGCTACGGTTATGGGCTATGGAAGCACCAGCAGCACCGCAGGACCCCGCTGAGACCCGGCTGACGATCACCTCGCCCGAGCAGATGCGCGAGCTGGGCCGCACGCTGGCCAAGCTGCTGCGCGCGGGCGACCTGGTGATGCTCAGCGGTGAGCTGGGCGCAGGCAAGACCACGCTGACCCGCGGGCTCGGCGAGGGCCTCGGCGTGCGCGGCGCGGTCACCTCGCCGACCTTCGTGATCGCCCGGGTGCACCCCTCCCTCGGCGACGGCCCGCCCCTCGTGCACGTCGACGCCTACCGGCTCGGCGGCGGGCTGGACGAGATGGAGGACCTGGACCTCGATGTCTCGCTGCCCGAGTCGGTGATCGTCGTGGAGTGGGGCGAGGGCAAGGTCGAGGAACTGACCGAGGACCGCCTCCAGGTCGTCATCCACCGCGCCGTCGGGGACACCACGGACGAGGTACGGCACGTGACGCTCAGCGGGCTGGGGGAGCGCTGGGCCGAGGCCGGCCTGGAGTCGCTCACCGCCTGAGCGCTGCCGCCGTATCAAGATTCCGGTATGCCGGTATCAAGATTCCGCATCAGGTATCCGAATCAAGATTCCGACAGGCCGTCGGCAACATATTGCGCAGGACGTCCCGTGCGTGGTCACATGGTATCCAGTCGGTAGTTAGGCGTACCTAACTACTCCCGCCCCCGCACCACAGGAGGCGCCCATGCCCGCACCCAGCCCCACCGGCGTCTCCATGCGCGACCTGCTGGCGGCGTGCGCGGCGGCGGAGGCGGTTTCCCGGCCCCCGCAGCGCCCCGAAGAAGCGCGGGACGGTGTCGAACATGCGGGGGCGCGACCCGCCGCAACGGCGCCGCACCCGACCGGCGACCCCGCACGGCACCCCCGCGAAGCCGCTTAACGGATCACCATCACCCGCACCCCGATCGTCGCGAAGTCCCACATCGCCTCGCCGTCCACCCGCGTCTCCCGGATCCCCCCGGTCCGCACCACCGGGTCGCCCGCGGAGCGCACCGCGCTGCCCACCGCCGCGCTGAAGCCGACCGCCAGCCCGTCCACCTCGGTGAACCGCACGACATGCTCGATGGGGGTGCCGTCGGTGCCGGTGATCGCGTTCGAGCGGGACGTGACCCAGTAGGTGCCCGGCGACGGGTCCACGCTGCCCGGGGAGACCTTGAAGGTGCGCTCCAGCTGGTTCGTGCGGCCGACCAGCCAGACCCGGTTGGCGTCCAGCGAGTACACGACCCGTTCACCCACACCGGTTCCGCTCGGCAGGGCCGTCGAGGTGGGGTCGTAGCTGGGCGTGCTCGTGGCGCTCGTCGAGGGGGACGCGCTCGCCCCGGGCCTGTCGCCCAGGCCCGCCGGTACGGTCGCCCGGGCCTGGTAGGCGAGGAAGCCGACGGCGCCGAGGGCCGCCGCGGTGAGGCCGGCCACGATTCCCGAGCTGGTCCCTGCCACGTGCGCTCACCTCTGCCTCGTACCGTTTCGTACTGTCTCATGTGATATGTCGTAGTTCGTACAGACCGTAGCAGTCGGTGACCGTACGACCCGGACGGCGATGCGTGAGCCGTTGGCGCCGTAGGCTGTTCGCGTGCTCTTGCTCGCTCTGGATACCGCAACACCCGCCGTCACCGTCGCGCTGCACGACGGTACGGACGTCGTCGCCTCGTCGAGTCAGGTGGACGCGCGCCGGCACGGAGAGCTGCTGCTGCCGGCCGTGGACCGTGTGCTCGCCGAGGCCGGACTCAGACTGGACGCCGTCACCGGCATCGTCGTCGGCATCGGCCCCGGCCCCTACACCGGCCTGCGCGTCGGCCTGATGACGGCCGACACCTTCGGCCTCGCGCTCGGGGTTCCGGTGCACGGTCTGTGCACGCTGGACGGCCTCGCCTATGCCGCCGACATCGAGAAGGGCCCCTTCGTCGTGGCGACCGACGCCCGGCGCAAGGAGGTCTACTGGGCGACGTACGCCGACTCCCGCACCCGGCTGACCGGCCCCGCCGTGGACCGGCCGGCCGACATCGCCGAGCGGGTGGCGGGCCTCCCGGCGGTGGGTGCGGGCGCGCTCCTCTACCCGGACACGTTCCCGAGCGTCCACGAGCCCGAGCACGTCTCCGCCGCCGCCCTCGCCTCGCTGGCCGTCGAGAGGCTGGCCGCCGGCGAGGAGCTGCCGGCCCCCCGGCCGCTGTATCTGCGCCGCCCGGACGCCCAGGTCCCCAAGAACTACAAGGTGGTCACCCCGAAGTGACCGTACGAATGCGCGAGATGCGCTGGTGGGACATCGACCCGGTCCTGGAGCTGGAGAGGGACCTGTTCCCCGAGGACGCCTGGTCGCGGGGCATGTTCTGGTCCGAGCTGGCCCACGCCCGGGGCGCCGACGCGACCCGCCGCTATCTGGTGGCCCACGAGGAGACCGGCCGGATCGTCGGGTACGCGGGCCTCGCCTCCTCCGGCGAACAGGCCGATGTGCAGACCATCGCCGTCGCCCGCGACGTCCAGGGCACCGGCCTCGGCGGACGGCTGCTGGCCGAGCTGCTGCGCGCGGCGACCGCGTTCGAGTGCCACGAGGTGCTGCTGGAGTGCCGGGTCGACAACGTCCGCGCCCAGAAGCTCTACGAGCGCTACGGCTTCGAGCCCATCGGGTTCCGCCGCGGCTACTACCAGCCGGGCAACGTGGACGCCCTGGTCATGCGTCTGACCACCGGCCAAGCCACCGAAGAAGCAACCGCAGAAGCAACCGCAGAAGCAACCGAAGAGAAGAACCATGGCTGACGAACCTCTCGTCCTCGGCATCGAGACCTCCTGCGACGAGACCGGTGTCGGCGTCGTCCGTGGCACCACCCTGCTGGCGGACGCCGTCGCCTCCAGCGTCGACGAGCACGCCCGCTTCGGCGGCGTCGTCCCGGAGGTGGCCTCCCGCGCCCACCTGGAGGCGATGGTCCCCACCATCGACCGCGCGCTGAAGGAGGCGGGCGTCTCGGCGAAAGACCTCGACGGCATCGCCGTGACCGCGGGTCCCGGCCTCGCGGGCGCCCTCCTCGTCGGTGTCTCGGCGGCCAAAGCGTACGCCTACGCCCTCGGCAAGCCCCTCTACGGCGTCAACCACCTCGCCTCGCACATCTGCGTCGACCAGCTGGAGCACGGCCCGCTGCCCGAGCCGACCATGGCCCTGCTGGTGTCCGGCGGCCACTCCTCCCTGCTGCTGTCGGAGGACATCACCTCCGACGTCCGGCCGTTGGGCGCGACCATCGACGACGCGGCCGGCGAGGCCTTCGACAAGATTGCCCGGGTACTGAACCTGGGCTTCCCCGGCGGCCCGGTCATCGACCGGTACGCGCGTGAGGGCGACCCGGAGGCGATCGCCTTCCCGCGCGGCCTGACCGGCCCCCGCGATCCGGCGTACGACTTCTCCTTCTCCGGTCTGAAGACGGCCGTGGCCCGCTGGATCGAGGCCAGGCGCGCGGCCGGCGAGGAGGTCCCGGTCCGCGATGTGGCCGCGTCCTTCCAGGAGGCCGTCGTCGACGTGCTGACCCGCAAGGCCGTCCGCGCCTGCAAGGACGAGGGCGTCGAGCACCTGATGATCGGCGGCGGTGTGGCCGCGAACTCGCGCCTGCGCGAGCTGGCCCGGCACCGCTGCGAGGCGGCGGGCATCGAACTCCGCGTCCCGCGCCCCAAGCTGTGCACGGACAACGGCGCGATGGTCGCCGCGCTGGGCGCTGAGATGGTCGCCCGGGGCCGCTCCGCCTCCAGCTGGGACCTGTCGGCCGACTCCTCCCTGCCGGTCACCGACCCGCACGTCCCCGGCAACCACGACCATGTGCACGAGGTCAGCAAGGAGAACCTGTACTCGTGACCGTCGCGCTGATGTGGGAGGCCCGGGCGGCCGCGGGCCGGGGCGAGGAGCTGCTCGCCTGGGTGCGGGAACAGCCGCTGGCCGCCGAGCCGCTGCGCCGCGAGACCTTCCGGGCGCCGCAGGACCGGGTGCTGGTCATCACGTGGTGGGACGCGTCGTACGACGCCGAACTGCCCGAACTGCCCGAACCCACCAGCGAGTTGGTGACCCGGGCCGTGCACCGCTGGCGGTTCGAGGCGGTGGCCGGCGACGGAAGTTGAGGTGTCCGGCCGAACTGCGCTATGATCATCACACAGCGAACGGCAGGAACCCGGAAACGGAAAACCGGCCGGATCGCGGTGCGTTGGTGGTCCAAGGAAAGACGTCCCGCTTCCTGCGGGGAGATGCAGGTGCAAGGCCTGCCCGGCGCTCCACTCGAAACCCGCCCCGGTTGTCCGGGGCGGGTTTCGCCGTTACCGGTGACCGGCGCGCTGCGGCTGGACCGCCTCGGCCTCCGCCCCGGGACCCGCGAACTCCGAAGCGGTCGCCACCCGCCGCTCCTTGAGCTGCGCGTACGCCATCAGACCGAACAGCACCGCGAGCAGCACCACCGAGGAACCGAGCGTCCCCAGATTCAGACCGCCCTTGGCGACCGGCTTGGTCAGGAAGTCACCGGCCGTGGCGCCCAGCGGACGGGTCAGCACGAACGCGATCCAGAACAGGAGGACGTTCGGCACCACCGGGACCTTCATCAGGGCGACCAGGACCAGCAGGACGCCGGTCACCAGGGACGCACCGCCCAGATAGCCGAGGCCCGAGCTGTCGGACAGGAAGTCGCCCATCGAGGTGCCGAGGGTGTTGGAGACGAGGATCGCCGCCCAGAACAGGGCCTCGCCCCGGAAGGTGACGATCTCGGTGATCTGGAAGGTCATCCCGCTCAGCTTCCAGCCGAGGAAGATCAGCAGCAGGATCGAGATCAGGATCGCGGCGCCCTCCGGGTAGCCGAGGCCGAGGCCCTGTGGGCCCCAGCCGAGCCGGGTCGCGCCGTTCGAGAGGAACTTCGCGCTGGCGTCGCGGTTCATGAAGTCGGACATCGTGGTGCCGGCCATGGAGGTCGACAGGATCACGGTCCAGTAGAAGAACGGGTTGTAGCGCGAGGAACGCAGCTGGACCACCAGCGTCACCACGAAGACCAGGAACAGGGCGACGGTGGTGAGGAAGTAGCCGAGTTTGAGGGTCTGGGCGAACAGGTCGCCGGCGGTCTCGCCCAGGGTCGTCGCCGCGATCTTCATGATCCAGAACGCGAGGGTGACCTCGGGCAGCTTCTTCATGACGGACTTCGTCGTCGGCAAAGGGGCTCCTGCCGGGTGTGGGGGGTGGTCAATTACGGCCCGACCCTGCCAGGGGCAACCTGAAACGATCCTGAACGCCCGTGTCAGAGGTCTTGCGGAAAGGGGCTGGTTGTGCTTCCGCCGTGGCTCAATACGTTCCACCCGGCCCCCGCCGTTCAACCGGTTCCCCGGGACACCTCCACGGCGCACCGCAGCCGCCGGTCCGCGCCCACCACCCGTACCGGCCCGGTCAGCCGGAGCCGGACCGTGTGCCGTACGTCCGTGCTCGACGCGGCCAGCCGCAGCTCCAGCGCGCCCGGCTCCACCAGCCGGGCCCCCGTACGGTCCGTGAAGGCGGACAGGTCGGCGTGGAAGCGGAAGGTCAGCCGGCGGGACTCGCCGGGGGAGAGCGTGATGCGCTGGTACCCGATCAGCCGTACGTCGGGCCGGGTCACGCTCGCCACCGGGTCGTGCAGATACAGCTGGACGACCTCGGCGCCCGCGCGCTCACCGGTGTTGCGCACGGTCAGGGAGAGGTCGCAGGAGCCGTCCGTCGGGATCTCGGGCCCGGGGCCGCGGACGTCCTCCCAGGCGAACGTCGTGTACGAGCGGCCGTGCCCGAACGGGTACAGCGGGGTCGGGTCCAGGCTGCTGACCTCTCCGGCCAGGCCCAGCAGGGGCTGGAGATACGTCCAGGGCTGGCCGCCGGGCGCGCGCGGCACGCTCACCGGGAGGCGTCCGGAGGGGTTCACCCGTCCGGACAGCACCCCGGCCACCGCCGGGCCGCCCTCCTCGCCGGGGAAGAAGGCCTGGACGACCGCGCCGAGCCGGCCGTGCCAGCGGCCCAGCGCATACGGCCGGCCGGTCAGCAGCACGAGTATCACCGGGACGCCGACCGCTACGATCGTGTCCAGCAACTCGGCCTGTACACCGGGCAGTTGGAGGTCCGCCGCATCGCAGCCCTCGCCCGATGTGCCCCGGCCGAACAGGCCCGCCCGGTCGCCGAGCACCGCCACGCACACGTCGGCCTCCGCCGCCCGGGCCACCGCCTCCGCGAAGCCGGCGGTGTCCGGGTCGCGGACTCCGCACCCCGAAGTGAACGTGACCTTGGCGTCCGGGAGTTCGGCGCGCAGTGCGTCCAGCAGCGTGGGGATCTCGATGCCGAGCGGGACCTCGGGGTGGTGGGTGAGGACGTGGGCGGGGAAGGAGTAGCAGCCGAGCAGGGCGAGCGGGTCCGCCGCGCGCGGGCCCACGACCGCGATCCGGGCATCCGGGGCGAGGGGGAGAAGGCCGTCCGGGTTGTCCAGCAGAATCACCGACTCCTCCGCCAGGCGCCGGGCCAGGGCGCGGTTCTCCGGCGAGTCCAGGTCGGCCGGGCCCGCCGGCTCCGGCCGCCAGCCCGGGTCCAGCAGGCCCAGCTCGCACTTCTGCGTCAGGACGCGCCGGGCCGCCCGGTCCACCAGCGCCTGAGGGATCCGGCCCCGGCGTACGGCCGTGACGAGCGGGGTGCCGTAGCACTTCGGGGTCGGCAGTTCGACGTCGATGCCCGCGGCCAGCGCCAGATGTGCCGCCTCCGCCTCGTCGGCCGCGACCCGGTGCAGGGTCTCCAGGAAGCCGATGCCGAAGTAGTCCGCGACCACCGTGCCGGTGAAACCCCACTCCTCGCGCAGCAGTTCGGTCAGCAGGAGCGGATCGGCGGCGGCGGGTACGCCGTCGGTCTCGGTGTAGGCCGCCATCACCGAACGGGCCCCGCCCTCGCGCACCGCCATCTCGAAGGGGGGAAGGGTGATGTCCGCGAACTCCCGTACGCCCGCCCGGACCGGGGCCAGGTTCCGGGCGCCGGCCGAGGACGCGTACCCGGCGAAGTGCTTGAGCGTGGCGACGACCCCGGCCGACTCCAGACCGCGTACGTACGCCGTGCCGATGGTGCCGACCAGGTACGGGTCCTCGCCGATCGTCTCCTCGACCCGCCCCCAGCGCGGGTCGCGGACCACGTCCAGGACCGGCGCGAGGCCCTGGTGGACGCCGACCGCGCGCAGGTCGCGGCCGATGCGCCGGCCCATCTCCTCGACCAGCGCCGGGTCGAAGGCGGCGCCCCAGGCGAGTGGCACCGGGTACGCCGTCGCGCGCCAGGCGGTGAAGCCGGCCAGGCACTCCTCGTGGGCCATGGCCGGGATGCCGAAGCGGCCGGCCGCGGCGATCCGGCGCTGGGCGCGGGCCAGGGCCCGCGCACCGAGGGCCGGGTCCACGGGAGCGGTGCCGAAGGAGCGGGTCAGCTGGCCGAGGCCGAGTGAGACCAGCTCGTCCCAGTCATGGCCGGTGGTCATCTCACGCTGCAGCGGAGCGACCGCGTCGCCGTCCGTGGCGGCGCCCACCCACACGCCGTACAGCTGGGCGGCCTTCTCCTCCAGGGTCATCCGGGCGAGCAGATCGGCCACGCGGGCGTCGGCGGGCAGGGCGGGGTCGCGCCAAGGAGCGATGGTCATGGAACTCCCGTCTGACTTTGCCGGGTCTGCCTGACTCTGCGATGCTCGATGCTCTGTTGTGCTCTGCTCTGCGCGAATGTTTCGAAGTGATTCTCGAATGTTCCGGGAACCTATGGCGCATACGGGCCTTCGTCAAGGGGTGCGGCGGGGATACGATCGCCCGCATGAAGCCTTCGAAGCCCGCAGAGACGCAGACGGCGACCCTCGCCGAGATCGCCCGTGAGGCCGGGGTGTCGGCTCCGACTGTTTCGAAGGTCCTCAACGGCCGCGCCGATGTCGCCCCGGCGACCCGTACCCGGGTCGAGGAGCTGCTGCGCGCCCACGGCTACCGGCGCCGCCGCGCCGAGGCGTCCCGCTCGCCGCTGATCGACCTGGTCTTCCACGAGCTGGAGAGCGCCTGGGCGCTGGAGGTCATCCGGGGCGTGGAGAACGTGGCCCGGGCGGCCGGGCTGAGCGTCGTACTGTCCGAGTCGGCCGGCCGGCTCACCCCGGGCCGGACCTGGGCCGACCAGGTGGCCGCGCGCCGCCCGCACGGCGTGGTGCTGGTGCTGTCCGGGCTCGACGAGCCCCAGCGGGCGCTGCTGACCAGCCGCTCCATCCCGTTCGTGGTGATGGACCCGGCCGGCGACCCGGGCCCGGATGTGCCGTCCATCGGTGCCACCAACTGGCAGGGCGGGCTGGCCGCCACCCGCCATCTGCTGGAACTCGGCCACACCCGGATCGGCGCGATCAGCGGCCCGTCCCGGATGATGTGCAGCCGGGCCCGGATCGACGGCTACCGCGCCGCGCTGGAGACGGCCGGCCTGCCCGCCGACCCCTCGCTCGTCGCCGCCGGCGACTTCCACCACGACTCCGGCTACCGCCTGGGCCTGGAGCTGCTCGGCCGCCCCGACCGGCCGACGGCCGTCTTCGCGGGCAACGACCTCCAGGCGCTCGGCCTGTACGAGGCCGCCCGCGAGCTGGGCCTGCGCATCCCGGAGGACCTCAGCGTGGTCGGCTTCGACGATCTGCCGGTGGCCCGCTGGGTCGGCCCGCCGCTGACGACCGTACGGCAGCCGCTGACCGAGATGGCCGAGGCGGCGGCCCGGCTGGTGCTGGAGCTGGGGGCCGAGCGGGAGGAGCGGGCGACCCGGGTGGAGCTGGCGACCAGCCTGGTGGTGCGGTCGAGCACGGACGTGTCTCCGGCGCTCCGGCGGTAGGTGTATTGACGGGGGCCGAGGACCACCCCACACTGCTCCGAAGCCAGTCGGTCATCCAACCGAAACTTTCGGAGGCACCCACAGTGAGATCTCTGAGAACCGGCTTATCCCTCGCTTCGCTCGTGACCGGCGCCGCGCTCCTGTTCACCGCGCCCGCGGCGCATGCCGCCGACACCCCGCTGCGCGACCTCGCGGCGGCGAAGGGCAAGCTCATCGGCACCGCCGTCACCGGCTCCAAGCTCACCGGAACCTACGGCGACATCGCCGGAGCCCAGTTCAGCTCGCTGACCCCCGGCAACGCCATGAAGTGGGGGACCGTCGAGCCGACCCGGGGCAGCTTCGACTGGACCGAGGCCGACCAGATCGTGGCTTTCGCCCAGGCCCACCACCAGCAGGTGCGGGGCCACACCCTGGTCTGGTACAGCCAGAACCCCAGCTGGCTGACGAACGGCAGCTGGACGTCCGCCCAGCTCGGCAGCCTGCTCCAGAACCACATCAGCACCGAAGTCGGCCGCTACAAGGGCAGGATCGCCGCCTGGGACGTGGTCAACGAACCCTTCAACGACGACGGCAGCTACCGCTCGACCCTCTGGTACAAGGGCCTCGGCTCCGGCTATATCGCCAGTGCCCTGACCTGGGCCCACGCGGCCGACCCGAACGCCAGGCTGTACATCAACGACTACAACGCCGAGGGCGTGAACGCGAAGTCCGACGCCCTGTACAACCTGGTCAAGTCCCTCAAGGCGCGGGGCGTCCCGATCGGCGGCGTCGGCCTGCAGGCACATCTGATCCTCGGCCAGGTGCCGAGCACGCTCCGGCAGAACATCCAGCGCTTCGCCGGCCTCGGCGTGGACGTGGCGATCACCGAGCTGGACGTCCGTATGCAACTGCCCGCCGACCGTACGAAACTCGCCCAGCAGAAGGCCGACTTCGCATCCGTGGTGGCCGCGTGCACGGCGGTCGCCCGCTGTGTGAACGTCACGGTGTGGGGCTTCACCGACGCCGACTCCTGGGTGCCGGGCACCTTCCCGGGCTACGGGGCGGCGACCCCGTACGACGAGAACTACCGGCCGAAACCGGCGTACTACGGCATCGCCCAGGCGCTGGGATGAGAATTTCCGAAGCAAACCGAGCCTGGCAGGCGCCCTGGTGCTGGGCACGGGCGCCGTGGGCTGGGTGTACTGGCATCTGGACCACGACATCAGGAGCGTCGACATCGACAACGCGCTGCCGACCGGGTCCCTGAACATCCTGGTCCTCGGCTCGGACGGGCGCGGCGGCAAGGCCGACAAGGAGCTGGGCGGCGGCGACAGCTCCGGCGCCCGCTCGGACACGGCGATGGTCGTGCACATCGGCGCGGGCCGTACGAAGGCCACCGTCGTCAGCATCCCGCGCGACACCCTCGTCACCCGCCCGTCCGTGGGCGCTCCCCCACCGGGGGGTCACGGTCACCACCGGCCAGGACATCCACGACGACAAGAGCCATCTGGACCTGGCCGCCGGCCCCCATCACCTCGACGGCAAGCAGGCCCTCGCCCGCACCCGGCACGGCATAGGCGACGCCCTCCGACCCCAACCGGGTGACCGCGAAGGAGCCCGCGGCGAGCGAGCTGTGGGCGTCCCTGCGCTGACCGGAGCCGGCCGGAAAAAATCCGCGGGAATTTCTCGCGAGGGTGTCGATCCCGGTGTCCGCCGTTCGACGCATGGGGTGAGCGGCCGGGAACGGCCCCGCCGCCCCCACCGAAGGAGTCACCATGCCCCGCTATCTGTCGATCGTGCACATCGACGAGTCCTCCGCCCCCGCCGAGGGGCCCAGCGAGGAGCTGATGCAGCGGATGGGCCGGCTGATCGAGGAGGTCACCAAGGCGGGCGTGATGCTCGACACCGCCGGGCTGACGCCGTCCGCGCAGGGCACCACGGTGCGCTGGCAGGGCGGCAAGATCTCCGTCACCGACGGGCCCTTCACCGAGTCCAAGGAGGTCATCGGCGGCTACGCGATCATGCAGTGCAAGGACAAGGCCGAGGCGCTGGAGTGGGCCAAGCGGTTCCTCCAGGTCCACGAGGACTACTGGACTGTGAGCTGCGAGGTCCGGGAGATCGCCGAGGGCTAGGCCTCGTCCGGTGGGCGCTGGCCCCGTGGCCGCCGGGGGTGTTGCATGGTGGGCTGTGGAACCACAGCCCACCCCAGCGCGGCCCGGCATCCCCGGCTCCGCCGCGGCGCACGCCATCGAGACCGTCTTCCGCCTGGAGTCGCCCCGGGTCGTCGCCGGTGTCGCCCGGATCGTCCGGGACATCGGCATCGCCGAGGAACTGGCCCAGGACGCGCTGGTCGCCGCCCTGGAGCGGTGGCCCCGCGACGGCGTGCCCGACAACCCCGGCGCCTGGCTCATGGCCACCGCCCGGCACCGAGCCGTCGACCTGATCCGGCGCCGCGAGACCTACGCCCGCAAGCTGCAGGAGATCGGCCGGGACCTCTCGCGGTCGGCCCCGCCCGCGTACGACGCGCCCGCCGGCCCGGACGACATCGACGACGACCTGCTCCGGCTCGTCTTCACCACCTGCCACCCGGTGCTGTCCGCCGAGGCCCGCACCGCGCTCACCCTGCGCCTGCTCGGCGGTCTGACCACGGCCGAGATCGCGCGTGCCTACCTGGTCCCGGAGCCGACGATCGCCCAGCGCATCGTCCGCGCCAAACGCACCCTGGCGAAGCAGAACGTCGCCTTCGAGGTGCCCTACGGCCCCGACCGCGAGGCCCGTCTCGGCTCCGTCCTGGACGTCATCTACCTGATCTTCAACGAGGGGTACGCGGTGACCACCGGCGACGACCTGCTGCGCCCCGGCCTGTGCGAGGACGCGCTGCGCCTGGCCCGCGTCCTGTCCGCGCTGATGCCCAAGGAACCGGAGGTGCACGGCCTGACCTCGCTGCTGGAGTTCCAGGCGTCCCGCACGGCCGCCCGCACCGGCCCCGACGGCGCGCCCGTCCTCCTCAAGGACCAGAACCGCCGCCGCTGGAACCGCATGCTGATCGCCCGCGGCATCCGCGCCCTCGACCGCGCCGACGCCACGGCGACCGGGGCCCCGGGCCCGTACGCCCTCCAGGCGGCCATCGCCGCGTGCCACGCGCATGCCCACGCCTACGAGGAGACCGACTGGCGCGCCATCGCCACCCTGTACGGCCTGCTGGCCGCCCGAGCCCCGTCCCCGGTGGTCGAACTGAACCGCGCGGTCGCCGTGGCGATGGCCGACGGCCCGGCCGAGGGCCTCAAGCTGGTGGACGCCCTGACCGCCGAACCGGCCCTGCGCGACTACCACCTGCTGCCCAGCGTCCGAGCCGACCTGCTGGCCCGGCTCGGGCGTACTACGGAGGCGCGAGCGGAGTTCGAGCGAGCGGCCGGCCTGACGCGCAACGAGAAGGAGCGCGAACTGCTGCTGCGCCGGGCGACGCAGATGCCGGACAGGCCCTAGGCCGGCCGCCCCACGAGCATCGTCGGTGCCCCGGCGACCCGGGTGAGGAACACGGTCGCCGCATTCGGCCCCTGCGGTTTGACCTTCCTCCGCAGCTCCTCCGGCTCGACGGCCGACCCGCGCTTCTTCACGGTCAGCGTGCCGACCTCGCGCTCCCGCAGCAGGGCCTTCAACTTCTTGACGTTGAAGGGGAGTTGGTCGGTGATCTCGTAGGCGGAGGCGTACCGGGTGGGCCGCAGCTCGTCGGCGGTGACGTACGCGATGGTCGCGTCGACCAGCCCGCCGCCGACCTCCTCGGCCACCTCGGCGACCAGATGGGCGCGGATGACGGCGCCGTCGGGCTCGTACAGATACCGCCCCACGGGCCGGACCGCGGGATCGGGCAGCCGCTTGCCGAGGAGCGTGCGCGGCCCGGGCAGCAGCGTGGCGCGTACGGCGCCCGCCCCGGTCCCGAACCACAGCACCGCCTCCTTCACGTCCCCGCCGTCCGAAACCCACTCGGCCTCGGCGTCGGCGGGCACGGCCTCGTGCGGAATGCCGGGCGCCACCTTCAGCGCCGCGTGCGGTGCCCTGCGGGCGGCCTCGATCGCCCAGGACAGCGGCGGGGAGTAGGCCTCCGGGTCGAAGATCCGCCCGCCCGTCGCCCGGCCACCGCCCCTCATCGACGCTCCCCCAGCGCCGAAAGCCTGGGGGGACCCCCGTCGCGCGGCCCCTCCTGACCGTCCGCCGCGCCGGGCGGGGTCGACGAACACGGCGTCGTAGCCGCCCGTGTCCACCTCCGTGACGTCCGCCTCCCGCACCTCGATCAGCTCGTCCAGTCCCAGCGCCTCGGCGTTCGCCCGCGCCACGGCCGCCGTCAGCGGATCCCGGTCCACGGCGAGCACCCGGATCCCGGCCCGGGCGAGCGCGATCGCGTCCCCGCCGATCCCGCAGCACAGGTCGGCCACGGAGGTCACACCGAGGCTCTTGAACCGCTCCGCGCGGTAGCCGGCCACGGTGGCCCGCGTCGACTGCTCGACCCCGTTCGGCGTGAAGAACATCCGCCCCGCGTCCGCCGCGGTGAACTTCGCCGCCGCCCGCTGCCGCAGCCGGGCCTGGCCGAGCGCGGCCGACACCAGCTCGGCGGGGTGGTCACGGCGCAGCCGGGTGGCGACGGCGAGTTCGTCCGCCGGGGCGGTGTCGCGGACCTCGTCGAGGAGGGCACGGCCTTCGGGGGTGAGGAGCAGGGCGAGGTCGTTCACCGGGCCATTGTGGGCCAGTCGGTGGATCGTGCGCCTTCCGGCGGCGGTGTCGGCCCGGGGGCCGGACCCCGGGCTGGGAGGATCCGGCACCATGCGAGCAGTCGTACAAAACGATGAAAACGCTAAAAGATCGTCCCTTATCGGGTGTCAAAGGCGGCCCCGTCTCGGGCGTCTGGTAAGGGGCTGCGGAGCCGTC